>NZ_JALKAK010000008.1:0-187691 GCF_023015645.1 Pseudohalocynthiibacter sp. F2068
ATTGAAATGCCGTCCAATCGAACTCATCGACTCGCCGCGCTGCCACCGATCCCACATCTCAGATTTCTGTTTGTCCGTGTAAAACGTCCGCGTCCGATATTTCATCTCTAACACTCCATCTTTCCAAAAAGACTAAAGTGTTGCGCTCATCCGTTGAAACCGCCCAGACAAAGCGAACTTTGGCAGGCCTCCTTACGTTCAAGACCAGATGGGGCTGGCGTACCCATATTTTCTCTTTCAACAAGCTCATCAGGATATGTTATAGAAGGCCAAAGAACAATATTCTGTATCTGAGGCATGTGCCAGGCGAGGACCCTTCATTACAAATGGGGGACTCATAAATGACTAGACTTAAAACTTTGGACGGTAAGGTAACGAGTATCGATGCGGAAGCGATCGAAAACCTTGCCGCATCGCTACGTGGCGGCGTTTTCTCGGACGGCGACAGTGAGTATGACGAAGCCCGTACAATATGGAACGCGATGGTGGACCGAAAGCCTGGCCTTGTTGTCAGGGCAATGGGTACAAGCGACGTCCGAAGTGCGGTCAACTTTGCCCGTGACAACGGCCTTCTAGTTGCTATTCGCTCGGGGGGGCATCAGATCGCCGGACATGCCGTTGCCGAGGGGGCGTTGCTTATCGACTTGTCTCAGATGCGCTCAGTCCGTGTTGATCCAACCATGAAGACGGCCCGTGTAGAGCCCGGTGCATCCCTTGGCGACGTGGACAAAGAGACGCAATCTCATGCTTTGGCTTTGCCGATGGGCATTAATTCCACGACAGGCATCGCGGGATTGACACTAGGTGGAGGATTTGGGTGGATCACGCGCAAATTCGGGATGACAATAGACAGCCTAATATCCGTAGATATTGTGACCGCTGACGGCGCGTTAGTTCGCGCGAGCGCCGATGAAAACGCAGATTTGTTCTGGGCTATTCGAGGCGGAGGCGGCAATTTTGGAATTGTTACCTCATTTGAGTTCCAGCTTCACGACGTAGGACCGGAAGTACTGGCAGGTTTGATAGTACATCCGCTCGAGGACGCTCCGTCACTTCTGCAAGAATTCGGCAAGATCGCTAATTCAGCTCCGGATGAGCTCACTATATGGGTGGTTATGCGTAAAGCACCCCCGCTGCCGTTTCTTACTGAAGACTGGCATGGCAAGGAGGTTCTTGTTTTCGCTATTTGCTATATTGGCGATGAGGAAGATGGCGGAGAGGCACTCAAACAACTGCGTGCACTCGGGAATCCCGTAGCCGACGTTATTGGACCATCTCCCTTCGTAGGCTGGCAAACAGCTTTTGATCCCTTGCTGACACCAGGCATGAGAAACTACTGGAAGAGTCATGATTTTAACGGGCTGCCAGGCGAAGCAGTATCAGTTCTTCTGAACGCAATACAGTCATTGCCCGACCCTAACTGTGAAGTTTTCATTGCGCATGTCGGAGGTGCAATGGCTCGGGTTGCAGATGATGCCACGGCATATCCACAAAGATCATCGCATTTTATAATGAACGTACATACGCGTTGGGAGGATGCGTCAGGCGATGACGCCTGCATCGGATGGGCGCGCAAGCTCTTCGACGATACCGCCCAATACTCGACGGGCAGTGTCTACGTAAACTTCATGCCTGACGATGAAATTGAACGCGTCACTGGCGCCTATGGCGGCAACATGGAGCGCCTAAGCAGAGTAAAAGCCAAGTATGATCCGGGGAACCTGTTCCGGCTTAATCACAACATCAAACCTGCCGGGTTGCCACAAGCAGCAGAATGAGCTGCGCCACATATAACGGGAAATAATCAGGAGGACGAAATGTCGATCTTTCAGAAACTGGATGCCGCGACAAAGAACCGAGATGCTGAGGCATATATTGATTTGATGGCCGATGATTGCGTCTTCGTTCGCCATCAAAACGGAACGGAAATGAACAAGCCTCAGATTTCCGAAATGCTAAGGAAAATGATGAGTGCAGGCGGAGCAGATATGGGTAATCGTCGATGTTTATACGAAAACGACGATATTCTAGTCGTCCATTCGGTAAATGATTATCCGGATGGTACGAGGGAAGCCGTGCTAGCCTCGTATAGTCTTCTAGACGGCAAGATCACAAGACTGGAGACTGGTGCAACGCCCTTGGCGAAGTGAAAAGCCGACCCCTGCGATAGGCTCGAGTTTGGAAGTGACCGCTACGACTACTGTATTCGGTGGCACACGTCCGCTTCTCTAATTGGGTGTTTGGGTCAAGCTCGTTTTCCTTCTTTCTTTTGGGTTTTTGTCGCTCATCCGGGTCACGCTTCTCTTCGCAGTCTGGTTGATGCGTTGATGGCATCGCTGCATGCATGTGTCGGATTGGCAGTGGAGAGCCTTGCTTAGAGACGCGCTTCAGGTTGCGCAGCAGCCATATTCGGCTTCATCCACAGACCTCGTCCGGTGAGGACGACCCCGTTCGGGTTGGTTTCGGGCTGTTCAGATCATGCCATGCCCTCCACCTTCTCCGGACGGAATTCCGTACCATCCGCCCACATCCGGTGCAGCAAGACGGCCAGCTTGCGGGCAACAGCAACAACGGCGCGACGACGTCCCTTGGTGCGCATCAATCGCATGCCCCAGGATTTGATCTGTGATCCGGCCATTGTTCGCATGAGCAGAGCATTGGGGGCCGCGTACAGGGTTGCACGAACGTCTCTGTCGCCCGCTTTGGATATTCGGCCCGGATTGTCATGCTCGCCCGACTGATATCGTCGTGGCGTCAGCCCAAAATGCGCCGCCACTGTTCGAGACCGTTTGAAGCGGGCAGGATCATCGACAGCTGCTTTGAAGGTCAGTGCCGCGATTGGCCCGACGCCAGGCACGGTCATCAATCTCATGCAGACCTCATCGTGGCTTGCCGCACGTTTGACTCGTCGATCCAGTTCCAAAAAATGCTGATAAAGCACCACCCTTGCGTCGAGCAGGGACACCAGGGCATGTGCGAGAACATCATCCATCTCGATCATAGGTCGGACGACACCATCAAAGCTGCCATGCTTGACGGTTTTGGGTAGACGAATGCCAAATATCTTCAGCAATCCGCGAGCTTCATTGGCCAAATCCATCGTCTTCTTGAGCAGTGCCTTGCGCGTACTCAGCAACGCACGAAGGCCATGGGCTTCGCGGCTCTTCATATGAACAGGACTGAACCAGCCGGTACGCAGAACCTGAGCGATGCCCCGTGCATCGTTTTTGTCGGTTTTGTTTCTCATCGCTGACAGGGCAGCGTTCACCTGCCGGGCTTCCATACAAACGACATCAAAGTTTGCTGCCTTCAGTCCAAAGTAAAGATGTTGGCTCATCGTTCCGGCTTCAAAGCCAACGCGTTCTATCGGATATTGAAAATGAGAAAGACACTCTGCGATGTCATCAACCTCGCAGGCCAGCTCACGTTCAAGGACAACCTTGCCCCTCGTATCGACGACGCAAAGAGCGCATGACCGCAGCGATACATCCAGTCCAACAAAATATTCCATCATCTATCTCCCTTGTTCACAGCAATCCTGTGATCCTATCGGGAGCTCGACCTCAGAACAGAGGTAGCCCAATTACGCATGCTCTGGGCTCACAGCAGGCTTTCGCTGCAGGCCCGTCGAACGACGGTTGTGCGGACGAAGCGGTCCCTCGCTAACTAAGATCGAAAGACCGCTTCTGCTCTAAAAGTCTTGCGTTAGCTACGGTGATGAACTTCTTGCAACCCGCAGACCTGGGTCGGAATACCTTCCATCCTCGCCTTAATTTGCAAAGACAAGAACTGCGAATAATGCCGCGACTGGTGCAGATTACCGCCATGCATCCATAGGTTGGGGACCTGCGTTGGCTTCCACATATTCCGTTGCTCGCCTTCCCACGGGCCGGGGTCTTTGGTGGTGTCTGAACCGAGGCCCCAGCATTTCCCCAGTGTGTCAGCCATTTCCTGGCCCATTAGATCAGCGACCCAGCCATTCATCGAGTTGTACCCAGTCGCATAAACCACCAAGTCCGCCTCCAGATGGGTGCCGTCATCAAGGATGACGCCCGTTTCGTCCAGCTCAACAACTTGACCGCGTTTGAGTTTGATTTCACCGTCAATGATCAGCTGACTTGCCCCAACATCAATGTAATAGCCGGACCCACGCCGAAGGTACTTCATGAACAGACCGCTTTCGTCATCGCCCCAGTCCAACCAGAACCCAGCTTTTTCCAATCCGTCGTAGAAGTCTTTGTCCTGCTCTTTCATGGCCGCATAAGCAGGGATCTGGAATTCATGCAGGATGCGATAAGGAAGCGATGCGAACACCAGATCGGCTTTCTCAGTTGTCATACCCCCTTGAACGGCCCGTTCGGAATACAAATCGCCCAAGCCGACCTCCATCAAGGTTTCGGACCGGACGATATGGGTAGATGACCGCTGCACCATGGTGACATCTGCATCCGCTTCCCAAAGTGCTGCGCAAATGTCATGGGCGGAGTTGTTCGAGCCAACGACAACAACCTTTTTGCCGGACCATTCATCTGGACCGTGATGTTCGGATGAGTGTTGCTGCACCCCTTTGAACTTATCCATGCCAGGAAACTCGGGCATGCGTTTCTTACCGGACATGCCCGTCGCCATGACAAGCTGCTTGGGCTTCAGTACGATATCTTCGCCGTTCCGGTCCACAACGATTGTCCACTCGCCTTTAGCCTCATCAAATTTGGCAGACTTGGCCGTTGTCTGCGTCCAGTAGTTGAGTTCCATGACCTTGGTGTACATTTCCAGCCAGTCACCGATCTTGTCTTTGGGTGAAAAGACAGGCCAGTTGTCAGGAAATTTGATGTAAGGCAGGTGGTCATACCAGACCGGATCATGCAGGCACAAAGACTTGTAGCGGTTCCGCCAGCTGTCACCGGGTCGTTCGTTCCGTTCCACGATGATGGTCGGGACGCCAAGCTGACGCAAGCGTGCGCCCATCGCAATGCCGCCCTGACCCCCGCCGATGATCACACAATAGGGTTGGGTGTCGTAGCCAAGCTCGGCCTCTTCGCGGGCGCGCTCTTCGGCCCATGTGGCACGGTTCTTTCCTGCGCCATGCTTTGCTCCCATGGCGCGGTTGAAACCAGCCGGTTCCTCATGCCCCTTCAATTCGACCATTGTGGTTAGGAGGGTCCAAATTTTGTCGCCCTTCAGGCGGATCAATCCATAACCTCGCGCAATCTCGGTTTCAAACGTGATCCATGCTGTGGTCACGCCGCCGTCTTCATCCGCGATCTCACCATCCGCGATTTTCCAAGCACTGGGTTTTGTCGTTGCCAATTGATGCGACAGCATGTCTGCAACTTGGTCTTTTCCTTCAACAGTTTTGATGTTCCAAGTGAAACTAACAAGATCGCGCCAATAGCAATCATCCTCAAACATGTCGCAGGCGCGCGCGATATCGCCTTTCGCGAGCGCGTCGCCAAATTCGTCCAAAATCGCCTGAGTTTGATCTGAAATCGTGGTGTCGAGCATTATTTTCTCCCATTACTCTATCCAGTGTGGCTTACGGTTGCGCAAGAATGCGATATATCTCCCCCAGATGACCGCAATAAAACAAAGCTTCGTCCCAAGCGTTCTTAATGCGTCTATCGTGCGTCACCGATAGCCTACGATGAGAAAGCCTACCGACAAAGCCGACCTTCGTCCACGTCGCAGAATTTGGCACTTTGGGCTCAATCCGGCCATTCGCTGCAGCTTACATCAACGGCAGCTATGTGCCCGAACTGTTCAATTTAACCGTGACGAGGGCACTCTCACGCCAAGCTTCCAGTCTATCGTCTTCGGTCGGTTGTCTCGCCAACGTCTCGAGTACTCACATTCCCGCCAGTACTTTTCCCGTAACGTCTTGTACTCTTCAACTAGGGCCAAATGCCGTTTCGTCGACATGCCCTTAGGTGGCGGGTTGAATGGGTTGCCAATTTCCATACCGGCGCCGATGACCTTGCGGATTTTCAAAAGCTGCCGACGCATGCGTTCCCGTGGCGCCTCGTATTGGCTGGCGTAGGCGAGATTGTGGCAGGACCGGCAGCCTATTCGACGGTTGATATAGAGCACCCCACAGCGACGACGACAGTCTGGGCAAACGAACCACTGCCTAGTGCCGCCGTAGTGGCAAGGCGTCTCTGTGAGTGCCACGCCTTGAACCGTGTCGCCCCAACCGGCGTGGACGGTGATAATTATATAATCGCTGTGCCCTTCGACCCATGCGTTGAAGGTCAGACCGGGTTTGATATCAGCGATGGGCAACGTGCCACTGCCTGTATCCAGTCCAGCATCAGTGACCTGCTTAATGCGCAATTGCATCGTGTCATCACAAAAACGTTTGAAAGAGTGTGTATGGATAACGGGCTCCCTCGAAATCATTAACATTGTCAACTATATTGCTCTAAAAACGAGGAAAACCAAAGAGTTTTCGAGAATTTTTTGGGGAGCAGGTGCAGGGGTGATCTTTTCAAACATTCACTCTCAAAAGAGTATATCTTCAAAGACACTCTCTTTTTCACTCAACTATTTCTAATGAACTACCCCTGCACCCCTGCACCTACTACCCACTCTGCAAGCCAAAAACCCAAGAGAGCGCATCTTAAAAGGCGTCGAAGAGGCCTGCTAAGTGTCCCTCGGCTCGCCAGTACATTCTAATCATGCTGTTGTGCGGCTCTTAAAGCGGATATCACGGCCGGGCTGCTTGCTTCGCTCCGCTTCGGTGGTAGCAGCCATCCACGGTTCTTTCCGCTTGGTGCATTGATACTCACAGGATATCCTGCCGAGTTCCGCACCACGAGCTGACCCGCACGATTTTCGGTGATACCGGAGCCCTCCCATAGGCGCTTGAGGCTTGAACCAATCGTTTTCACTTCTTTTTCACTTGGAGGGCGCGCGGAAAGCGGCATAACATCGTGGTATATTTCGGTTGCCTTCAATCGCGCACACTTTTCTTCAGGGCGCTGCCCCCATGCGTAGTGCCGTTCAATGCGCTCTTCTACTTCGGTGCGAATACGATATTTCTCCGCGTTTTCCTTAAGTGTTTGCTCCTCTTCTTCAGTCGGCCACCATTGCTCACCGGTGGTATAGAGGTGCCACGCCTCGGCCCAGAGTTGGTCCAGTTCTTCGTCGGACCACTCTACATCCAGCTTACCGACCGAGATTGGCAGGTAGCGCCGGTTCCCGGTTTCGTCCGCTAAAAAGCTTTCCTCGTTCACTGTGCCGACAAAAACGGTACGTCGACCGTAGCGAGATGACTTCCTGGCATAGGGCGCTCGGATTTCGTCCTCGCTTTGAGATAGGAACGCTTTCTTATGCGATATAGCGGACTTTCCAAACGTCGCGTCCAATTCACCTAGCTCTCCAATCCAGCACGACAGCGCCCTTTTTAAGCTATCCTTGTCCGACGTGTTGAGAACAAGGCTTTCGCGGTAAACCGCTCGCAGTGCGCGTGGAAGGAGTTTGCGAAGACCCTTCGTTTTGCCTTGCCCCTGTGCACCGACCAGAACGAGGACGTATTCGAAGTGAGCTTCGATGTTCTCATTCAATGATTTGGCCTCTTTCGCGTAGTCAGCGGCGGCACAGGCTTGGATTAAAAACCTGCGAACGGCGATCGAAGCAACCTGGGGGTTGCTCGCGTTCAGTTGGGAAGCAATCCTTTCGATCCGAGGAATGCCATCCCAGGGCAACCCTGACAGGTAGTCAGTCACCGGGTTGTACGCGTTAGTGTCACCAAGTGCGACCAAGTGGGTGTCTAGGTTCTTGTCGGGCAGACTGTTTAAAGCTGCTGAGCTCAGAAGATGCGAGTAAAGTCCGGTCTCCGCATTGTCACCATGGTTCGGGATATTTGGGTGCGCCCACTCCATTTGTTTGGTGATCAGGTTGTACCGGTACTTGATCCCATAGCCATCTAGCATGTGCGCGAGGTTGGCTTGGTGATCAAGGAGCGCTACAGTTCCACTTGCCAAGGGGCGACGCTGCGGGAATGAAGTGGTTGGCAACGGTTCGTTAAGCGGTCGCGGACTATCATCGAAGGCCCAACCTTCATCGTGCCCCTCGTCGTGGCCAACTGACTGGTAGATACGATCTCGTTCGCGTGTCACCTCTGTGCGTAGTTCCCGCCTGCTGTTTCCGAGACCTAGAGCAATGGCTACGTCACGCTCAACCGTCTTGTTCTCGAGTTCCGAAAGTTCTGACAACGCAAGCGCATGTACGATGGTACTGTTGTCGCCAGCGGCCGCTGCAATTGCAGCGGTGGCGCTTTCCACGTCGTGGCGCATCGTATAAAATCGATTGCCATGTGCGAAGCTGTGGACGCCTGGCGCATCGCCGTTGTTCCAGTAAAACTTTCCTACTGCGCGACCGCCATCATAGTCTGGTTCGATCGGATCGAGGCAGACACGCAGGTCGTATTTTTCACCTTCAGGAGAAAGCAGCGTGCTAACGGAAGCCAATTCCCCACTGTCGAACACAACATAATCTGACCCCAGAAGAAGACCTTTTTCCACTTTTACTGTGGCAGCCCGTTCTGCCGCCGGTTTAGGAACCCCGCGGTCAATTAAGTCTTTCTCGTACTCCGCCTTGCGCCGTGTATTTGCTTTCGATTGTTCTGGCTTGAGAGCCACCCGTGCCTCGTTGAGGTTTGCGGTTGCCGCATGTTGGTCTTCGAGCGATACCTCGACCGAGGCAGGATCAAACAATTCCACGTCGACATGCCGAATAATGTGCGCACCTGGCGTTTTTTGTAGCCCTTCACCCAACACGGCAGTTGGATAGTCTGGCTGTGTTGGCCGCGCGAGAGCTTGATCAGCTAGGCTTCGTGGAAGAAATTGCCCTCCCTTTGAAATGAACGCAAAACGATGAAAACCGCGCGCCCAGCAGCGTATGTGGATTGCCTGAAGAATGCGGGGGGTTTGGCTGGCGTCACTCGTAGCTAGAACTACACGCCATCCTCCAGGGCCCTTGACCAACGCACCGTTCGACACACGCTCAATCTTGCTACTTGAACTGGGCATGACCAGCACTGGACAATCTCGCGCCTCGGGCAATACGTCATACAAGGCGTCAAGAACTACGTCCGCGGTCTTAAACACAGGCATTTCTTCGTCAGGGTAGATTGCTGAAACCTCTTCGCGGGATTTCACATCTATGTCGATGCTGATCAGCCCTGGGCCTTCCCGGAATGCGAGATGCTCCCCAGTCGCGGCGACCATTGGTTCCAAATCCTCGGCCTGCAGCCGCGAAAGTCGGCCCTCCGGCACGACGCCCGCTTCAGTTAACACCGGGTCAAACGTGCCCGTAAGGAACATCGTGCTAGGATCGGCTTCTAACCGATACTCAAAAGCGTCTTTGGCGGTCGCAAACCCTTGGTTTCTCAATCGCCCGATCGTCGCGCGCATTTCAAGGACCGCTTCCTTAAGGACAGTCTCACCGTCTTGGGCTAACGTGAGCTTTTTTCCGACAGGAGCGTCATAAGCTACTGCGCTCACACGGATTGGGGGATGATCGGTGGTGGTATTCTCACGCCCCATCTCACAGCTCCGCGA
This sequence comes from Pseudohalocynthiibacter sp. F2068, assembly GCF_023015645.1. Classification (NCBI taxonomy): domain Bacteria; kingdom Pseudomonadati; phylum Pseudomonadota; class Alphaproteobacteria; order Rhodobacterales; family Paracoccaceae; genus Pseudohalocynthiibacter; species Pseudohalocynthiibacter sp. F2068. The sequence goes on from NZ_JALKAK010000008.1 coordinate 9,561, forward strand.
GAAAAGCGTTGATTTCGCTGTCACGCCAATAAAGACGCCCGCCTATTTTGACCGGCGCAGGAAGGCGACCCGCAGCAATATCTCTATACACGCTACTTCTACCACGCCCGCCAAGAACGTCCCGTAACTCGCGAAAGGTGAGTAGTTTAGTCATTTCGGTGCTCCACGAATTGCTTTGGGGCAATATTTGGCACGTTAGGAACGGACAACTCGTACAAAACAATTCGGGTGGGGGGCTAATCCTCTTTGGACGAGAAATCTTTAATCAGTTGATCAAGTTGCCGAAAGATTGAAAAATACGCAGCGGTATTGCTCTTTTTCTCGAGCTTCCGATGGTCTTTTTCGCCGCCGTATCGGTGTGGTTGCCAGGTCGTAACAATCATATTGTGGGTGATTTCTCGCCATCCAGCTTTGTGGAAAGCCTCAGTGACCAGTTCGCAAGCGGAGGGAAGATCGTCCACTCGATTGTACTTGATTTCGTCACCGCGATTGTTCTCCGCTTTCAACCCAATATCCACTCCTCGCTGAACGCCCCACCAAGCCAAAATGTTCCGAAAAACTCGTTTTTCTCCGTCTTCACCAACACTACTTGGTCTTTCAGGGCGTTGTGCCTGATCAGGCCGGAACTGAAAAAGGCACTCAGGCATGTCTGCGCCCACCAGCTTGTTTTGCAATGCAATCTGACATGCCAGATCGTAGGCTACAGTTGAACCGGATTGCTGCCCGCTACCATCTTTTGGGCCCGTCGCCTGGTCGGCAATAATCTCGGCCCAACCCTCTGCCACGTAGTAACTATTCCCATCGAAGGTCATCCACCCTTCGACGCGCGCCTTAAACTCGTGGGCCCCAACTGTCCTAGGCGTTTCTGGATTGCCCTCTAGCCCCCATTTTCGGATGGAGGTGAGAGCTTTCACCAGCGGGACGCCGAAACCATCCCACCACTCAGCTACCAGGTCCGGTTGATTAGACAGCTGTGACATGATCTGCCCACCGTTCCATCAGTACGCGGCGTTGATCTAGATAATCTGTTCGCCGATATGCGCGTTCGACGCTGCCGCCAACAACATGCGCAAGAGCCGTCTCAGCTACCTCTCGGGGCGTGTCCGTCGCCTCGGCGCACCATGTTCGGAAACTGGAGCGGAAACCGTGAGGGCGCGCCTTCATGCCTCTGCGCTCCATGTAACGGGACATGGTTGCGTCCGAGATCACACCCTTTCTCACGCTTGGAAAGAGGAAACCACCGCGCTCGAACGGCTTGGCCTGCTCAACGACAGCCATGGCCTCTTTAGAAAGCGGAATACGGTGCTCCTTTCCAGTTTTCATCCGTTCGGCGGGGATGATCCAGGTGTCATTTTCAATTTCCGATAGGTTGCAGAACCTAATCTCACTGGAACGCGCGGCGGTGAGGATAAGAAGGCGCAAAGCCAGATGTGTAACAGTGCCCTCATCAAGGCTCGCGTAGAATGTAGGTACCTCGCGCCAGTCGAGGGCAGGGAGGTGTTTCGGTTTGTGACGTGATTTTCCGAGCAGGGCTTTTGCTTTCTCGGTCGCTTGAACGTCGACATTCAAGCCCATCGCTGCTGCGTGACGCATGACGATGCCGAGCCGGTTCATCGCCTTGCGTGCGGTGTCGGCCTTCGCATGCCAAATCGGCGCCAAGGTATTCTTGATGTCCTGCTGATCGATTTCCTCGATGGGAACCTGACCAATCTTCGGCAGAATATGAAGTTCGAGAGGGGAGAACCAGCGCCCCGCTTTACCATCGCCCTTGAGTTCGGCCTTGCGCGCCTCGAAAGCTTCTGCGGCGACTATGGCTAGTGTGTGATCCGCTCTTGCCGCCAAGCGTTTTTCCTTCTCGCGCTCTTTGATGGGGTCCTTGCCTTGTCGTGCAACGGCGCGCCATTTCTCAGCAGTCTCTCTCGCTTCTTTCAACGAAACATACGTAAGGCTACCAAGGCCCATCTCTCGACGCCTGCCGTGGATGGTCACCCGAAGAAACCACTGGGAGCCGCCGTCAGGTCTTCTGTGAAGCCATAGACCACCGCCATCTGAGTGTTTGCCAGGCGCAGCGTTCTTGACCTGTGCAGCTGAAAGTTTGTTCAATGCCCTCATTACTCTGTCCACCCCATTGTCCACCCCAATATGTGGTATAGGACGGAACAAATTGAAATAGTTTGAAACAGTAGATTCTTATAAATGACTGAAATAGCTTAGTAAAAAAGTATCAGTGGTGCACCTTGGGTTATCTATTCAATGCTTCTTCTGGGCACCAATTTTACTGATATATTATTATGATCTAATTCAGATTATTGGTAGTACTGATATCTATCAATCGGACTATTCATTAATATCTCAGGTTCTCATTTACTGTTTCGTTGACACCGCCTGCTAAAGGTCTACCTCTCTGCAATTTATTTGTGGCGGTTGTTAAAACGTGGCCCTTATCTCAGAAAATGTATGGCCATATCGGCTAAGTTTTCCCGAAACTGTAATTGTGTCGTTGACCTCCAATGCATTCCAAAAATCACTGTCTAAACCACACACTCGGAACGAATGCCTCTCATGTTCAGGATGCCTTAGGCTCACTGCTGACCTACAGCGCCGTCCCTGAAGTTTCTTTGTGACAACATAGATAATCTCGGCCTCTTCAGTTTCGAATATGCCATTATAAACATTTGGCCAGATTATTGCCTGTGAACCATAAGCGAACACGAAACTTGTAGGGATCGCTGCAATTGTTAGCAAAACATTCTTTCTACGTGACTTAGTGACCTTACCGTTTGTATCAACGACCCGGCTGCTCAATGTACCCGGAAGTGAAATCAGAAAAAATGCAATTGCGACGGGTACGATCCGAACGTAACTTTCTTGAAGAAAAACATAACGAGCGTAGGTTTCGCCAAATTTGATGAAGTAGCCGAGCGAAAAAAATGCGCAGAGCCAAGTTACGCTGGTAAAAATAGTTAAGAAACTGGTTTGCCTACCTAGCCTTTCACACCGTTGGTTTTGATCGACCACCACACGCTTTGGTTGAAAGTCTTTGAATTGCCAAAAGGCAAATCCCGGCAAGATGAAGGCTACGATAAACAAAGCCAGGAAACCCAGAAGGCCATACAGCAGGGTTTCACCTTTGATATGTTCCTGAAACGGTAAATTACCGCTATTATAGACGACAAAAATTGAAGTAAAAAGAAATGCTACCCAACTAAAGGTTAGAATTACAAAACCCATTCTTTTCCACAGAGGATAGAACCAGCGCAAAGCTTTGGCATGCAAGCCAGGAAGCAGAAACATGAGAGCAAACAAAAAACAAACCGCTGCAAGTACCCCTATAAGCGCACCATTCGGTAGTTCAGAATATCTGAGCCACCCGATACTGGCGCGGGCAAGCAGGTAGGTTAGAAGCAATCCCAGAACACCTGTCACAAGCGCAACAGTATCGCTTATCAATAAAGTAATTCGCATGGTTCAGTCTCACTGCAAGTGCCCAATCTTGTTAATACCCGGAAATAAGGCGGAAAAATGGAAATTGTGTTTCCAAAAGTTGCTATACAGAGCGGTTAGTTTTCCTAAGGGGCGGGATCAATATTCAAAATCTTTTGATAATTCCGAGCAGACACTTCTGCACACCGCTATTTCTTTTATCAGTCCCGAGATGTAATTTTGAATGGAACATTTTTGAAAAATTAAAACGCTTTGCGATGCGACTGCGTGATTTCTAGAACTGTTTGAAGCCACACAATACCAGCAATCAGTGCTTGTCGGGTTCTGTCTCTCTTGCATATTGAAGAAAATTGAAATCCTGCAACGCGTATTGGAGACATCCGTTTGGTTAGCGCTCACTTAGTTGGGTCAAATAGTTGGGTCAAAAAATTAGTAGCGCCCGTACGTCACGTCGATGTTTAGGGGCTTTCCAACCAAGATCTGGGCGCGCAATCCGGTGCACCCAAATCGTAATTCGCCAACCATATCAACTTTACTGTCTCTCAATCAATAGTTGCATTGAGCCGGCGGCGTCCTTAACAGTTTTTGCGTTCACCTGGTAACGCTCACGTCAAAAGCTGATCACTTTGTGCCACGATGTTTTGATTAGCCACTCCCCCGTCAGGCGTTACACTCTTTCAGAAATAGGCGTCACGGTAGAACCGTGAGTTATCGACTTTTGACACATAACTATTGGACTGAAGAAATGCCGCTCAAGCGCTTAAAGTCACCACCCGCGCAATCTCCTTTTGCACCCATCTGGGAAATACCGCTGGGGATCGAGAAGCTGAGTGATGCAGAAACGCTGGCTGGAATACGCAAGATCGTTCTGGCGCGTGAACCAGAGTTGAAACAAGAAATTAAGGCCAAACCGATCGCAGGTATCGATGATGGACTAACCTCGCGCTGGCATAGCTTTAACACCTTCACCTGGAACGAGCCGCCAATGCGCCAGTTTCAGGAATTCGTCAGAAAATCATATCTCGGATATCTCTCGGCTCTTAATATCTCACGGCGTAAATGTTATGTTCAGGGATGGGCAAATGTGGTTCGCGGTGGCGGAAAATTTGCCCCCCATTGCCATGACCAATCACCTTATGCCTTCGTTTCAGGGAATCTAACCGTTGCCTGTGAAGACACCCAAACAATTTATTATCCGCCCTATCTGTATCGCGGTGCGCCATCGCCAAAAATGCAGGTGCCAATTCAAAACGAGCCCGGCTTACTGACACTTTTCCCCAGTACGATCATGCATGAAACGTCACCGCACAATGGCGACAGCGAAAGGATCACGCTGGCTTTCGACATTTTTCTGCAAGACTTCGACCTTGGTGGGCGTCCCGGTGCTGATGGAATGCATATCGTGATGGACGATCCGGCAGGCTTCACCGGAACTCATGTGGGAAGAGCTGGAACCGTCACAAGCGGTACGCCGCTGTCACTCAATGACTAGGTCAGACAAAACCGCGATGACGCATTGGATTACACAACGCATCGCCAAACACGCATAAAGGACAATGCATGTACGCGAAAGCCGAATACTGCGATATCGGGTATTGCCTTTTAGAGGATCGGGGTGGGTTCGCCTTTCAACCGCCGCGCACGGTGTTTGAAAGCCGCTCAAAAGCGCTTGGGATGCGGGCGATTCAAAACTGCCCTGCTGTTAACACGATTGAGCGTCAGTTGATTGAAATTCCGTCACCGATTGCCCTGCGCATGAGCCTGTCAATCGCGAGTGGTAAACTGGATTTTCGGATTAATTCAACTGGCACATTCGCAAAACCCAACGTTCTAAAATCGCTGGTCAGTGCTGAACCGCCAGAACGCTGGCGCGATCCAAATAAACCCGTATTAAGGATGAAGTTACCCTTCTTTTTCGTAACTGACGAACCTTGCGCTGCCTCAATCTTGCCTCCCTTTCTGTCCCCAAGCTTGCGCCAGTGGCCGGGTACTGTCGTAGCGGGAAGCTATCCTGTTACAAATTGGCCGCAAAATATCACGTGGGCGCTGGAGTGGGACAAGATCGACGAAGAATTGATCATCCGGCAGGGTGAGCCGCTGGCCTATGCCATGTTCGAATTCAACGACCCCAACAAACGCCCAAAATTGATTGAAGCAGAGTTGACGGATGAATTGGCCGAGTACCGTGCCGGAATGGACGGCGTCCACCAATTGACCAATCAAATTGAGGAGTTGTGGATGAAAGCCAGCGAACGACGACCTGCAAAACTTTTAACACCCCTATCGGTCGACGCATGAGCGGGAAACGCGAAGTTCTTCTGGGGTGGCGCAATTCATCCCCGCAAGCGGCACTCGCATTCTTTGCGCCTGAACCGTTGAGCAAAACCGACGAAGTGGGGCTAAGCACACTTTTCCCGGAATTCGCACAGGATGGCGCTTTGGCAAATCGGGTTTTTGTTGTCCGTAGTCCGTTTAACATGCGCATACGCCTGGGGCGTGGGCAAAACGGGCAGGCGGGCTTTAGGCTGATTGACGAGCCCGGCTCTATGAGCGTGAATGCGTTTCGCGGCCTGGTTTCGCCTATTGCACCGACAGCGCAGCGTGATCCCGATGTACCAGCCTGCCAACTCGCAATGAACCTTGTGATGATCTCGGACGAACCCTGTTCGTTGCAATTAATGCCACCTTTCCTGTCGCCGGATTTTCGCAACTGGCCCGGCTCGCTGGTATGCGGCAGATTTCCATTGCGTGCCTGGCCCCGTCCGTTGAACGCCGTTTTGGAGTGGCATGACAAGCAACGCGATTGGGTCCTGAAACGTGGCGAGCCGTTGGCCTATCTTATGGCAATTTATGACGACCCGTCCGTATCTCCGCGAATTGTTGAGGCGTCCCTGACGCCAGCGCTTAAACGCCAACTCAGCAGGGTTGACGACGTATCGTCATATGGCCGCAATGTAGGCCCCATGTTTGCCGAGGCGGAGAGAAGCCGCCCCGGAAAAATACTAGTGCCAAAACTAACAGCCAAAATTGTAAGGGATGGCCCCGAAGCTAAGGCGAGTTGACGCTCAGATAGAATGTTTTTGTCGTAGAACGAGCGCGATCCGTACTTTCACAATATTAAGATCTGCCATTTCGGCAGAGAGACCTGGAAATGTCTCAACCCGATTTCTTAGCTGATGATTACCGCATCGCAGAAAGGTTGGAAATCAGTACCGAGCGGACTCTTCTGATTTCATCCGCTACGCGCTCTGCTTTTTGGGCATCGCCTTCGTGACATTGCTGCGCAATAGTAGCGCAGCGCTCTCGCTCTTCAATCAATGCCCGAATGATCGCGTGCTCGACAGCATCTGCGACTTCTTTTGAATGGTCGCCTGGCAAAACCCCAAGAATATCCTGAACTTCTCTCGCCGTAATTTCTGCACGTTCTCTCAAGTTTTTTGACATTGGTATCCCCCTTAGCTTAGCAAAGCTTTGCATTTTTTTGAGAGTGTAACAACTTCGAGTTTTATTAGTGTCACAGATGCGCATCTAAGTGCTGTGTGCATTTGGAGCTAGAGCATCTGGTTCGCATTAGCGCGTGGCTACCTGCTTTTCACAATTGAAACAATTTTCAGCACCTGCCGAAATCAAGCTGAAACACGACATCTAAAGAATGGCTTCATCAATTTTTGATGGAGCTTAAAAATGTTCGGTGAAATCTTTTGGAATGAAACACGCAGCAGCGACAGCTCGCCCGTCAAGATTGACGAAGGTGTCACTATTAGAAGGCTTGTCAAAAATGACGTTGGGCTTCTGCGTGAGTTTTTCCGCGGGCTTTCGAAACCAACGCTTTTTTGGCGCTTCATGAGCCCGGTTCACGAGATATCAGAAAAGCTTTTGCATCAACTTGCCGATACGAAACACGATAGACATTACGCATTGATTGCCGAACATGAAGAGAACGGTCATCGCCGAACGATTGCCGAAGCCAGGTACGTTCGTGATCAGACTGATCCAGCAAAATGTGAATTCGCAATATCGATTGCGGATGAAATGCAAGGACGGGGCCTTGGGTCTGTACTTCTTCAATTTCTGGAAAAGCACGCCTCAATAAACGGGGTGCTCGAGATGACAGCCGAAACATTGCGTGAAAACACCGCAATGGTCCGTTTGGCAAAAGGTGCAGGATATTCAGTCGTCACAAACTTCGCTGATCCAAGAATGGTGAAATTGAAAAAAGCGCTAAACCAGTCAGACCCAGCTTCACAGGGTTTGCCACATACCCACGCCAAGATCGCAGCATGAGCTTCATCTTATTGTCAGAAACCTGAAATTTCGATGCAAACATTGATACAAACGAAACGCCAAATATTCGTTCCAGAAATACGATTGAAAACTGCGTCCTTCATAAGAAGCCTCAACCAAATCGTGATCAGCGGACAATCAGCCTCGCTCGATCCAAACGCAAACTGAGGATGAAGAACATGACACATGAAACCAACCCAAGATTCTTTTTCAATGACGGGACAATCAACTTAAAAGCTGCGATTCAGGCAGGCCGAAATGCCCGGGCGGAGGCAGCTAAGGGTTTATTTGTCGACGCGACGTCTTTTGCCAACGCCACCGCCAAAAAAACAATTTCATTTTTTGGAAAAGGCTTTGTCAAAGTGGCGGCCACAATGAGCTTGGTTACACTCTTTTCAGCCTGCGCATCAGAAGGCCCAACCAAAAGTACAAAGTCATTTGTTCATCCAATGAATGACTTTGCTACTTTCCACATTCCATACAATTGATCGGGTGAAGCGACGGCAATGGACCGGGAAGACATCTTCAACATACAACCTAATTTTCGTTTTAGTCCAAAGTGATACTGAAGTTCAGATGAGTATCAGTCTGTTAAATATGGCAAGCGGATACTAAAGGTTGCGCCGCCATCTGTTTTGGGTTCAAGCCGAATTATACCATTATGTGACGCGATTACCTTGTGACAAAATGCAAGCCCGACCCCTGTACCTTTGCCGACTTCTTTTGTTGTAAACAGCGGGTCAAAGATACGTCCCGCGATATCGTCATCCACCCCAGGACCGTTGTCGGATATTGTCAGGCAAACCATGCCTGATTTTGCTTCTCTTTGACCTTTAATGACGATTGCATCCCCAATTCCCGCGTCGTGAATTGCGTGGACAGAATTTGTTAGAAGGTTGATCAGGACTTGTGCAAGTTGAACTTCGTCGACCATTACACGGGGAAGGTTTCCGGGCAGGTCAGTGGTGATACGAACACGAGGGACAGGCGCAACTGAAGCCATCGCATCATTTGCTGTCTCAACAATCCCACGCAAGGAAACTGGTTGTGGATTCAAGGGTTCCTGACGAGCCATCGACAAGAAAGAGCGTACAATTTTTACGCAACGCTCAGCAGCGTTGCCAAGTTTGCCGATCCGCCCTTCCTGACTAGTTCCTTCCAGATCCTCTTTCAGGATTTCCGCATTTCCAACAATGATCGACAGAGGGTTGTTCAGCTCGTGCGCAACCCCAGCCAGCAGTTCACCCAACGCTGACATTTTCTCGGCCTGAAAAATCTGGCGCCTTTGCTGGGCAAGTTCTGACTGGACAGCAAGTTCATCAGTCAAATCGTCCATACTTGAAACAACCATGTCCTCGCCGCGATAATCTATAAGGCGCGCAGAGATTGCCGCGGGAAACTCTGTTCCATCCGCACGCACACCGGTAACCCGCATGTCGTCTACCCTGGCATCCGGTAGCAACGCCGTCACAAAATCTGCGCGTTCTTCACGTTTTGAGAAATGGGAAAAACAACTTTTGTTTGACCCCAACAATGCGCGCGCCGCAGGTGATCGATAAATAATCTTGCCGTCACCAACACGCGACATAGTCAAACTTGTTGGACAGGCTTCCAGCACTTTGCTAAGCAGAATTTCTGCCTCTCGTGCAGCATCCGCTTGCGCAGAATAGTCAACAACCTCTGTCTGGCTGAGAATAAATCCACCGTCTGATGTCGGTTTGATGCGAAACAGATGAGCTTTGCTTGAATTCAGATTCACCTGCACCGAATGATCAATATCAATACCATCCAGTAAATCCGCTTCAATTGTCTCGAGACCTCTTCGCGCATCAGGGGTTAAGACACCCCGGTTTTCCGCTTCTCTCAGGTAAATGTCCCAGCGCAGGCCCGGGCGAAGGAATTCTGCAATATCGCGGTTCATCCCGCAGAAGCTGTCATTTACCAGGGTCAGATTTGCCTCTGCATCAAAAATCGCAACACCTTCGCTTAGTGCTGCGATAGTGTCCTGCAGTAAAAGTTCAAAATCCTGGTTCATGTTCTGATCAGGCACCACGTCTAGATCTGACTTTTCAACGCCGGCTCTTTGCGTTCAGAAAGACTCAGGATTTGCTGCGGGTTTTCTTCGTCATGCAAGGCTGGTTCAGAGGCGTTTATCTCAAAACGGCCGTCCAGCAATTCAACAGTCGTTTCGTCTGCCGTTATCGTCATCGGCGCAGCGAACCCGCGCAATTCCAGCGCTTTCGTTACTGCAGGTCCGAATACGTCGTAAATATATTTCTGCACGCCAACGACGGAACCGATAACCGAACCGGTCGCGATGCCGATGCGTGCTTCCCACTTGATAGGGTGGCTGGCATTGCGCTGGCCCAAATACCGCAGAAACCTTACGGCCGCATTCGCGACAGCAAATGCGTGATCCGCCATTGGATCTGGCACGCCGGAAACAGCAATATAGCTGTCACCATTGGTGCGAATACGCTCACATCCGAACTGTTCGCCGATCCTGTCAAACGCGCTGTAAATGTCGTTGAGCTCACTGACCATTACACCTGGGTCATGTTCGTTCAGTAAATCGTCGAAACCAACAAAGTTAAGCGTCAGAACCGAAACGGGATCAAAAACGCGTGGGGCAACAATTCCGGATGATTTATACTCTTCATATGCCGCGCGCGGCATCATGTTCAAAAGCAGCTTTTCAACCTGTTCTTTCTCGCGTTTGATTTCAAGCGTGTTGCGTTCGACCATCATCGAATAGCTGTCGATCATCGATTCCAACTCTTTGATACGCGTGATGTTCTGGCAAACCAGAACAACTATCTTTTCAGACGCGTTGATCGCCCGGTTAAACTCCATGGCAACTGTCATCGTGCGTCGACGTAACTTGAACGACGCCTCAGTGGTGTGGCGCCCTCCGTCGTTTATCGCAATGGTTAGCGCCTCGATATCAAGCGCCGGGAAAAGATCACCCAGTTTCGCTGCGGGATCTTCTTCGCCAAACCATTCAACGAAAGTGTCGTTCTTGAAACGAAGGGACAATGTTTCAAGATCAACCAGAGCGACACCAACACCAATTGCCCGAAGCAACTGTTCATTAATTGCCTCAATCGACATTTACTGTCCTAACAATCAAGGGGCGTCGTTCCTCAAAGGCAGCCAGAACAATTTCAATATCTTCCGCCGCAATACTGAATTCCGTCAATGTTTCATCAACAAGCTCTTTCAGCTTATCAAAATGCAAGTCCGTAATGACGAGATGCACGTGCGCGCGCTCTATGTGAGTGTCAGAAAAGGTTGCGGGCCCCCCCATAATCGCAGAGATAAATTTTGTCTGGTGGTCGATCAGTTTTGGCAGTTCAACATCATCAAAAAAAGGACCAATATCATCGTCATCCAAAAATCTGTCATAGAGCGACAGAACAATCCTGCTGATTGCAGAAAAGCCACCGTATTTTTCAAATAGAGTTTGTTCCAAAATATCCTGTCCCCACTAGGATTTGAGACGGCCCGGCTGCGCTAAGCCGCAATCAGGACCTCGTTCTTTGCATCCTGCCACCCAAAATCCACTTGTTCAAGAAATTCACCAATCATCGGGTCGGTCAGATGCGGGTCAGTCATCGGCAACATGTGCCCGGCACCCGCGACTACTTCATGGCGAATGAAGGGTAATGACTGCTGAAGTGTCTCGGAAATCATGCGCATTTCAGACGGGGAATTTGCTCCGGTCACATTAAGAACAGGACATACAACACCGGCTGCATCCAGATCGGTAAACTTGTCCATCACCAGCGCTGAAAAATCATCCTGAATTTGCGCAGCACATGTTGCGAGCTTTTGACGCAACGAGAAACTGGTGCGGCCCCACGACCCTTCGCCATTCCAAAAATCCAGAAAAATGCGCATAGCACTCCATGCATCGCCTTCTTCAAGCGCGATCTGGGACGAGCGGGCGGCGCTTACAAATTGTTTGGTTTTAGCGCTCAGAACACCATGCTTTGCCCAAACCAGATTGAAAACCGCCGGCTCAATCATGGTCAGGCTGCGCACCTTTCCGGGATGCATTCTTGCTGCCTTAAGCGCGACCGCCGCTCCAAAGGAATGGCCAACCAAATGTACCGGATCGTCGTAACGGTCGAAGACTGGCTCCAGCAATCTTACAATTTCTTCAAGCGTCATAACCCGGTTTCCGGCACCGCCTTTTGAACGTCCGTATCCCGGCAGGTCCGGACAGATCACCCGAAAACGCCCATTAAGATACTCTGCCAGACTACGCCACTGTTTTGAATTGCTCGCAGACCCATGCAGTAACACAACGGGTGTTCCTTCACCGCTTTCGGTAAAGCTGATTTCTGGCTTTGGTGTGAACATAAAAGTCATCTGAGCAATCCTTTCTAAGCGTCATTTCCTTTGTCTGACGCCCTGTTAAAGATTGCGTGTTTCAGCCTGATGTCCTGCAACGCCCGAATATGTTTCAAATGTTTCAGGGGGTGTTTTTGTTTGCGGAATGCACACCTTAAAACGCTATTAACGGCCTGATTTTCGGTGAACCCTATGCTGCGACACGAGGGCTTGGATACTTCTCTGCCATCCAGTCCTGCTCTTGTTTCATTACGTCATTGAGACGCAAGTGCATCTGCTGCAATTCAGGCAACGACCAACGCAAGCTGGCAATCTGATCGGTGACCGAAAACAGATCAGCCGAAAGAGAGTCTCGGACACGCTGATACTCTGTCAGCGCTTCTACAGTTCCTTGACCAACCGCTGAGGCGAGGATTTCGGCATCCCGAAACGCATCGGTAATCCCATGTGCTGTGATTGGATCTTTGAAATATCCAGCATCGCCAACCAATGCCCAACCCGGCCCCCATGACCTTCGGAAATGGCCCTTTTGCCCAACAAACGATATTGGCTTTGAACATAGGCGCGCCGCGCCGATTACCTCGCCAAATGCCGGATCAATCTCCGCAGCGATGAACGCAATTTGCTTCGCAACGTTTTCGCCGCGCACCTGATTCAGAAACCTTGCGCGATGCAGCCCGACAAAGACACAATGCTGGTCATTATTTGTCGGAATTTTTCCAGCGCCCAAACCCTGCGAATATAGCCAGTGAGAACCTTGATCTTCGATCCCCTCATAGTATGCGTAGGCGCATGAGATGGCATTTTCCGACAGGCGTTCGGTTTGTGCCTCGACACGCCGCGCAACAGTCGACCGCCGCCCGTCCGCACCAATAACGATATCTGCAGATACGTGATGTGTTCCCAAGTGGTGCGCATCCAGAATTGCGCCAGCCACGCGCCCTTGGTCATTCCGGATCACATCACGAAACGAGACCCCATAGCGAATGTCGACCCCTGCCTCTCTGGCCGCGTTGACAAGTGCGCTGTCCAGAACGGTTCTGCGAGGTGCGTAAAGCGCATCAACACCGTGGGACGGTTTCAAATTCAGTGGAATTACCTCTGATCCATACTGGAACGTCGTGGTGCGAATTGCCGGTGTTCCCGACGCAATGATCCGGCCCAGCACACCCCAGCGATTAAGTTGCATAACCGCACCGCGCATCAGCGCATGGGTCGACATTGTATCCGTGCCGGGGCTTGCCCAGTCAACAAGAAGAACACGAGCGCCTTTGCGGGCCAGCAACATTGCCGTCGCGGCCCCGGAACAGCGTGCGCCGACAATGATTGCATCATAATGTGGCAAGTATGGGCCGAGATGTCTCATCGTTTTGTCCTTTCAGGCTGCACGCGTGGATCTGAGACCCAGATGCGCCGCGATAAATTTCGTGATTTCATGTGCATCAGCACCAACCCCATCAATGAAGGTCGAATTGCGCCGGCGCATAAACGGAAGTCCCATGGTAAAGAGGCCGGGTGCCGAGGTGACACCGCCTGCCTGATCAATTTCACCCTTTGCGGTTTTCACAGGGACGTTCAGCCAAAGGTATTCACGTTTGTAACCCGTTGCCCAGATGATCGTTTTGATCCCGCGCTCAGCAAGGTTGATAAGGCTTTCGTCACTGCGAATTTTGATTGGTGCAATCACTGGTTCCACCGGCACATCAATGCCGTGCGATTCGATGTAATGATCGATGCGACTTAGCAATCTTTTCTGACGGGCGTCAGCTGCGTCAATTGACGCTGAGAGCGTGTTTGAGACGAAGACCCGACGACCGCTCATGCTTGTGACCCGTCCGACAATTTTAGCACCGCGACGTGAGATTGAACCTAAATCAAGGTCGCGATTCAAAGCACTGCCAACCAACTGAAAGGACGGATGATGGAGCACCGATTTCAACGAAGCCTGAGAGTCTCTTAACTCGCTAAGGACACCACTCTGATCAAGCCAATACATGATATCGCGCCCTCGGTACCGACGTGGAGTCCGGACATGGCTGCCTGCAGCCAAGGTTACATCGCACCCGCCGCGCAGCAGTTCGTCTGCCAGTTGGATACCGGTTGCAGACGCGCCAACAACAAGTATCCCGCTGTGCGAAATTTCACTGATATCGTCTAGGCGATCCGGGGTAACTTGGCGAATTAAAGGGTGGATATATCGCGCGAATTCCGGAACCAGCGGTTTGTCGCAGGCCCCCGTCGCAATAACCACTGACTTTGCCATCCAGAAAGCAGTGTCAGTGATAACTCTGTATCCGTTTTCAGAAAGCGAAACCGAGCGCACCTCGGTATTGCATTGGACAGGTGCGGCAAAGTCATCGCTGTAGTCAGAAAGGAGCTGAACAACATCGTCTTTGTGCATGAAGCCATCAGGATCAGCGCCAACATAAGACCATGATGGAAGTCTCGTCATCCAGTTTGGTGTCAGGAGATGAAGGTTTTTTCGGCGTTCTGTGCGCCACCTTTGAGCAATCTCACCGCGCTCAAACACGACGTGATCTATGCCCAGATCAGTCAGGCAACGACTTGTCGCAAGCCCCGCCTGGCCAGCTCCGATAATGATGACATCTGTTTTGCGTATCACGAGATTTGTCCTGTTAAGTTTGAGGTGGAATAGTTCAGCCCGAGGTGGGTCAGGCGCAGAAATCGCCCAAAAATTCGCGCACCAACTGCTTTGGGTTTGGCGTGATGATCTTTGCGGTTTTCGCTGACCGTGAAACTGCATTCATTTCATTGGCGGCGTTATCGTTGCTTTTTGTAAAACGTGACATTCGGATTCCTTTCAAAATTTCAAACGATCCAACCGTCTGTCTTGGATGGCAATATCGTTGGCATGGAGAGTTTGGTTTTAGCCCTTTTGCCTAGCGTATTTCGGATAGGGCCGAAGTCGACTGAGATGGGTTTCTTCCATCTTGGAAATGTTTGGTTTGCGAGTTCTTTCAGTGTCATATCTAGTCTCTTTTCGTGAGTGGGCGGGCGGCGAAAAGCGCCCGCCCGATCTGAGTTAGGCAGCAATATCAACGTTGACTTTGACGCCATTGGTCAGCACGTCGAGCACAGCCGAACGGGCCATGGATTGCTCTACAATTTGCTGAAGCTTTTCAGATGGTGCGTCGCCTGCGATTTTGAAGCTGGCACGGATGTTGTTGAAACCGTTGCGCACTTCGTCATTCAGGCCAAGAATGCCCTGCATATCCATGTCGCCTTCGACCGTTGTTTCGACGGATGTTAGTTTGACTTGACGGGCTGACGCGATGTTGCCGATACCGGCTGTAATGCATGCTGCCAGTGCTGAAAGAAGATACTCCACTGGAGCAGGTGCCGCGTCACCGCCACACAAAACGCTTGGGTGATCGCCTTCGACAACGAAATCTTCAACGCGTGTGTGGTCTCCGCCAGCACCGCTAAAGCCGTTGATGCGTGCCTGGCTGTGCGTACCTGCCAGCCATTTTGAATTTGCGCGGAAGGTAAACTGAGCAAGCTCAGGCTGTGCGCCAACTGCGCCAATAGTGGCCAGTAGTGTTGGGACATCAACGCCGTTGATTGCGACTTTTTCAGGTTTTTCCATAACTGCTGTGTTCATGATTTTCGTATCCTTGGGTCTCTGTTTCAGGGTTAGCCTTGAGGGCTGTTAAAACCAAAGACAGCGGGGGCTTAGGGAGGTTGGCCTTGCCGCTTTGGCTATAACGTTGTTCTAGACCTCGGATGTTTCACTTTGTGATCGCTAAAACAGCTTTTGTGTTTCATGTGTTTCAGCAACGTTTGCAGCGCGTTACAATCTGACAAATTATTGATTTAAAAGAAAAACCCGCCAGTTCACGCTGGCGGGTTGAGGTAGATGCTTAAGAAAAGCAATCCGTGAGTGGTGGCGTTCTCGGCTCTTATTTTTTGTCCAGATTGTTCGTATTTTATCTGCGAGAGCCTGACATTCATCGGGACCACTTTTTTGGCTGATAACTGAGATGCGAAGAACCTTCCGGCTTCTTCAAATTACAACTCGAAGGAAGCGCCGGCTATCCGCGTTTAGCAGCTAGTACAAGCGCATTGATTCCATCGGATTCACCTTGAACATGAGGAACCTGTTTCATCTTGGGTGCAACCATTTCGGAAGGAAAGAATATGCGTTTTCTTTCATCGCCTGATTGAATATCACTCCATTCGCATCCAATCGCTGTTTCAGGCTACCGTCATTAAACGCGTCAAACGTCTCGGTGGCTCCACCGATATGCTGGCCACCAACAAATATCTGCGGAATGGTGAGCGAACCAGTTGTATCACGCAAAGCAGCGCGAATATCGGCCCCAAGATTGTCTTTCTGGTAAGCTGTTGAGTCCAGATCGACGCTCTCATATTCAATACCAGCTTCCGCAAACATCTTGCGGACCGACCAGCAGAATTCACACCATTCAAGCGCAAATACAACAACTGATTTTTCGCTGACGATACGTTCTACATAAGCGATTGCTTCGGGTTTGGCTGGTGCAGTTGGCGCAACGGCAGCGGGCGCTGACGACACATCAAACCGGATTCCTGGCGTGGACATCGAAAGTTCCATTTCTTCGTCCGTCATTTCCGATGGAACGTCTTCGAACAATGGAGTCGAGAGATACCTCTCTCCGGTATCAGGTAACATTGCCAAAATCTTCGTCCCTTTTGGCGCTGTTCGCGCGACCTCAAGGGCTGCGGCAAAAGTTGCACCGCCGCTCGTGCCACAGAATATACCTTCTTTCTGCGCGAGCGCCTTTGCCATGTCCATGGCATCAATTCCGGCGACGGCTTCAAACCGGTCGATATGACCGCTTTCCAGCACATCATTGGCGAGCGACGAAATAAAATCAGGTGACCACCCCTGCATTAAATGCGGGCGAAACCCTGGATGACTTTCCGCAGCACTGCCATCTGCGTTGAACGCCTGCACAACACCGCTTGCAAGAAGGGGTACGTTGTCAGGTTCTGCAGCAACGATTTTCGTTCTTGGGCTGCGATCTTTCAGAACGCGCGCAACACCGTTCAAGGTACCGCCTGTTCCAAACCCTGTTACCCAGTAATCAAGCCCGTCATCTCCGAAATCGTTCAGAATTTCCTGAGCGGTCGTGTTGCTGTGGATATCTGCGTTTGCAGGGTTTTCGAACTGCCGAGACTGGAACCATCCATGTGCTTCAGCCAGTTCGCGTGCCTTGGCAACCATTCCCGTGCCTTTTTCAGCAGCGGGTGTCAGAACAACTCTCGCACCCAGAAACCGCATCAGCTTGCGCCGCTCAACACTGAAACTTTCAGCCATTGTTACAACCAGCGGATATCCCTTTTGTGCACAGACCATGGCAAGGCCAATGCCGGTGTTTCCGCTTGTCGCCTCAACCACAGTTTGGCCGGGCTTTAGGGTTCCGTCTTTTTCAGCAGCCTCTATTATGCCAATGGCCAGGCGGTCTTTGACAGACCCCATAGGGTTGAATGCTTCGAGTTTGACGAACATCTCAACCCCATCAGGTGCTAGCTTGTTGATGCGAACGACTGGTGTATTTCCGATCGTATCAAGTATGGAACTGCAAATGCTGTTCATGACGGGCCCTTCTTTCTTGTTTGTTTAACCGCTGATAAATTGTCTTACCGTGACCCCAGCCGATTGGTCGCGTCGTACCAATTGCTAAAGACTTTTGGTTCTACTGGTGTGTGCGCGCTTTCAAATCCGGTTCCGTATTTGGGAGCTTTCCGCTGAACGTATGTTTTGGTTTTCATTGGTCTATCCTCTTTCATTGGGGTTGGTAGGTGATCGTGCGAGGCTGATCACCAAAGCTGAGTTTTCATAAGGTGCTCAAGCACGGCACGGCTTTCGCGGCTCATAGGGTCAGCGCGGCCATAGCCGATATCTTTCAGTATGCGATCATCCAATGCGCTAAGGCTGCGCCGTGCCGCATAGCGGCGTTCTGTAACCGTTGAACCGTTGCGTTTGGGTTTTCTTGCGAGTGCAGCGCCTATAACTGCTACAATCGCTTGTGTAGGTGAGTGCATCGTTTTCGTGTTCACTGTCTTATCCTTAAGTCTAATGATTAATGTTTGCGTTTGTTGCCCCGGGATCTCCGCGACCTTTGACAACGCTTATTTGCCAGTCCCGTGTTGCAGTCTCATGTCGTGCTTCACGGTTTTGTGTTTCAATTGGGAAAACTTAGGTTTTTAGAGGTATCAAAAATAAACCCAATTACTTTCAATGCTTTAGAGAAAAGCCACGCGTTCTTTCCCGCAGTTCTCTGAAACAATTGAAACAAAAGCCTGCACTCACGAAAACGAAATGAAACAAAGGCTCTTTAGACAGAATTCATGACATCAACTTTGGAAAACCAAACACCAGATACAGCAGAGGTTCTGCGTGATGCTGTCGAAGCGCTGTCAGAAGGCATAGCGGTATTTGACGCAAACCTGCGGCTTATTACCTGTAATCAACGATACCTGGAGATGTTTCCGTTGATACGTGAGCTTATTGTTCCGGGCGCTCATTCTGATGACTTGTTGCGAGCCGGCGTTGAACGGGGTCAGTTTGCGGCTGCCCTGAACGACCCCGAAGGGTGGTTGGATAAAGCCTACAAATTCAGGCTTGAGTTTGACCGGGAGTTTGAGGTTGAATTCACAGATGGAAAAACCTACCAAGTTCGCTTTAAACCAACGCGATCGGGCGGCTATGTCGTTTCGCGAAGCGATATTACGGAAAGCCGCCGCACCGAAGCGATGGTTCGCGATAGGGAAACATTGCTGGCAACCGTTCTAGATACATCGCCAGTTTCCGTTGTTATGGCGCGGATAGAAGACGGCAAGATCATTTATCGTTCTAAAGAAGCTGCCGCCAATTTTGGTCAAACAACGTTTGCTCACGAACACTATACATCCCCGGAAGAACGGGAAAAATATGTTGCTTTGCTCACTCAGAAAAAACGCGTTGATGGTTATCAGATGACAAGTGTCCGCGCTGACGGAAGCAGCTACACCTCGTCTTGCTCTGGTCGAATTGTCGAATATGGCGGTGAACTATGCGCTGTTTCGGCGCTCACAGATTTGACCGAACAGCTCGAAAAAGACGCGTTGATCCGGCACGTTTTGGAAGCTTGTCCAATCCCCATTCAAATGAGCAAAGCAGATACGAGCGAGGTGCTGTTCTGTAGCCCGGAAACTGTTGCTCTCTTTGGGGATGCCCCAAGCTCCAAATCCTTTTATGTCGACCCTAAAGCACGAGAGATATATGTTGATACACTTCGGAAAGACGGGGTGGTCCGGGACTATAAGGCCGAGTTTTACAATCGACACGGGACGCGTTTTTGGGGCGCGGTCTTCGCACAAATGATCCGATATAATGGGGATGACGTGATCGTCTCGCATACGCGTGATATGACCGAACAACTGAAGATCGAGGACGAGCTGATCACCCAGCGCGAGTTGCTGCACCAAAACGAGAAAATGTTTGCCTTAGGTGAGCTCTTGGCCGGCGTTGCGCATGAATTGAACAATCCGCTTTCTGTTGTTGTGGGGCACTCGCTTATGTTGCGCGAAGATGCTCAGGACCCTGAAATCTTACGCCAGGTCAAAAAAATCAGTGATGCCGCAGAACGATGCACAAAAATCGTAAGAACTTTTTTGACGATGGCGCGGCAACAACCGGCAAAGTCCGAAAAAATAGAAATCAACGAAATTGTCCAGACCGCAGTAGATGTAGCCCGATACGGTGATTTTGGAAGTACAATCAAGATGGAATGTGATCTGGCCCAAACCCTTCCATCAATATGCGCTGACAGCGACCAGATCACCCAAGTTATTTTGAATCTGATAATAAACGCAGAACAGGCCATCAGAAGCGAAGGCAAAGGAGACAAAATTGTCGTAAAGACAAGCCAGGGAGCATCTGAACAAACGGTGGAGATCGAGGTGAAAGACAATGGCCCGGGCATCCCGGCCAAGTACCAGAACCGGATTTTTGAGCCTTTCTTCACAACCAAAGACGTTGGCGAAGGTACAGGCATTGGTCTGTCGCTGTGCCACAGAGTAATTCGATCACACGGTGGGCAAATAATGTTGGACGGGAATTACAAGGAAGGCACGCTTTTTCGGATATCATTGCCGGCTAAGCCAGCTTCGGATGGTGCATGTAAAAGCGTACCAGAGGTTGAAACACCGCAGGGTTCGCTACGTATTCTCATTGTCGATGACGAAGAAGATGTCGCCGAATTAAATGCCGAAATACTGGGCAGAGCAGGATTCGGCGTAGATGTTGCGAATATTGGTGGCGACGCAATCAGCAAGCTCAGGCAGAATAGATATGACCTGATACTCAGCGACCTGAACATGCCTGGCATCGACGGGCGCGGTTTCTTTGAAACCATAACAAAGGATTTTCCCGAGATGGCCCAGCGCATTGGATTTGTAACCGGCGACACTATGGGCCGCTCTTCCCAGGGTTTTTTAAAAGAAGCAAACCGCCCTTATCTGGAAAAACCCGTGTCCCCAAAGGAACTTCGTGCCTTTGTTTCGGAAATCATCGCTATCGCGGAGAATGAAAAATGACCGAACAAAAAACGACCGTTCTGGTGTGCGACGATGAACGCGATGTACGCGAGATGTTGCAGGAGTACCTTCAACGACGTGGTTTTCGCGTTGTAACCTCCGGCAATGCCGAAGAACTGCGCGACGTTTTGGAAAAGGAAAAGATCGACCTCATTCTGCTTGACGTAAACATGCCGGGCGAAGACGGCTTAACAGCCCTGCGAAATCTCCGCTCAAGCAACCCTGTAGCTGTTGTGATGCTGACTGCGGCCGGCGAAGTCGTAGACAGAATTCTTGGTCTCGAAATGGGTGCCGATGACTATCTGGGCAAGCCCGTAGATCTGCGCGAACTTGAGGCACGGATAAAGGCGGTCCTCAGACGCAAATCTGAACCAGTGGTTAAAACGGCAGATTCAATCAATACACCCAAAACCGCTCAATTCGGGAAGTTCACGCTGGATCTCGAAGCAGCCAAACTCCTTGATGACGACGGCAGCGAACTTCCGCTAACCGCTATGGAATTTAATCTTTTGAAGGTCTTTGCTGAAAACAAGCGCCGCGTCTTAAACCGGGATCAAATTCTCGAACAGGCGCACGACAGATCGTGGGATCCGTTTGACCGAAGCATCGATATACGGATTTCGCGGCTACGCCGAAAGATTGAAGCAAACCCTCAGAAACCGCTCATTATTAGAACTGTGCGAGGGATCGGTTATATTTACGATCCGGACTGATAGCTTCAGGCATAGGCCCAATAAAAACGAATTTGCGGGAAATCGGACAATACCGGGGTTCGTTTCCTGCTATGGGCAAATGAATTTTACACCTGGCATTCTGGAAATTCTTTCAATGTCATCTTCGTACATTTCAGTGATCTTTTCGACCAGGCTATCGGTCCAGCCCGGCAAATCAATCTCTTCTTCAACCGCGTCACTGACTCCAAATTTCTCTAGAAAAATCCCTCTGACTTGGCGGCGTTGCAGTTCATTAAGTTCCGATTTTTCGTCAAGGTATTGCTTGAGTTTTAGGAACGCATTCTCAGGAAGTAGATTTTGAATTACGTCCAGTTCACCCAAAAACCTCGTATCCGCTGCCAGCCCGGTAAATCTTGCGAGGATAGAAGGCCAGATAATTGGGGTATCTTCATTGCACCAAACGGTAATTGGACAATCAGGGTTGGCGCGCTGGATACGCGACACAACGTCAGACCAGCAAACAGAATTTAGATCTGTGTCGCCGATAAAATCGTCATACTCCCTTGAAGTTTGTGCCGAGAATGCGCAGGGAATAAGGGTCGCCGGGTTCATAATTGCCAGAAAAAACTCACACGGATTGTCCGGGAAAAGGTTGCGCAGGGCGGTTGTTTTGGGGCCTGCGTTTTTGAACAAAATACCCTTATTGAGCATCCATGACGATACGCCTAAAAATTTGCTGTCGGAAAAAACCAAACGATCAAGATTTTGATTTTCGGTGAGTGTAGCAAAGTTTTTTTCCTGAAGGCTGGCAGGCGCCATTTCACCTGACAACTCCAAGAGCATATCGTTCAGGCGTTTCCGGTATCGCCGCTGGCGCTGTGGTAAAATACCGTTCTTCGTAAGCAATTCAGAATCTTTTTTCAAAGAGCGCGTCAACTGATCATTGTCTGTATGCGGAGCACCCAAATGGTAAACCATTGGAACGTCATTCCGTATTGCAGAACCCTCTTGAATTGGCGCTAATTCGGCTAGTGTCATTTTGATACTTTCCTCAAAAAAGGCACAATCGGTAAGAAAAGGCCCAGGCTCTGGCTCAAAATGGCAAAACTTAAAGGTCCTAATTTAGCGAAAGAACGAAATAATTGTGTCAGCGTTAAAATTTAGGGTGCTAAATTGAACACTTCAAATAAAAGTAACGTGAATGCTTTGTTTGGAAAATTGCATAAAACCGTTTTAAAGCTTCCTTACCTTCGCCCATTCGGAAATGCTCAAAATCTGGCTCTACGCCTGCCTCCATCAGGAACGACAATATTGTGTCATTCTGGTCAGATTTTGCTACGCGTTTAAGCCATTTCGCATTGGGCTTTTAGATCTGAAAAACCTTTAAGGTTACACTTAACCACCAACGTCTTTAATCTAGGCAATCATCAACCTTGCCAGTCGTCTAACCCTGTTTCAAATGAAACGATTTCGCAAGAAAAAAGCCGCTCAAACGAGCGGCTTTCATACCTCTGGTTGCTGTCGCAAAATCAGTAACGACCGCTTCTGATTTTGTTGTAGATCATATCCGCATCAGCACGAACCAAACCGATATCTTCCAGCTGAGAATCTGAAAGGTTGGCCAGTGCGCCTCTTGTTTGACGCGCTGCTTTCCACGAAGCAAAAGCTTCGGCTGCATTTTCGATCGCGTGTACCAAACGGAAAGTCGTGATTGCTCCGAAAGGCACAGAACGTGTGGCTGTTGTGATAGACATTTTGCGCTTCCTTGCTTAAAAACCTTGCCGATCCATTGTCGGCTGATGAGCGTCACCTAGTCGGCTCGAATTTGATTTACAATGTGGTTTTCTGCATTGCAGAAATGCAATTTCTGCATAGGTACCAAGGCGCGCTGGATTACGCGCCTCTTTTACATAAACCATTTAGACCCCATGAGTTGCGTGTTGGGGCATTTTTGATATAGGCAAGTTAAGCGCCGCGCACTTGATATTAAGGGATCGCAATGACGAATCATTTGTACAAAAACGACTTGCCTGATGGGCTCGACCTTGGGCCAGTTGTTGCAATTGACTGCGAAACTATGGGGCTTAACCCACACCGGGACCGGCTGTGTGTTGTGCAGCTTTCAGGCGGTGACGGAATAGCCCACCTTGTTCAGGTGGAGAAGGACCAAACCGAAGCACCCAACCTCTGCAAAATGCTGACAGATCCTGATGTTTTGAAATTGTTTCATTTCGGACGCTTTGATATCGCGGCTTTGTTCAACACTTTTGGTGCGGTCACGGCACCTGTCTACTGCACAAAAATTGCTTCCAAGCTAATCCGCACCTATACGGACCGCCATGGCCTGAAGTTCCTGCTTCAGGAATTGCTGAGTGTTGATATTTCAAAACATCAACAGATGAGCGATTGGGGGGCAATCACGCTGACCTCGGCGCAAATCGCGTATGCCGCGTCTGACGTTTTGTATTTACACAAACTGCGCGAAGAGTTGAATGAACTGCTTGTCCGTGAGGGGCGAGCAGATTTTGCGCAGGCATGTTTTGACTTTTTGCCAACACGCGCTCTTCTGGATCTCGAAGGTTGGCCAGAAATAGATATCTTTGCGCATTAATCTGAGCCGAGTGACTATATAGACCAAACATAAGCTGAACGTCGCTGACACTGTAGCCAGCAATTTAGTGTCGGCAAAATGGCATGAACAGAATGTTAGTCTGGGGGAAACCCGATTAAAGTGCTTTAGGAAAGGAACAAATCTTTGCTTTGTATTGGTTCGATCATCCCTGAGCCTCGGCTGTATAGCGCGGGATCGCTCTGACGATGGCGATCTACGACAACGCCTATTCACGTTTTATCGCTTGGCTCAAGATAATCTTGCCTCTCGTCGCACTTGGGTTACTCTCAACATTGTTCCTGTTTTCGCGTGGCATTGATCCTAGCCAAACCATCCCCTACGCGGACGTTGATATAGACGAACTTGTAAGAGAACAGCGGATTACTTCACCGAATTATACAGGCATGACAGACGATGGAACCGCCGTATCTTTCTTTGCAGAAAGCGCACGACCTGATCCGGACAATCCGAATTTGCTGACAGCCGTTGCTTTAAAAGCGAAAATCGAAGCGCCTTCTGGCTTGCAAGTTGATATCTCCTCCGAAGGTGGTTCGATCAACAGTACACAACGGCAGTCTGTTTTGTCTGGAAACGTCGAGGTTGAAACCTCATCTGGTTACGAAATTTTCACAGAAAGACTGACGGCTGCGCTCGATGGAAGCTTGCTGGAAACAGCTCGTAACGTGCGTGCACAAGGCCCACTTGGCATGATTGAAGCAGGTAAGATGGTTCTTGAACTGGAAGATGCGGATTCCGACACCTATCTTCTTGTCTTCAAGGGCGGGGTGAAACTAGTATACACACCATAAGAATAAGGGAACGATATGCTGAATTTGTTGCGCACCGCTTTGATCGCCATCGCCTTGTCTGGTGTTTCCATGGCAGCAAAAGCTCAAAGCGCACAAGTTGCCTTCGGCGGGCTTCAGCACGACTCATCCTTGCCCGTGGAAGTTGTCGCAGATCAGCTACAAGTTAATCAAACAGACGGCTCCGCAGTTTTCACAGGAAATGTTGTAATTGGACAAGGAACAATGCGACTTTCTGCAGCCGAAGTGCAGGTTGAATACACATCCGCAGAGAGCGGAACGGCTGGTCGCATCTCCCGGATGCTCGCGAGCGGAGGCGTGGTGTTGGTAAATGGGGGCGAAGCGGCCGAGGCAAACGAAGCAACCTATACGATAGACACCGGAAGCATCGTCATGACGGGTGACGTTGTCATGACGCAGGGGCAAAATGCACTTACCGCCAACCGGATGGTCATAGACCTGAATACGGGAACCGCAAATATGGAAGGGCGCGTGCGTACCATTTTGCAGTCAGGCAGTAACAACTAATGCCCCAGAAACCAGAACTTAAACTATCAGAGGGCGACGCAGGTCTGCGCGTTCTGAACCTTCGAAAAAGCTTTCGCAAAAGACCGGTAATCCGCGACGTAACAATCGAACTTGGCCGCGGTGAAGTGGTGGCGCTTCTTGGGCCAAACGGCTCAGGCAAAACCACGTGTTTCTACGCAATTGCAGGCTTGTTAACGCCGGAAGGCGGACAGGTTATTATCGACGGGCGGGATGTTACCAGCCTACCTATGTATCGGCGCGCAAAACTTGGTATCGGATATCTTCCGCAGGAAATGTCGATTTTTCGCGGCATGAGCGTTGAGGACAATATTCTAGCGATTCTCGAAATTGCGGTGCCTGATCGGGTGAAACGCCATGAGCGCCTTGAAGAACTGCTTTCCGAGTTTTCGATAAGCCATTTGCGGCGCGCATCCGCCCTGTCACTGTCTGGCGGTGAAAGGCGGCGTGTCGAAATCGCACGTTGTCTGGCAGCAGATCCAAAGTACCTTCTGCTCGACGAACCGTTTGCGGGGGTTGATCCAATCGCAGTTGGTGAAATTCGAGGATTGGTCGCAGAACTTAAGAACCGCGGAATCGGGGTTTTGATAACCGATCACAACGTCCGGGAAACGCTCGAAATTGTTGACCGGGCGTATATTCTGCATGACGGTGAAGTTTTGATGAGCGGAACCACGGAAGAAGTCGTTCAAGACGAAAACGTGCGACGCGTTTATCTGGGCCAAAGTTTCCGTATTTCCTAACGCGTACCAGCAATTGGGAAGGTGATGGCACTAAAGCCAAAAATCTCTCTTCGACAGACTCAGCGCTTGTCGCTGACTCCAACATTACGTCAATCTCTCAATATTCTGGCATTGCCAATGACAGAACTCATCACCGCAATTCACGATGAGGCTGCTGAGAATCCGATGCTCAAATTGGAAACACAGCACGAAGGTACCTTTTCGGGTGGTAGATCAGCTTATGATGTCGCGACTGAGACCGTCGCAACGACAGTATCGTTGGGAGAGTCTTTACACCAACAAATCACATTGATGCGGCTTGACGATGTGGTGCGCAGCATCGCGTTTTACTTGATCGGTGATCTAGATGAAAATGGTTACCTGACGTCGGATACCGACGACACCGTTAAGGCTCTGGGATTGGAGCGCTCAATTGTCGAGCGAGCAATTTCAGCAATCCAGTCTTGCGACCCACCCGGCGTCGGAGCGAAAAACCTGACCGAATGCATTTTTCTTCAGATGATTGAAGCTGGCATCGACGATGAAAGGGCGCGATTGATAGCCAAACATCTGGATCTTATTGCTGCCGAAGACTGGCCTATCTTGCTCCGAAAAACCCAGCTTTCGGAAGTGGAAGTCCACGAACTTGTCACGCTGGTTCGAGGGTTAACACCATTCCCGGCAGCAAGGTTTTGGCAGGAAGAACGACCCGGTTCACCGGAGATTCGCATTGAACGCGACGCGTCAGGCCAGCACAGGGTTGCGCTGACATCAGGTATGGTGCCCGAAATAACAATTGATGTCGATTTACTGACCCGGTCAAAGAAAGAGCCAGGTGCGCGCGAATTTGCAGCCCGATGCCAAGCGCGTGCGGATTCTCTGATCTCAGCTGTGCGTTTTCGCAATAAAACGCTGCTGCGAATTTCAAATCTGATTGTCAGACATCAACATCCGTTTTTTTCCGGTCGGGCAGATCATCTGATCCCTTTGACCCGGGCGGAAATCGCACACCAGCTTTCGCTACACGCGTCTACAGTGGGACGGGCTATGGCCGGCAAGTATCTAGAGTGGTCAGGTTTGGTTTACCCCCTGTCGTTTTTTACCTCATCGACCCTCGGAGCAGAGAGCGGGCTACGAACGTCTGCTTACTCTGCGCAACAAATGATTCGGCGCCTGGTAGAGCGTGAAACAGCCGATACAATATTGTCAGATGAAAAAATTGTTAAAAAACTGAACGCTGACGGAGTTGACATTACCCGTCGAACTGTCGCCAAATACAGGGGATGCATGAACATTCCCTCATCGTTCGAGCGACGCCGACAAATGACCGCGCGACGAACGCGCCCGGGCAGCCCGGGCAGCGTCAATTTCGTAAAACAATAACCAATGTGAAAGCATGTCTCAGGCATGCTGCACCATATTGAGTTCAGAAACTTAGGAGGTCTAATGCGGTACCAGATTAGCGGAAAACAGATTGATATCGGCGATGCCCTGCAGACACATGTAAAAACAGAGCTAAATGTCGTGGTCGGGAAGTATGCCGAACGGCCGACTGACGCAAATATCATTTTTTCACGCGACGCACATGAGTTTGTTTGTGAGGCAACTGTACATTTATCGACAGGACTGACCGCTCAGGCGAAAGCACACGCCACTGAAATCTATTCCGCTTTCGATAAATGCAGCGAAAAAATGGAGAAGCAGTTGCGGCGTTACAAGCGCCGTTTGAAGGACCATCACAAGGATCGTTCACAACCCGTTGAACTCTTTGGCGCTTCCTCGTATATCCTCGCCTCAACGGACAATGCAGAGGATTTAGAACCCGACTCACTCCAGCCTATGATCATTGCTGAAATGGAATCTAAAATTCCGTCGCTCTCAGTGGGCGAAGCGGTCATGCAAATGGAGCTTGCGGGTGCACCACTGCTGGTTTTTCGCAAAGAGGGACAAAGCGGCGTGAATGTTGTATATCGCCGTGACGACGGAAATATCGGCTGGATCGATCCGCAGATTGAGGCATAAACCTGCGACAGCCGGTTAATATAGAAAAGACGCATGGAACTAACGAGCATTCTAAAGCCTGAGGCGGTGAAAATCATCGGTAAGGCGACCAGCAAGAAACGTCTCTTCCAAAGTCTGGGGGAAGTTGTATCTGCTTGTTACGACCTTCGTTCAGATGATTCTGTAGAAGCGCTGCAAGAACGTGAAAACCTTGGCCCGACGGGTGTAGGTCATGGTGTGGCGCTTCCACACGCTCGGATCAAAGGTCTTGATTCTGTGTGTGGTGTTTTCCTGAAAATCGAATCCCCAATTGATTTCGATTCTGTCGACCGTCAGCCAGTCGATTTGGTTTTTGCGCTTTTTGCCCCGCTGGATTCAGGCGTTGACCACCTAAAAGCGCTGGCGCTGGTATCGCGCACAATGCGTGACTCAAACGTTTGTGCAAAGCTGCGCGCGAATACCGACTCTGCAACTTTGCATGCAATTCTGACCGAAGCCCCTTCCATACAGGCCGCCTAGGCGTTAGCTCCAGGCTTTGTAACCAAACATCATATAGTCGCGCTGATAGGCTGTACGTACCGCTGCTTCTATTTCTTCATCATAGATGTCTGACAAAACGTAAGGGCTGTCTGGAATAGTCTCTGGTACAGGCGGAGAAGAAATACCTATCTGTTCGGTCAATTGCCTGAGACCAAGTTCAAGCTGCTCCTCACGCAAAACCATATCAGGTGCAGAAAACTGACTTATACCGTTTAGGATTTGCGCCTGCGAGGCCCAAACCGGATTTACACCCATGCTGGTCTGCGATGCCAGGTTGCGTTTCAGAAAAGCGAGAAATGCCAAGAACGCATCTCGGTGGTGGCGGCGATCATAAGATTTTCCAGGCGCAGATGCAGGAATGGGTACCTTGAACCCTTTTCTCAGCGTTTCACGAATGTCACCAAATCGACCATCTACAACGTTCAGAATGTAAGAACAGAATACAGAGTGAATGCGCTGAACGGGATGCATTACTACAGTGAAACTTCTGTGTTTTTCGTGCTTTCGTTTCCACTGGCGCAAAGTTTTTTGTGTAAACCCATTTAACAAACTTTGCCCGTCAGTTCCGTCCAGCGAAGTTAACCAGTCAGTGAGACGGTTTTCCATATTTCCGTTTATCGGTGCAAAAAGAACCGGGCCTTGCGCGGCTGCGACATAAGTTGGCACAGCAGGCCCCCGTCGGGGCTCGAAATTTGGAACGCGGTTGAGGGAAAAATGATCAATGCGTGTGAGCGCGCGCTCCATCTCCTCGAAATTTAGGACCTTGTCCTCTAGTGCAGCCGGATTTTGTTTCTTCAATGCTCGTGAAACAGTCTCTAGCTGATCTTTCTGCCCAAGGTATTGCGCCAAACCATTCAAGACATCGACGTCCATCAAATCTTCGTATGCGATGTAAAACGCAGTTTGCCCAGTTCTTTGCAGCCCCTCTAGAATTTCCAACTGAAACTTTCTTTGCTGCTCTAGGTAGTCGTCAAATTCATCCGCATCGAAACGGATTTTAGCGGATTTCAGGTTTTTAACATTCGAAAGCTTCCATTGCCCTGTCTTGCGGACAATCTTCAAGGAAACGTAGCTGTCTATCGGGTTCCGGGTGAGAATGATTTTTGCGCAACGCTTGTCAGCCAGACAGTGCTTAAAGGCCCGTGAGTCGTGATCATGAAAAAACCGGAATCCGCCCAAACCTTTGGTTCTCTGACGAATGGTCGAAATAAGTTGCAATGGGTCCGCTTCGCGTTGTTCCCGAGTTAATCCAAGAATTTCTGTCTTTTTGGGGTAGCCCATAAAACTGGGATTAAACGCCTCGCCGTAACAATGCAGGCCCGGAAACGCGCTCAGGTTTGTTTCCAAAAGATTAGAACCCGTACGCATTTCTGCGAAGACAACAAAATAGTCAAACGGACCAGACATGTGCCTCTACTTTACCAAATAGGGTTTGCTTAAAACCTGTGGCGTTTGATGCTTTTGGCTTTCAGCTGGGAAATCACCCATGAGGTGCGGATGCATACCCTGATTCTTAAGATTCTGAAGGAATTGTCCAAACCCTGAAAGATCTACCATTTTCGGTGCTTCGGTCAGGCGCCTTGGCCCTCGTTGTCCGATTTCATCAATGATCGATTGAAGTGGCTCCATCGGGGATTCAACAAATTCAGCCATTGTCCAGATTCTCACCCGCGCCTTCGTTGCGGGTGCCCGAAGCACATCCAGAAATTCGCTTTCAATTTTCTGTAATTGTGCGGCGGACTTGCGAATATCGGAAAAGTTTGAATTCGAATGAAACAGCCGAACCGACCAAGCACCAGTCACAACCGAGATCTGCGCGTTCGGGTCCCGCGCGATATGAGATGTGATTTTTTGATTGTCGGCTGGCCCAAACTGAAGGCACTGTCGCTCTCCCCGGGTGTTCCAGATCAAATTGTTCAAGAAAGAATAGGGATTGTAATCTCTCAAAGCTGCGGAATTGGACAGACAGCCCAAATAAATTTCTTGTTTACCTGAAAATTCGACCTCTTGAGGCGCAAAAAGATGCCCGTGAACTTTTGACCCCGTCGTTTTGGCAAGCCACGTTTCAAAGCCATCGAACAGATCTGAAAACCCTGCAAATACTGAGTAAGGGGCCGACGTTACCCCATTTTCCCTTCCGTAATTTGGGAAACGGCTTTGCATATACAAACCCGGTCTGCCGCGGGTTCGCCGATCCACAGCCTTCGCAAATATCCTGTCAATCTTGCCGGGGTTTGGCTCTGCCCGTCTTTGAACCGCAAGAGAATCTGTCAGAAATGTAGCGTACAAACGATTTGCCCGTGGCCAGATTTTCCGAGCCACAAAGCAGTCAGAACGGCGTAAAAGCTGCAAATGATCGTCATAAAAGATATGAGGTTTGCCCTGAAAATCAAACTTAGACAGCGTTAGCGAACGGCTTTCAATGCTCACCGAATAAAGCCGCGCCAAAGTTTGAAAATAGCTTTCATCCGGTATCCAGACTCGTCTGAAGTAACGTTCGTAAATTTTACGGTCGGGGCTTTCCAAAATGGCAGACAGAGTTTGCCGCGTCAGGCACCACCACTGTGATCCCATATGCGGAACGAGACCCAAAGGAACCCGGCGCTTGTACCCCAGTCGCCGTTGCATTCGGACATATCGATCAAAAAGGTAGCGATTTCGTTTCCATGAAAAGGGGAACCTAAGGGTAAATCGCTCAGAATCCAGCCCACCTACGGTCCAGGGAACATCCTGTGTTGTCGCGCTTTCGATGAAATCGACACGCGGTCTTGCGGCCAAATAGTCAACCAGTTCTGAAACGGGGCGTAGTGGCATACATGACCCTGACGCAAGATAGACATGCCGAACATCTTCAAAACTCGACAGCATCAACTCGCACGCCGTTTGTGCAGCGCCCACAATTGACCACGTTCCCCATTCACATCTGTGACGCTTGGAAAACTTTAGGTTGGGCAGGTCAGACAGTTCTTCAACAAATGCAGTATAGTCAGGTCTGCTAACGCGTTTGTCGGCATGTATCACAACCGGGCAACCATTGGACGCCCAGTGACGTGCAACTTCGGCAGCCCTGTCCAACGCGGTGTGGACCAGCATGACGATACCAACTGTCATCTGCGACCCTTCATGCCCAGTTACCCTTCGACATTAACCCAAGAATTTCGAGTTGCCGCCAATTAATATGTTTCTCTGACCACTTACACCAAAAGTCAGGGCTCTTGTTCTGACTGGAATAATACGCCTTGTATTCATGACTGTTGGCATAATGTTGCTTCCGTGAAAGCTCTTCTGCTGCCTTTGACGTGAAGGTGTCCAGAAATTTGGCGTGCATCAGACAGCCAGATGCCTTCTCCCCACCCCATTCGTCGTAAACAAGGTTAAGACCGCGTGGCAGCAACGAATGAGTAGAGCTGGCATAAGTGTAGCTGCGATCCCATTTGACCAGTGGCACCTTGTTCAACGCTGGCGCGCGCTCTGGCTTGTCCGCAAAGAACATACGAGCCCTGGGCCCACCCTGAATCCAGAGGTTTCCATAATCATGGTTCTTCTGAATCGTGTAATTTCCACTGTCAAACCACGATGCTATTTCGAACGGGTCCTGACCAGCGGCGTAGGGAACTGCGTTGATCGGACCTTTTGGATACATATCCAATAGCATTGCGCCGAACGATTTGACTGAAGATGTATCCAGCCAATCGGTCAGGGCGTGCAAGGAACGTGTGTCGCAAAACGGGTAAACCAAAAACTCATCTACATCGACAACCAGCGTCCAACGACCATGGCCATATCTTCTTTGCAGCCAGTTTAGCCAATCCACTCCAAATCTGGATTTTTTGTAACTGTCGCGCGTTGTCCAAAGTGATACATCACGTTGACCTGCGAGAAATTCCCGACCGCCATCGTCACTGTCGTTATCAACAAAAAGGAAATGATCTACACCAAGATCGCGATAGTATTTCATGAAAAAGGGAAGTCGAACACCTTCGTTCCGAAAGGTCGAAAAGCAAAGGATATCGTTCGCCTTTATAGACTTTGTCCTGTCCACAACTGAACGAAGTTCCCGGCGTTTAAACAGCGCACGCGCGCGCATTCGTCTTCGCCTGACACCCATCCTGTATGAGTCTAACAAGCCCAAGCGTTATCCTTTCGCTTTTCCGTGGCCACCACTCACTGCCTACACTGCTTTGCTTAACTTACCCTTTTCACATTTGGCGTCAGCATCTTGCTTTTCGACAAACTCCAATTGGCGCAGAGTTAACTACTCAATCCCATATTTTTTGACGATAAACTCAAGCTATCTAAAGGTAAACAGCGCAAAGAAATTTGGCGAAAGTCAGCTTTGATTTTATGCAACAAAAGCAGGGCCTTCTCAGCGCCAATCCCCTTGTGACATGAGTTGGAGTTCTACAAGCTGGCGCCAATCCCGGTATGCATAGGAGTCTTCGTCCCAAAAGTTCGGGTTTTCAGACAGACTTTGATAGTAAGCATCGTACAAATCGCTATTCGCAAAATGTTCCCTCCGTCTTCTTTCTTCCCGGGATTTTTCGGCGACGATATGCAAAAATTTCGTGTGCAACAGAGCTCCTGTAACCTTTTCAACACCATCCTCGTCATAAACATGGTTCAGCCTGCGCGGTAAAATTGAATGTGTGGAGTTAACATACGCATATCGGCGGCTCCATTTCACCAGCGGTATCTTGTTTAATGTCGGGGCTCGGTCTGGGCTATCCTTAAAGAAATGTCTGAACCTGACACCGCCCTGAAGCCACAAGCACTGCAAATCAGACTTGCGCTGCACAAAGTAATTAAAGGCGTCAAACCAAGCCAGTATGGCAAAAGGGTCATCACCGGCCTTATAGGTATTGGTGTTCAATTTCCCCTTTGGATACATATCGATCATTATTGCCCCAAATGACCGCCGGTTCGTTTCGTCCAGCCACTTTGTCATTTGACTTAGAGGCCGTGTATCACAATGCGGGTAAACCAGAATTTCATCGGCATCGACCGTCAAACACCAATGATCTTGGCCGTATTTTATCTGAAGCCAGGTTAGCCAATCAACACCGAACCTTGCCAGTTTGTAGCTATGGTCCGTTGACCAGAGTGAAACATCCGGTTGCGCCTTTAGGTATTCAGTTGTGCCGTCGCTGCTGTTGTTGTCAACAAACAAGAAATGCTGCACCCCGAGCTTTCGGTAATACTCAAGAAAGTAAGGAAGACGGACAATCTCGTCACGGACTGTCGAAAACGCCAAAATGTTCTTTGGGCGAATCTGGCCCGTTCGGTCAACTAAGACCTTAAGTTGACGCCTTTTCCGATATGCACGAAACAAAAACTTGCGCCGTCTCCAGCGAAGTTTTCCTGCGGTCAAAAGTACGCGCATTCGGTTCATGATATGTTTATGCACAAATAGGCACTCGGCGTCTTGCGCTTAGTTCAGCGGTCATAGTGCCCATTTTGGTGCCAGCGCCAGGCGTCTGCAATCATCATCTCAAGGGTTGAACGTGAAGGCTTCCACCCAAGTTCGCGGTCAGCACGGACACTTCCGGAAACCAGCTTCGTGCAATCCCCGGGGCGGCGCGGCCCTTCGGTAAAAGGAACGACCCGGTTGGTGACTGCGCGACTGTGTTCAATGACCTCGCGTACTGAGAAGCCCGTTCCTGAACCAAGGTTGAAAATTCGATTACCTTTTCCATTTTCGAGCCATTTTAGACCCAAAATATGCGCATCCACCAAATCCATCACATGCACATAGTCCCGGATACAGGTGCCGTCTGGTGTGTCATAGTCGGTGCCGAAAATTGTCAGCGCATCGCGCTTTCCGTCAATCGCATCAAGCATAAGCGGAACAAGATGCGTCTCGGGCTGATGGAACTCACCAATTTCTGCCTCTGGATCTGCCCCGGCGACATTGAAATAGCGAAAAATCACGTGGTTCAGACCGTGGCTCGCGCTGAAATTTTCAAGAATGTCCTCAATCGCGCGCTTTGATGCACCATATGCGTTGATTGGCATCTGTGGGCAATCTTCGTCCAGCAAAACGTTGTCGTGTTCGCCGTAGGTCGCGCAGGTTGAGGAAAATACAAAATTCTGACACTCCGCTTCAACCGCTGCTTCAATCAGAACAAGTGAACCCACGACATTGTTGTGCCAATATCGCCCAGGGTCCTGCATGCTCTCGCCGACCTGTGACAGCGCTGCGAAATGCATGACAGCGATGGGGCTGTATCTTTCGAAAACTTCATCAAGACATGCACGGTCTTGCAGGTCGCCTTGTTCAAGCGGGCCAAATTTCACTGCGTCCTCCCAGCCGGTTACAAGGTTGTCATAGGTTACCGGCGTATAGCCAGCCGACCTAAGCGCCTTACAAGCATGCGAGCCGATGTACCCCGCACCGCCAGTCACCAACACATGTGTCACGAAACACCTACCTGTCGTGTTTACTGAGCCGCTTTTTGATGCGCTACCATTTGATTCAGGAACAGCGAAAGTTCGCTACCAAGGTCGGGCCTTGCCAGCCCAAAAGCCACGGTCGCCTGCAAAAAGCCCGCTTTAGAGCCGCAATCGAACCGCTGACCAGAAAATCGGTATCCAAAAACATCACGGTCATTGCTGATCTCTGCAGCAATCGCGTCGGTCAGCTGAATCTCTCCGCCAGCACCGCTTTTCATTTTATTGATATTTTGCAGCACATTAGGTGTCAAAATGTAGCGGCCGATTACCGCCAGGTTTGAAGGGGCTTCTTCGGCTTCTGGTTTTTCGACCATGCCTTGAACCGACACCATCGAACCCATGTCTTTCTTGATGTCGAGCACGCCATATGCTGACGCTTTCTCGGGCGGTACTTCCATGGCTGCAACCATACAGCCACCGGTTTCCTGATACGCCTCTGTCATTTGTTGTAAGCACGGTTTTTCCGCCGCGATAACATCATCTGGCAAAATCACGGCAAAGGGCTCGTTCGCGATTAAGCGCCGCGCGCACCAAACCGCGTGGCCCAAACCCAAAGCGCGGTGTTGGCGGATATAGGCAATCGCGCCGCTTTCCATATTGGTATTCTTCAACTCCTGAAGAAGTTCGGTCTTGCCCGCCTTGCGCAGCGTATTTTCCAGGTCGGGCGCCATATCGAAATAATCTTCCAGCGCACTTTTACCCCGTGACGTCACAAAAATGAACTCTTTGATGCCAGCCGCGCGCGCTTCATCAATTGCGTACTGAATCAGCGGACGATCTACCAAAGTCATCATTTCTTTTGGAACGGCTTTGGTCGCCGGAAGGAACCGTGTGCCGAGCCCGGCCACAGGAAAAATTGCTTTTGTAACTTTACGCTTCATTAACCCACTCTACAAATTACCCAACTCCGCGTAAACGCAGAGTCTTGCGAACAAATAAGACCGTAAACTTGAGGCAACATTAAGACAACAACATGCCCGAATACTTTTCACGATCGCTCAAACTCACCATCAATTTGAATCAAACCTGCAACAATTTCGGAGATCTGCCTTGAGAATCCAATTGTTCCGTGTTTTTGGTTCCGCTTTTTTCTCTATAGTCGAACAACTTCCAGTGAATCTGAGCGTTAAACAGGTTTATCTACCCACTAACCTGCCCCGGTGCTTTCAAAACATTTCGAATTCATGCTCAGCAGTACGAATTTCTGGCTCTGCTCGCGTCAAAAAGCAATTCAAACCCGACAGTTACTCGCAAATGGTGACAGAAACACCTGCGTAGAGAGACGACCATAAAACGCTATTTTAGGCGAAACAGAGCCTTTTTTTGAGAGCTATGCCATTCGTGTCAGGCTTCTTTCAATTCCACACCTGGGGCGTAAGCGATGAAAAACGGATTTGCGTAATCTTCTTTTCCATAGGTCAGC
This sequence comes from Pseudohalocynthiibacter sp. F2068, assembly GCF_023015645.1. Taxonomy (NCBI): domain Bacteria; kingdom Pseudomonadati; phylum Pseudomonadota; class Alphaproteobacteria; order Rhodobacterales; family Paracoccaceae; genus Pseudohalocynthiibacter; species Pseudohalocynthiibacter sp. F2068. Next base: position 46,001 of record NZ_JALKAK010000008.1, read on the forward strand.
GGCGAGTGGTCATCGAATCGAACCACATGACCGCCAGACCCGTGCAAGACCGCATGTCCCGCTGCGGTATCCCATTCCATGGTTCGGCCAACACGAGGGTAAATATCCGCCTCACCCGTCGCAACCAGACAAAACTTTAAAGACGATCCAGCGCTTTTTGAGTCTTTTACCTTGTACTTGCTGATGTAATCTTCTGTTGCCTGATCACGATGTGACTTTGAGGCAACAATCATTAATGCATTATTATCTGGCGACGAAACTGATATTGGCGTGGTTTTTCCAATTGCTTCTTTCTTGAAGCTGCCTGATTCCTCTACAGAGTCCCCGGAGGGCTGGGTGTAAAAGAGGCGACCCTTTGCAGGCGCATAAACCACACCGCGAACTGGGACGCCGTCTTCAACGTAAGCGATGTTTACCGTGAAGTCTCCGCGTCGATTAATAAACTCTTTCGTTCCATCCAAAGGGTCGACGATTAAGAAATTCTTCGCAGAAAGGCTGTGCGACTCCGCCTGTTCCTCAGTCACTAGAGCTACATCGGGAAATTCCCTTCTTAGCCCTGAAGAGATGATCGCATCTGCAGCCTCATCTGCTTCAGTCACTGGGCTTTCGTCTGATTTGACCTTCACTTCAAAATCATCAGCGTCGTAAATTTCCATAATTTTGTCTCCGGCTTCCAGTGCAAGGCGACGAATTACAGGGATCAAACGGTCAAAATTCAAGCGGAGTCTCCTTAAAAGGCGCGCGGGCTTCACGCATGTTGTATAAAAAATTCCCCTCCCTTATGATCTGGCGCTAAGGGAACAGCAAGATTTCCCTGCGAAAAACAGTGCAGCACATAAGAACAGGGTCGAGCAGCCATGTTTCATATCGAAAGACGCAAAAGCGGGTTTGACGCTGCGGTAAGCATTGCCGAGCTCATTTATCATGCAACTGTGCGCGACTTACGCAAACAACATGGGAACGCCATAGTTGGCCTGTTACTGAATATTCTTCAGTCTGTTATTTTTGTTTCCGTTTTCTATGTAATGTTTTCATTGCTTGGCCTGAAAGGCAGCGCGATCCGCGGTGATTTTGTACTTTACATAATGTCAGGCGTCTTCTTGTTCATGACGCACACTAAAACGATGCGCGCTATTGTTTCCGCCGAGGGGCCTTCCTCCGCTATGATGCAACATGCACCAATGAACACGATTATCAGCATCTGCTCTGCGGCTCTGTCTGCGTTGTATCTTCAAATTCTGTCAGTTCTCGTAATTCTCTTTGTAGCGCATGTTGCACTTAACCCGATCTACATAATGGATCCCATGGGCGCCTTGGGAATGTTGCTTATTTCATGGTTTTCTGGAGTTGGTGTTGGCATTGTTTTCCTCGCTCTGAAACCTTGGTTTCCCCAATTTGTTACAATTGGTTCAACAATCTACATGCGTGCCAATATGATCGCTTCTGGCAAGATGTTTGTCGCCAATTCGCTTCCGGGATTCATGCTGTCGATGTTTGATTGGAACCCGCTGTTTCATGCTATTGACCAAGCCCGTGGGTTTATCTTCGTAAATTACAATCCACATTTCTCGTCGATCGAGTATCCAGTGTACGTTAGCATTGCGCTTATTATGCTGGGACTAATGGGGGAGTTTTATACGCGGAAACATGCATCTGTAAGCTGGGGTGCTGGAAAATGACGCTTTGCATGAAACTGTTAGCAGTTTTATGGGTCGTTTTTGTAGCATCGTTTGCATGGGGTGCGGACAACAGGGTCGTATCCCTGCCAGCACTCTACAAAGTCGTTGGTGTTGCGTCTGACGATTCCCTGAACATTCGCAGAGCACCAAACCCTTCGGCAGACAGGATCGCGTCCTATGCGCCAAAAACGCCGAAGGTCGAGATTGTTGCGTATTCTGACGATGGCACATGGGGGCAAGTGAACGCATACGGAGAGGCCGGCTGGGTCTCGATGGCTTATCTGGAACCTGTGGACGGCGCAGGTTGGGAAACCTTAAGTAACCCGATGTTCTGCTATGGTACTGAACCGTTCTGGGATGCCTCTATCGACCTGAATGGCACATCCGAGTTCAATGAGATGGAAGCACCTAATCCATCACCGCTGGAAATTACTTGGTCGACACCTGTCTGGGGTAACACCGAATGGGACATGCCGCTTAATGTTGCGTTGCTGGTCTCAGCATCCGGAGACGAAGGGATTGCCGTAATCCGCGCAGAATCCTGTAACGACGGAATGTCAGATGCTGAATACGGGCTAAGCATCAATATGTTTTTACAAAGCTCCGCTGACGGAAACATGCCAGGCTCGCAGTTTAGCGGCTGCTGCACGATCGCGCCTTAATCAACAACACGCAAGGTCAGGTTCACCCGCCCACCTTTTGGCAAAAGCGCAGACGAGCCGAACCGAATTCGATCAACACCGTGATAGGTAAGTCTGGCATCCCCTCCCATCACCACAACATCACCCGATGACAGCCAAATCGATTCTGTTTTGCCGCCTCGTTCGTTGTTTCCAATTCTGAACAATCCGTCATCCCCAAGAGAGATCGACACAACCGGCCAGCGGAAATCAGCTTCATCCTTGTCCTGATGCATCCCCATTCGCGCACCTTCACCGTAAAAATTTATCAGACAGCAGTCTGGAACACGTGAAACACCAGACACGGTTTGCCAAACCTGCATCACAGACTCTGGAATCGCTGGCCAGTCAGGCCCGCTCGGGTGCGTGCGCGTGTATCGGTATCCCGTCTGATCTGAATACCAGCCATAGCGACCAGCCGAGGTCATACGCACCGACATTGGCTTTCCATAGGATGTTTGCGGCGAAAAAGGTGGCGCGAGCTTCATAACTTCGCGCAAGTCAGAAACCATCCTGGTCTGTTCAGCAGATTGTAAAAAACCTTTGTAAATCTCAAACCCACGCAGGGTAAGCGTTGCATCTTTGTCCATTTTTCACCTGTGTTAACGGAAACACCCAAATTGATTCACTTTTTTCGCTCTGAATCCACTGCACAACCGCTTGCAGCACCCTCTGCCCATCCTTATATACGCCGAGAAGCTTGATCGGGATGCATTCCGGTTGAAAATTTGGGATCGGCGCGTGGATGCCTTTCAAGGGTCTGCGCACCACGAAATCGCCTAGAAGAGGATATTGAGCATGGCTAAAGTCATCGGTATCGACCTTGGGACAACGAACTCATGTGTCGCAATCATGGACGGCTCGCAACCGCGGGTTATTGAAAACGCAGAAGGTGCGCGTACAACACCTTCGATCGTCGCATTTACAGACGACGAACGGCTTGTTGGTCAACCTGCCAAACGTCAGGCTGTCACCAACCCTGAAAACACCATTTTCGCTGTAAAACGCCTGATCGGTCGTCGGTTTGACGACAGTGATCTTGCGAAAGAAAAGAAAAACATGCCTTTCGCAATTATCAACGGTGGTAACGGTGACGCATGGGTCGAAGCGCAAGGCGAAAAATATTCGCCCAGCCAGATTTCTGCTTTCATTCTCGGCAAAATGAAAGAAACCGCCGAGAGCTATCTTGGCGAAGAAGTAACGCAGGCTGTTATTACAGTTCCTGCCTACTTTAACGACGCACAACGTCAGGCAACAAAAGACGCCGGCAAAATCGCTGGTCTTGAAGTGTTGCGCATCATCAACGAACCAACGGCTGCTGCGCTGGCCTATGGTCTCGACAAAAAAGAAACCAAAACCATCGCGGTCTATGACCTTGGTGGCGGTACGTTTGACGTAACCATCCTTGAAATTGACGACGGTTTGTTTGAAGTGAAATCAACCAACGGTGACACGTTCCTTGGTGGTGAAGATTTCGACATGCGCATCGTGAACTATCTTGCAGATCAGTTCAAAAAGGAAAACGGCGTCGATCTGACCAAAGACAAAATGGCACTGCAACGGCTGAAAGAAGCCGCTGAAAAAGCCAAGATCGAATTATCTTCGTCGACTCAGACCGAAATCAACCAACCATTCATTTCGATGGATCCAAAGGGCGGCCAGCCGCTGCACATGGTCATGAAACTGACTCGTGCCAAACTGGAAAGCCTGGTAGGCGACCTGATCAAATCTTCGATGAAACCATGTCAGGCTGCTTTGAAAGACGCTGGTCTTTCCACCTCGGACATTGACGAAGTCGTTTTGGTTGGCGGTATGACCCGTATGCCGCGCGTCAAAGAAGAAGTGACAAAATTTTTCGGTAAAGAGCCGCATCAGGGTGTGAACCCAGACGAAGTGGTTGCGCTTGGTGCTGCTATTCAGGCTGGCGTTCTGCAAGGCGACGTTAAAGACGTTGTTCTGCTTGACGTGACACCACTGTCGCTGGGTATCGAAACATTGGGTGGCGTGTTCACCCGGTTAATCGACCGCAACACAACGATCCCGACCAAGAAATCGCAAATCTTCTCGACCGCTGAAGACAACCAGAACGCTGTGACGATCCGGTGTTTTCAGGGTGAGCGTGAAATGGCTCAGGACAACAAACTGCTTGGCCAGTTCAACCTCGAAGAAATCCCACCGGCACCACGTGGTCTGCCACAGATCGAAGTGACCTTCGATATTGACGCCAACGGTATCGTTTCTGTTGGTGCTTTGGACAAAGGCACCGGTAAAGAGCAGAAAATCACGATCCAGGCCTCTGGTGGGCTGAGCGACGATGAGATCGACGCAATGGTCAAAGACGCGGAAGAAAACGCCGAGTCTGACAAAGAGCGTCGCGAACTCATCGAAGCTAAGAACCAGGCAGAAAGCCTGATCCACTCCACCGAGAAATCGATGGAAGAGCACAACGACAAGGTTGATCCAACCACGATTGAGGCGATCGAACTTGCAATCGTTGCGCTGAAAGATCAGCTGGAGACCGAAGACGCCGGAAAAATCAAATCCGGTATTCAGAACGTCACCGAAGCTGCTATGAAGCTGGGCGAAGCGATCTATAAATCGCAGCAAGAAGCTTCTGGTGAGGCAGAGCCTTCGGAAGAGATGTCAGGCGTTGATGAAGATATCGTCGATGCTGACTTCGAGGATCTGGACGACGACAAACGCGCATAAGAAGGTTATCTGACTTTCTCCATGGCCGGCCTGATAAACGTCGGGTCGGCCTTTGCGTTCCCAAAGGGATAGAACATGGCAAAGCGCGATTATTATGAAACTCTTGGCATAAACAAGGACGCCACTCCAGAGCAGATCAAGAAGGCCTATCGCACTAAGGCCAAAGAACTGCACCCGGATCGCAATTCCGATAAACCGGATGCCGAGGCGATGTTTAAAGAAGCCAACGAGGCCCATGACATTCTGAAGGACCCGGAAAAGAAAGCCGCTTACGACCGCTATGGCCATGCTGCTTTTGAGGGCGGCATGGGCGGTGGGCGCGGTGGCGGCCAGGGCGATTTTGGATCTGCTTTCTCTGATATTTTCGAAGACCTGTTTGGCGGCGGCGGCTTTGGTGGCGCCGGTGGCGGGCGGCAACGCGCTTCGCGCGGGTCTGACTTGCGTTACAATCTGCGTGTTTCACTGGAAGAAGCTTTTTCAGGCTTACAAAAAACCATCAGCGTTCCGACATCGGTTTCTTGTAGTACCTGCGACGGCACGGGTGCTGAAAGTGGCGCGGAACCAACGCACTGCCCGACCTGTTCTGGTATGGGTAAGGTGCGCGCGCAACAAGGATTCTTCACCGTTGAACGAACATGTCCAACATGTTCAGGTGCAGGTCAGATCATTAAGAACCCGTGCAAAGCATGCGGTGGCGCCGGACGGCAACAAAAAGACAAATCTTTGTCCGTCAATATCCCGGCGGGTGTTGAAACCGGGACGCGCATCCGACTGGGTGGCGAAGGCGAGGCAGGGTTGCGCGGCGGACCGACCGGCGATCTATATATCTTCATTGAAGTGAGCGATCATCCGCTGTTTCAGCGCGATAGTCAGCACCTTTATTGTCGTGTACCCGTCTCTATCACAGCCGCTGCGCTGGGCGGGGATATCGAAGTGCCAACAATAGACGGCGGCAAAAGCAGGGTTAAAATACCCGCGGGCAGCCAGTCAGGCCGTCAGATGCGCTTGCGAAACAAAGGCATGCCGCAACTTCGTGGTGGCGGGTCAGGCGATATGTTTATCGAACTGGCAGTGGAAACGCCGGTCAACCTGACGACTCGGCAAAAAGAGATACTGCGCGAATTTGATGAAGTTGCCGCTGACAACAACCCGCAAGGATCCAGCTTTTTTTCAAAAGTCCGAAGTTTTTGGGACGGTATAAAAAGCTAACCCTCCAGGTATTCGTTAACCAAATCTATAGAAAACTGTCGCAGCGTTAATTGCATGACAACAAAGCGACAGTTTTCTGAATTTCCTCAACTGCTTTTTGATCAGGATGAGGTCCATATCCAGCCAGCAAGTAGCGGCAAGCCCCCCTCTTATCTCAGAGATCACCGTAAGCGCCTGCGCGAACGCCTGATGATTGGCGGGCCGGAAGCGATGCCAGATTATGAGTTGTTGGAACTTGTGCTGTTTCGCGCAATACCACGGCGCGATGTCAAACCGCTCGCACGTGCGTTGCTTGATACTTTCGGCGATTTCAATCGTGTTATTTCAGCACGTGTTGAACAGCTTTCAAAGGTTGATGGTGTCGGTGACGCAGTCATCTGCGAGCTAAAAATTCTAGAGGCAGCAGCGCATCGCCTGATGCGTTCAAAGGTAATGAAACGCCACGTGATTTCAAGCTGGGATCAAGTACTGGACTACTGCCATGCAACAATGGCGCACCGCGAAACAGAGCAGTTTCGCATTCTTTTTCTCGATCTGAAGAACACTCTGATCGCCGACGAAGAACAAGCCAGAGGTACGGTTGATCATGTCCCGGTTTATCCTCGGGAGGTGGTAAAACGTGCACTCGAACTGAACGCATCTGCCATTATACTGGTTCACAATCACCCGTCGGGTGACCCGACCCCTTCGGATGCAGATATCACAATGACCGGGCAAATCGACGATGCGGCCCGCACACTTGGTATAGCGCTACACGACCATCTGATTGTCGGAAAATCCTGCGAATTCAGCTTTCGCGCGGCAGGTTATCTTTGAACGGGCCTGTACCATAATTCAACACGGCGGTTCACTTGGCGTCCCCATTCGGTATCATCACACGCCATCGGCATGGCCTCACCAAACGCCTCAACGCTCAGCGTGATCCGGCTGCGGTCAAGCGTGACAGCCTCTTCACGAACAGCCGCACGAACGGCATTCGCTCTACGCATCGAAATACGCTTGTTGCTTGATGCGGCTCCCTCTCCATCGCTAAAGCCGACAAACAGTAGCTCCTCATCATCAAAATAGCCGGATTCCAGCAGCACAGCCAATTGTCGGACGTTCGCCCGCGATTGCGCATCTAAAGCGGTCGAACCTCTTTTAAACCGAAACGTGATGGAAAGCCGTCGGGCATGCCGTAGCTCGGAAACCATGCGCTGAAGTTCTGGCAACTGTATCTCTTCGCCCGCGCGTGCGATTGCATTTGCAAAACGCTCTCCCTGTTGTTGAAGCGATATTTCTTCGACGCGCTGATCAACAAACCCGGTACGTGCCACAACGCGTTGGGCAGCAGGCGTACCAAGATACCCCAAAAACTCACGAGCAGTTTTTGGAAGCCTTCGCGCTGGTGTGTAAAGAAACAGTGGCAGGGTCAGCGGGTAGTCTTCTGTTTTCAAAGCCACCGGCCGCGCGGCAAAGTCAAATCCGCAGTCACCAGACAGGGCCAAAGGTCGCCCGTTTCCAAGCTCAGACAATCGGGTTATGCCCAGCGCAAAAGGGTCTGACGCCACCGCATCAACCAAATCCGCGCTATTGGCGTGTAGAATCATTCCACCCGCAGGTTTCAGAGCATTCGCCGACAATCGCAGGCGCAGGGCAGAGCCAACACCGCTCTCAGCGGATGGGATATGCAAATTGATTGGCGCATCCCTGCCACCAAGATGTTCCCAATTGCTAATCTCGCCCGATAAAATGCCTGACACCTGATCCAGCGAAACAGATCGTCGCGGGTTGCTACGTGCGACGACAGGGACCAAAGCGTCCAGGGCTACAATTCTGCTACGGGCAACTGCGGTAAGGTCCCCAAGCCCAGCTTCCGCAGCGTTTTGAGCTTCCACTTCTGAAACTTCGCGCATCGACAGAACCATATCTGCCTCGCCTAACATAAGGTCGGTAAATCCTTGATCTGTCGTCGCCACCCGAAACCCTATTCGCGCAACAACCAAACCAGTCGCGGGACTGGTCATTTCGTAGGTAAACTGACTATCGTCGGTAACAATGCGTCGCGCGGTCAATTGCTGCCAGGCAGCAAATGATTCCAGCAAAGCGGGCATCAGGGTTGCACCCAATGTTTGAGAACCCGATATGTTGAATTCGGCAATATAGGCCTCAAGGTCAGGACACCCCGGCCCGCTGCAAACCACCCCACTACCGTCCAAAGTCAAGACGCCATAAATGGTATCGACCCGAAAAAACTCGCCGTCGTAGCCCAACAGCGTTCCACCAACCTCGACAGCGCCATCGCGTGAAGTGAGTGTGACGTCCTGCGCGCGCAAAGGGGCGGCGAGGCTCAAAAGAAAGAGTGCAGCGTAAACCACCGCACAAAGAACGCGCATGATACTGTCCGAAACGTTAATCAGTTCTGCGCGATACTCAGGTCTGGAAGCAAATTTTTCAACACAAGAAAGTCACCAAGGCCCGAGCATTCTGGAATTGATAGCGTTATGTCCAATGCAGGGTACGACTCTCCCCGCCGTATCTGCAGTGATTTTGCCGTAATATCCTGATCGCAAGTATAGGCTGTAACTTCAGCTTCAACGCTTAGACGAACCGCCCCTTCGCGTGCCGTAGATCCAGATGGAAAACTATAAACTTCGGCAAATTTAGCATTTTCGATATGCGGATCACCAAGACGCGCCAAAAACCCGCCTCTTGCACGTGCAGCGTAATCTGCACTTCGAGGTGCGCCAGACCAGACGTGACCGTTTTCGCCATGTTGCGCGCCATATTCCAACGCGTGAAGATGCAGGCCGCTTTCACCCTCCCAAAGCAGGGCAACCCGGTCATATTCTACCAGGTCGTCAACGGTAATTTCGGTCGTTGCCGTCTTACCGTCTTGAAAGATTGCGGTGTACACGGCATCTCGTGACATCGCAGGAACAGACACTTCGACCGCACCAGTATTGGACGTGTTCATGGTAAAAACGAGATCGCCCTGACGAATCTCTACCGGTTCATTCAGATGGCACGCGGCTGAAAGTGAAAGCTGAACCATCGCCGCACCAGCGTTGTGCGACGTTAACTCCACATCGCATGGCAGTCCGAACGCGCTGTGCGTCGTCGCCGGCACTGCCGCTACGGGTAACGTCTCACCACGACGAACGCGTTCGCTGAGCCCTTCTGCATCGGGCAACCGAGGGACGGGCGTTAACGACTCTGCTGGGGGGCTCGGAATACGAAAGCCCTTTGTACTGTCGGAGGATATGACTTTCGGTAAGTTTGCTGATGCCAGCTCAATTGTCGCTGTGACACGCGCAGTAGGCGCATCGCCTACAAACTGCGATGCGATTGCGCCGCTGTTCTGCACCGCGTAGCCAGCACCCAATGATGCTAAAAATGTTGCGCCGGCAATAAGATATCTTTTCTTGTCCAAGGCTTGATCCGCCTCCCGCACCAGTCGTTTAACCCGGTTCTTGTGTCACCAAATCGGGGCGATACTTGGTCATCGCCACGGCGTTTAACGGGCCTGGATGAAAAGCCCGCAGCACGATCAACCGAAGCAGGTGAAGTCCTGCGCCTCGGATAGCCTACAATGTTTTATAGTTTTGTAGCGACATAAAATCGGAAAAACAGTGTTTCGCAATCTGAAGGCCCCAAAGATAAGGGGCCATAAAACTCATAAATAGGTAATTTTAGACAAGACTGCCGTGGCAGTGCTTAAACTTCTTACCTGATCCGCAGGGACACGTGTCATTCCGGCCGGGGTCTCCCCAGGTTTCAGGATTGCTTTCATCAAAACCGTTAGCCTCGGCTGTATTATTGGCCGAAGCAGCAGCCTGCGCTTGCACCGCCTGTTGCTGCGCCATGACCTGCTGAAGATAGGCTTGTTGTTGCTGCTCAAGCTCTTCGCGCGAAGGAAGCTGCGCGAGCTTTTGCGTCACTTCTGACCGTAGCGTATCCAGCAAAGATTCAAAAAGCTGAAAGCTCTCACCCTTGTACTCATTCAGCGGATCCCGTTGAGCATAGCTTCGGAAACCAACGACTGAACGCAAGTGTTCCAGAGTCAGCATGTGATCGCGCCACTTGCTGTCGATGGTCTGCAACAGAACCTGCTTTTCAATGGAACGCATGTTTTCAGGGCCGTACTCGGCCGCTTTTGAGGCCATCGCCTCGTCAGCAGATTTTTCAAGCCGTTCACGAATGACGTCATTGTCCGCGCCTTCTTCTGCGGCCCAGTCAGCAACCGGAACATCGAGACCGAGTTGCCCTGTCGTGGCCTCCTGAAGCCCCTCGGTGTTCCATTGGTCAGCATAGGATTTCGGCGGCATATATTCATCAACAAGATCATCAATAACCTGATGACGCATATCTTCGACGATTTCGGACAAGTCCTCGGCTTCCATAATCTCGCGCCGTTGCGCAAAGATAACTTTACGCTGATCATTCATGACATCGTCAAACTTCAGAAGCTGTTTCCGAATGTCAAAGTTGCGGCCTTCCACCTTGGCCTGCGCTTTTTCAAGCGATTTGTTAACCCAGGGATGAACAATCGCTTCACCCTCTTTCATGCCAAGCGTTGAAAGGACCTTATCGAGCCGCTCAGAGCCGAAGATCCGCATCAGGTCATCTTCCAGCGAAAGAAAGAATGACGTGCGTCCAGGGTCTCCCTGACGGCCAGAACGGCCACGCAACTGGTTATCGATACGTCGGCTTTCGTGCCGCTCGGTCGCAAGCACATAAAGCCCGCCAGCTTCCAGCACCTTGGCCTTTTCATCCGCGTGCTCTGCTTCGATCTTTTTGCGCAATTCAGCAGGATCGGCATCTGGGTCAGCGGCTAGCGCTTCCAGCACTTTCAACTCGACATTACCGCCAAGCTGAATGTCAGTACCGCGGCCCGCCATGTTTGTTGCAATCGTCACCGCGCCAAATTTCCCGGCGTCAGCGACAATCTGGGCTTCCTGCTCGTGCTGGCGCGCGTTCAGAACGTTGTGCGTGATGTCTGCGTCGGTCAGCATTTTCGAAAGCAATTCGGACTTCTCGATCGAAGTTGTCCCGACGAGAATAGGTTGCTGTTTTGCGTGTGCTTCCTGAATGGCCGTGAGTACGCCATCAAACTTCTCTTTTGCGGTGCGGTAAACCTGATCATTCTCATCTACCCGAAGAACCGGTTTATTGGTCGGGACTTCGACGACACCCAGACCATATATTTCGTTAAATTCCTCTGCTTCGGTGGTTGCAGTCCCGGTCATGCCGGCCAATTTATCATAGAGGCGGAAGTAGTTCTGGAATGTTACAGACGCCAGCGTCACGTTTTCCGGCTGAATTTTTACGTTTTCTTTTGCCTCAATTGCCTGATGAAGCCCGTCGGACAAACGCCGACCTGCCATCATACGGCCTGTAAATTCATCGATCAGCATCACATCGCCGTTGCGAACGATGTAATCCTTGTCTTTCTGAAACAGCTTGTGTGCTTTCAGGCCTTGATTGACGTGGTGCACAATCGTCGTGCTTTCCGGGTCATAAAGCGACTGGTCTTCGGGTAAGATACCCTCTGCTTGCAGGCGGTTTTCGAGGAAATCATTTCCCTCTTCCGTAAATGTTACGTTGCGGGTTTTTTCATCAAGCGTGTAATGTTCGTCCGTCAAAAACGGGATCAGCTTGTCGATGGTTTGATAAAGATCTGACCGGTCTTGCGCGGGGCCTGAAATAATCAGCGGCGTACGTGCCTCATCAATCAGAATACTGTCAACTTCGTCCACAATCGCAAAATTATGGTCGCGCTGCGCCATCTGGCTAAGTTCGGCCTTCATGTTGTCGCGCAGGTAGTCAAAACCAAGCTCGTTGTTTGTAGCATATGTGACATCGCACCGATATGCCGCCAGCTTTTCGCCTTCTGGCTGCTGCGGGTAAACAACGCCCGTTGTTAAGCCCAGCGCACCATAAACATTTGACATCCATTCTGCGTCACGTTTCGCCAGATAGTCGTTTACCGTAACAATATGAACGCCTTTGCCGGTAAGCGCATTCAGATACGCGGGAAACGTTGCCACAAGGGTTTTGCCCTCGCCGGTTTTCATTTCTGAAATGTTACCCTGATGCAGAAAGATACCGCCCATCAACTGAACATCAAAAGCCCGCAGTCCAAGTGCCCGGCGTGCTGCCTCGCGGCAATTCGCAAACGCCTCCGGCAAAAGGTCATCCAAGCTTTCGCCCTCCAGCGCGCGCTTTGCAAGCGCCTCGGTCTTATCCTTGATGCCTTCGTCGGAAAGTTTTTCGAATTCTGGCTCGAGCGCGTTAATCTTCTCCACCAATGGGCGGGTCGTCTTGATCAGGCGATCATTCGGCGTCCCGAAGACTTTTCTGGCTAGTGTTCCGATGCCCAGCATAATTTCTCCGCTTGGTGCGTTACTGACTTTATCGTGTGAGACGATACCTTGCTCGTTCCCGTTTGCCGTCCTAGAAGGACTATAAGAACGGCCCGGATTTCCCATGACACCTTGGCGATGTAAGGGGCTGGCTACATAGTGTCAACGTCACGCGCCCGCGCGAGTAATTCAAAGGACTGATAGATGTCGAAACGCAATAATTTTTGGATGGGCGCCACAGTCGCCGTTTTCTTGGCTTCGCCTGCTTTCGCGGAAGGTGAAACCGCTGAAACGGTCATCGCAACCATTGGTGAAACCGAGATCACATTAGGTCACATGATCACAACCAAAAACCAGTTGCCCGAACAATATCAGTCTTTGCCTGATGAGGTTCTGTTTGAGGGAATTTTGGACCAGTTAATTCAGCAAACCGTTTTGGCCGATTCGTTAGGTGGCGACATATCCGGCACGACCAAACTGGTAATTGAAAATGAAACCCGTGCGATAATGGCGGGTGAAGCGCTTGAACGGATTATTACAGCGGCTGTTACGGAAGACACGATTCAAGACGCATACGATACAAAATATGCAAACGCTGAGCCGGCAACTGAATATAATGCATCTCATATTCTGGTTGATACCGAAGATGAGGCAAAAGAACTGGCGCAAATGTTAAGTGACGGCTCCGATTTTGCTGAGCTGGCACGTGAAAAATCAACAGGCCCATCTGGGCCCAGCGGCGGCTTGTTGGGTTGGTTCGGAGCAGGGATGATGGTTCCGGAATTTGAAGCGGCAGTCTTGGCTTTGGAGGTCGGGGAAATTTCGGCGCCAGTTCAAACGCAATTCGGTTGGCATATCGTCATTCTTAACGAAACACGCCTTCAGGATGCGCCTGAAATAGAGACCGTTCGCGAAGAACTGGAAGCCGAAATTCAACAAACTGCTGTCGAAAACGTAATCACCAAGCTGACCGAAAGCGCTGATATCACACGCCCGGAAACAGGTTCATTCGACGCATCGTTACTTTCAAATAATGACCTTATCGAAAACTGAGAATCGTCTGATGGGCAAATCCAAGAAGATTAAGAAACTTAAAAAGAAGCTCTTGAAACTTCGCAAAGAGATTAAAGGCAAAAGCGGCCCGCTTATCTCTCCTCTTGCGCCGAAGGGTGGCTTTCCGGACTTGCCTGAAATTAACGGCGCAGAGTTTGCTGCCGTCGAAGCGGGTGTGCGCTATTCAGGCCGTAAGGACATAATGCTCGCCAAACTTGCGCCTGGAACGGCCATAGCGGGGGTTTTCACACGCTCCGCGACGCGCGCGGCGCCGGTATTGGACTGTGAAGCCAAGCTTGGCGGTGATAGCGGTGCGGGCGCTGCAATTATCGTGAACTCGGGAAATGCAAATGCCTTCACTGGCACGAACGGAAAGAAATCAGTCGAGGCTATCACCGGCGCAGTTTCCAGCGTTCTTGGAATACCGCAAACCCGTATTTTCAGCGCCTCAACAGGCGTTATCGGTGAGCCGCTTCCACACGAGCGCATAGTCAACAAGCTGCAGGAGTTGAAAGCAGCCTTATCAGCCGCGTCTATTCAAAGCGCTGCGCAGGCGATCATGACAACTGATACCTTTGCCAAAGGGTCATTCACAGAGGTCGATGCCGAAGGGCCGATTCGCATTGTCGGAATAGCCAAAGGGTCAGGGATGATTGCACCCGATATGGCAACCATGCTGGTTTACATTTTCACTGACGCTCAGATTTCCCAGACACTTCTGCAACAGATGTTATCTGACCTAACCAGGAAGACATTCAACTGCATTACTGTGGACAGCGATACGTCTACGTCAGATACGCTGATCCTTGCCGCAACCCAGAAATCCAGTGCGCCAGAAATTACGGACATTGATAGCGCTGCTGGTTCGGCATTTTACGATGCACTTCACAAGGTTATGCTCGACCTTGCCCATCAGGTTGTCCGCGATGGTGAAGGTGCGACTAAGTTTGTTGAGGTCCGTGTTGCAGGGGCTGAAACGGAAGCAGATGCACATAAAATTGCAATGGCAATTGCCAATTCACCACTCGTAAAAACCGCAATTGCTGGCGAAGACCCAAATTGGGGCCGTGTCGTTATGGCTGTTGGGAAATCCGGGGCAAAGGCCGATCGGGACAAACTATCGATACGTTTTGGCGACATTCTTGTTGCGGAAAACGGCTGGGTTTCACCAGATTACCGTGAAGAAGACGCAGCAGAGCATATGAAGGGTCAGAACTTGTTGATCGCGGTTGATATGGGGCTTGGAAGCGCCGAATCTACGGCATGGACTTGTGATCTGACAAACCGCTACATCGAAATCAACGCAGACTACCGGTCGTGAAAACAGTTCTCGTATCGGCCGTTGCACTGATCGATCCAGACGGGCGCGTACTGCTTGCCCAACGCCCCGAAGGAAAATCCATGGCTGGTCTGTGGGAATTCCCGGGCGGCAAGGTAGAACAAGGTGAAACGCCCGAATCTGCTCTGATACGAGAGTTGGAGGAAGAGTTGGGTATTAACACCTGGGAAAGCTGCCTAGCACCGCTCACGTTTACCAGCCATAGCTATGACCAATTCCATCTTCTTATGCCGTTGTTTGCCTGCCGAAAATGGGAAGGCCAACCCCACCCTAAAGAAGGGCAGAAACTGAAATGGGTCCACGCAAAAGACCTGCGAGAGTATCCAATGCCGCCAGCAGATATCCCTCTTATTCCGATCCTGAGGGATTGGCTCTGACATCGCGGTCGGCGCATTGTTGCCGAATCGTGAACGATCTGTTTAAAAGTCTTATCAACTTGTTACAAAACCGTCATAGTCGGTGAACAAGGCTTTTCGACCTGGGGAGGAAATTAGCCTATGCTTCGAACCATCACTCTCGGTAGCTGTGTCTCTGTACAGGGGACCTTCGTACGCGCGTTGAAGAACGGCAAAATTCTCGTTCGTGTCGACGACAAGATTTACGAAGGATTCCCGGTTCAGTTAATAGCTGCCTGAACAAACTAAACACAAAGAAGGGGAAGGCCAAAAACCTTCCCCTTCTTTATTTATTTGCGAATTAATCCAGATTACGCTCAATCTCTTCGCGTTCGAAAATCTCGATCACATCGCCTTTGCGAATATCCTCGTAATTTTCAAAGGCCATACCGCATTCCTGACCGGACTGAACTTCTTTGACTTCGTCTTTAAAACGTTTCAGCGTTTTCAGTGTGCCTTCGTGAATAACCACGTTGTCACGCAGCAAACGAACGCCTGCTGAACGCCGCGCGACACCTTCGGTGACCAAACAACCAGCCACCCTGCCAACGTTGGAAACCTTAAAGACATCTTTGATTTCAGCATATCCGATGAAGTTCTCACGAACCTCTGCAGACAACAATCCAGAGGCTGCTGCCTTAACATCATCTACAAGATCATAAATGACCGAGTAATACCGAATCTCGACACCTTTTTGGTTTGCAGTGTTTCGAGCAGAAGCGTTAGCACGGACGTTAAAGCCCATAACTGGTGCACCTGACGCTTCGGCAAGACCGATATCGCTTTCCGTAATCGCGCCAACACCCGAATGCAAAACGCGAACGCGGACTTCATCGTTTCCGATTTTCTCCATCGCCTGAACAATCGCTTCGGTAGACCCCTGAACATCGGCTTTCACCAATATCGGCAATTCGGAAACGTTCACGTCGTCCTTCGCTTTTGCCATAAGTTGTTCAAGGGTCGTCGCAGCACCTGCTGCTGCACGTCTTTCTTTTGCGGCGTGTTCACGGTAATCAGCGATCTCGCGCGCTTGCCCTTCAGTTTCAACAACGTTCAGAACGTCACCTGCTTCAGGTGTGCCGTTCAGTCCAAGAACCTCGACCGGAACCGAAGGCCCAGCTTCATCAACACGCTCACCTCTGTCGTCTATCAGTGCGCGCACTTTACCCCACTGCTCGCCAACAACGAAAATGTCACCTTTGCGAAGCGTGCCCGTCTGAATAAGAACTGTCGCAACCGGACCACGGCCAATGTCAAGCTGTGCTTCGATAACAGCACCTTGCGCCTGACGTTTTGGGTTGGCTTTCAGGTCCAGAATTTCAGCCTGAAGCGCGATGCTTTCCAGCAGCGTATCAAGCCCTTCGCCGGTTATTGCGGAAACCTCAACATCCAGAACGTCGCCGGACATTTTTTCGACAATGACTTCGTGCTGAAGAAGATCGGTCCGAACTTTGTCCGGGTCCGCGTCAGGCCGGTCGATTTTGTTGATCGCGACAATCATAGGAACTTTCGCGGCTTTCGCGTGGTTGATTGCCTCGATTGTCTGCGGCATCACAGCGTCGTCTGCAGCAACCACAAGAATCACGATGTCCGTCACTTGTGCGCCGCGTGACCGCATTGACGTAAACGCAGCGTGGCCTGGTGTATCAAGGAAGGTCAGCTTTGCACCGTCGTCAGTTTCGACCTGATACGCACCAATGTGCTGGGTAATACCACCCGCCTCACCTGCCACCACTTTTGATTTGCGAATCGCATCCAAAAGAGAGGTTTTACCGTGGTCGACGTGTCCCATCACCGTGATAACCGGAGGACGGGTAACAAGTTCTTCATCTTTATCTTCAACCGAAGTAATCACGTCTTCAACGTCAGCGTCTGAAACGCGTACGACCTTGTGGCCGAATTCTTCGATGATCAGTTCAGCTGTGTCAGCGTCTATGGGTTGGTTCTGTGTAACCATCATCCCCATGTTCATCAGTGATTTGACCACATCAACAGCGCGCTCCGCCATACGATTCGCAAGTTCCTGAACAACAATGGACTCGGGCAACTGAACGTCACGCACAACTTTTTCGCGCTCTGCGGTGCTCCCCATTGCCTTCTGACGCGCACGTTCCTGTTTGCGTTTCATTGCGGCCATAGAGCGTTGCCGCCCGCCTTCGCCGCCGGAAAGCGCCTGATTGAGTGTCAGTTTTCCTGATCTGCGTCCATCATTCTGAACTTGTTTCTTCGTCGCGCGTTGGTCGCCACGCGGATCGTCGCGAGCACCTTTTCTGGGTGCCGATGAAGGTTTGCCTGCACCACCACCGCGAGGTGCAGCGCTCGTATCCGCAGGTGCAGAACTATCAGCTTTAGCGGGAGCGGCGGCAGCAGCAGCTGCCTCAGCGACAGAAGCCGCTGCGCGCTCTTTAGCTATTTCTGCTTCCTTGGCCTTACGTTCTTCTTCTTCGACCTTGGCTTTCGCACGTTCTTCGCGCTCGCGTTCTTCGCGTTCCTTGGCCTCTATATCAGCTTTGCGACGCTCACGATCATCGGCACGGGACTTCTCCTCGGCCTGACGCATCGCCTCGTCCTCAACTTCGCGTGATTTCGCAGCACGAAGTGCCTTGAGACGACGCTCCATTTCAGCGTCGGTAATGCCACCTGGCCGTTTTGATGGATCACTTCCCGCAGGTTTGGTTCCTGAGGTCGGTTTAGCCGCACCCGGTTTGGGTACGACAACGCGTTTGCGTTTCGTTTCCACTACGACGTTCTTGGTCCGTCCATGGCTGAAGCTTTGCTTCACATTGCCAGGGCGGGCACCGCCACGCAGGCCAAGAGTCTTTTTGCCGTCATTTTCGCTCATGTGGTCTTCGTACCTTTCCGGTGGACCTTTCCACCGCCGTTTTCGCGAACGCCCGTAAGCTTTGCTGCTTCCTCTACAACACGTTGTGTGAGTCCGCCAGTCGCGAGCGCGCCATGTATCACATTTTCCCGCCCGAAAGCCAAACCCAATTCTGAAGCCGTCAAAACGCCAACAAAACGGCCACCTTCCGGGGTCCTTAGTTTTGATTTTCCGCGACCGGACCCGTCCGATGCCTGAATCAGGACTTTAGCATGCTCTTTATTCAGCCAGTCCTTTACCTTTTCATACCCCGCAACCGCCCGGCCCCCTTTGCGAGCGAGTGAGATCAAGTCAACCAACCGACGAACAAGAGCTTTTTCCAAAGTCTCCAGCATATCGTCAGGCACGGTCACAGCTTGCTTTGCACTCCGCGCAAACAGCCCTTTGTTGCAGGCTTTCTTCAATGCCTTGCGGTCAGCGGTTACCCAGATACCCCGTCCGGGCAGCTTTTCCAGCAAATCCGGAACGATCTGGTTGTCCGGACCAACAACGAATCGGATCATTCCCTGCTTGGGCTGCACTTCGCCAGTAGCGATGCAGCGCCGTTCAGGACCTTCCCGGTCTTTTTGTTGGCCACCGCGACCCATGTTCACTCCCAAGGCCCGCGATCAGGCCTCGAGCCCTTCTTCTTCAGCGACGGCGTCTTCACCTTCTTCTTCGTCAGCGAGCAGATCATCGGGATCCACCCACCCAAGCTGAATACGCGCCGTCATGATCAGATGTTGCGCTTCCTCAAGCGACATTTCGAATTGCTCCAACACGCCTTCGTCTTTAACGCGCTGGCCATCAACGGTTGTCCAGCCGCCCGCCAGTTCCCAGTCAGCGCAGGTTGCGAAATCTTCCAGAGTTTTAACGTCATCTTTCGCCAGGGCTTCAATCATTTGGGGTGTCAGACCTTCAAATTCAACAAGGCTGTCTTCAACTCCCAACGCGCGGGCATTTTCCATTGCCTGTTTGTTGATTGCTTCCAGGTTGTCGCGAGCACGCGCCTGCAACTCACCTGCTGTTGCCTCGTCAACTCCGTCTATGACCAGAAGTTCGCTCACATCAACGTAGGCAACTTCTTCAAGGTTCGTGAACCCTTCAGAAACCAAAAGCTGCGCAAAGAATTCGTCAACATCCAAAGCTTCCATAAAGAGCTTTGTCCGCTCGGCAAATTCTGCCTGGCGACGTGCACTTTCTTCGGTTTCGGTCATGATATCGATATCAAGGCCGGTCAATTGGCTGGCCAAACGTACGTTCTGCCCACGACGACCGATAGCCAGCGAAAGCTGTTCATCCGGAACGACAACCTCGATGCGTTCTGCTTCTTCGTCCAGAACAACCTTAGTCACTTCGGCCGGCTGTAGCGCGTTCACGAGGAACGTTGGCTGGTCTTCGTTCCATGGGATGATATCGATCTTTTCGCCCTGAAGTTCATTCACAACTGCTTGCACACGGCTGCCGCGCATACCAACGCAGGCGCCAACCGGGTCGATCGAGTTATCATAAGAGATCACAGCAATCTTCGCGCGTGAGCCTGGGTCACGAGCAACTGCTTTGATCTCGATAATACCATCGTAAATCTCCGGGACTTCCATCTTGAACAGTTCTGCCATGAATTGCGGATCTGTCCGGCTCAGGAAAATCTGTGGTCCGCGGGCTTCGCGGCGAACGTCTTTAATGTAGCAGCGAATCCGATCATTCGGGCGATAGCTTTCGCGACCGATTTTTTCGTTACGGCGCAAAATTGCCTCGCCACGACCGACATCGACGATAACATTGCCGTATTCTTCGCGTTTAACCTGGCCGTTGATGATGGTGCCAGCGCGGTCCTGAAATTCTTCAAACTGACGATCCCGCTCTGCTTCGCGTACTTTCTGCAAAATAACCTGCTTTGCAGACTGCGCAGCGATCCGGCCCATCTCAACTGGTGGAACTTCATCGATGAGTTCAGAGCCGACTTCAGGGTTTTCCATATAGTCTTTGGCTTGGTCAACTGTCAGTTCAGCCTGATGGTTCTCGACATCTTCGACGACAGTGCGCACACGGGTAAAGGTGGCTTTCCCGGTTTTGCGGTCAATCGCGACGCGAATGTCCATTTCCGAGCCGTAACGCGACTTTGCAGCGCGCGCGAGGCTTTCTTCCATCGCCTGAATCACAAGATCAGGGTCGATCATCTTTTCGCGGGCTACCGCTTCGGCAGTTTGCAGAAGCTCCAGTTGGTTTGCACTGGTAATCGCCATTGTCAGTCCTCCTCAGAACCGGCTTCGGTTTCTATTTCATCAAATTGGTCTTCGTCCACAATACCTGCGGCTTTACGCGCCTTCAGCATTTCGGAAATCAGATCTTCAGTCAGAACAAGTTTAGCGTCGCTAAGCCATTCAAATTTAAGGCCGATTGTGCCTTCGTCTATCGTGATAAGTACTTCGTCGTCTTCGGTTCCAGCAAGCAGGCCACGAAATCGGCGGCGACCATCGATCAGCTCTTCCGTTTCAAGCTTGGCTTCATAGCCTTCCCAGAGGTCGAAATCTTTAAGCCGGGTCAGCGGCCGGTCGATACCAGGCGACGACACTTCGAGGGTATATGCTTCGACAACAGGATCTTCGACATCCAGAACGGCAGAAACTTCGGTTGAAACTTGCGCGCAGTCGTTCACTTCCATGCTGCCATCAGGACGTTGCGCCATGATCTGTACGGTTGTGGATTTACCGCTCATCAGGCGCACGCGCACCAGCTCAAACCCCAACCCCTCGATCACGGGTTGGATGATTTCGGCCAGTCGGCGATCAATCGCTGCTCTTGCAACTAAGTCGTTCATAATTTCCAGTTCGTACGGTTTGTACAAAGCCATTGAGGCATAAAAAAACGGGCGCGCGGCCCGTTGATATTTCCCGGTGGAGGATTGGGAGTGGAAGCCAAACCGCCGCTGTTGAAAAGGGATATACGCGGGTTTGGTCGAGTCTGCAAGGGCTGGTTGTTTGTCAACGCAAACTGGTTCGGCCAGAGCGATGCTTCCGCTACAAACGTGCAGGTCGTCTAATCATCGCTTTTCCAACCCGCATCCCGATGTGTTCCGTCGCAATAGGGTTTGTTGCCAGACATCCCACACCGGCAAAGCACGTATTTGCGCCCTGACGCCCCCTCGGCCAGTGAAGATTCTGCCAGTTCAACACCGTTCACCCAATACGGGCCGTTTCTTTCAATGGTTATCTCTGTTCTGTCTGCGTACATGTGCTTTGGCCCATCAAGCGCAAGCGCACCTGACGGACAGGCCGCAACCACCGCCTCTACCTCGGGCCGCGTGCCGTTGTCGGGTTGTACCCATGGTTGCTGCGCAGGGTTGAAGATATGGCTGGCCAACCTCCCGCATTCAGCCGCGTGCGAGCAGAGTAACGGATTGTAAGTAACAGTGACGTCGGACCCTTCATAGGAAATCAGCCAATCACGCCCCGCGGGGGTACCACCGCGTGACTGAAAGCCTGCATCTTTGTGAGACCCGTCGCAATACGGTTTGTTTTTGCTTTCACCGCATCTGCAGAGCGCCATGACAGGCTTAACATCCATAGCCGCACCTTGCGCTCCGGTCATGGAACGTATGCCTGTTACAACAAGCGGCCCATCTTCACGTTCTTCGATAATCGGGTGATCTGAGTCTGACATGGCTGGCCCCCTTTGGCTGGCGTTATGTCAGTTTGGTGGCAAATGACACCACCGGTCAATCTCTCCAAAGAAAAACGCCCTGCATAAGGCAGGGCGTTTTCTATTCATTTTTGTGGGGCTTATGCCACCCACCACCGTTCGGCCATCCGGGCGTTATCCATTTGCCAAAGGTTACCAACAACGTCAGGTGAAGCGACAGTATTCGAAACCGCCTGCACATAGTTTGCAAACATCGGCACCAGAACACCGCCTTCGACGCGCAGGATTTCCTGCATTTCACGGTACTGCTCACGACGCTTCGTTGTGTCGAGCTCAGCACGCGCGCTTAGCAGAAGTTCCTGGAACCGTGGATGCTCCCACTGAGAGTCGTTCCATGGCACACCAGCTTCATAAGCTGTCGAGAACATCCAGTCTTCGGTCGCACGACCAGACCAATAGGACGCACAGAATGGTTTTTTCAGCCAAACATTTGACCAGTAACCATCTGCAGGCTCCTGAACCACGTTGATGTTAATGCCACCCGCAGCAGCAGATGCCTGATAGAGTTGTGCCGCATCAACTGCACCTTCAAAGGCGGCGTTAGAAGCAGACAGATCGATATCAAGTGAATCCAGACCAGCGGCATTAAGGTGGAATTTTGCTTTGTCCGGATCGTAGGCCAGTTGCTCCATATCGCCAGCGTAATATGGATTTGCTGGGCCGATTGGCGTATCGTTACCAACCTGACCGTGACCAAGTAGAATTTTGTCGACCAATTCCTGACGGTTGATGCCGTATTTCAACGCCTGACGCACGTGCACATTGTCAAATGGCGCTATCTTTGTCAGCATTGGGAAGGTGTAGTGCTGGTTACCCGTCACTTCCTGAATACGCACTGCTGGATTCGCTTTCAACAGCGCTTCAACCTTGAAATCAATCCGGTTGACAGCGTCGACCTGACCGGTCATCAGCGCATTCATACGCGCGGTGTTGTCGTTAACGGCGATATACTCGATTTCATCAAAATAGCCTGCGGTGTCACCTTTGTAGTGGCTTTCAACACGTTTGCCGACAAACCGAACGCCCGGATCAAAGCTAACAACAGAATAAAGACCCGTACCAATACCATTGGCGATTGCCTCTTCGATCTGACCTGCCGGGAACATCAGAATGTGATAGTCAGACAGCAGGAACGGGAAATCCGCGTTCCCGGCAGCCAGCGTAAACTGAACCTGGTGCTCGCCCAGTTTCTTCATATCCGTGATTGCCGAAACAATTGGTTTAGCAGCTGATTTTGCGCCTTCTGCGGTGTGCATCTGAAGCGATTCGATCACATCATCTGCTCCAAACGACTTTCCGTTGTGGAAGGTCACGCCCTGACGAAGGTTGAAGGTCCAGGTTTTTGCATCTGCAGATGCTTCCCAGCTTTCAGCAAGTTCGCCTACAAGTGTACCGTCTGCGGCAGTTTCTGTAAGGCAGTCGAAAACACACCCTGACGCACTTGCGATCATGAACAGGTCAGAGTGCGTACGTCCATCCCAGCTATCGGATGTGTTCGCACCTGAAAGGGCTGCGCGCAATCTGCCGCCACGTTTTGGTGCCGCTTTCGCCGGCAGGCCGGTCGCGGCAAGTACAGAAGCTGCTGCACCGGTTTTTAGTAGTCCACGTCTGCTTATCTGAGACATGTTTTTCTCCCATGTAGTTTTGGTTAGTGCGGATTTTTCCGCGTTTAGTTCACGTTTTGACACGCGATTCGGTTTACATCTTACCAACTGCTGCGTCGCCAATGTTATCAACACCGCGTGCATCAAGAAGATTCGTAAGCCAATCTGGGTCCATTTCCGGCACAGAACTTAGCAAAAGATCTGTGTAGGCATGGTGTGGCGGGGTAAACATTTCCTTCTTAGGACCTGCTTCAACCACCCGGCCATCTTTCATCACCACAACCTCATCAGCGATGGAACGAACCGTCGCAAGATCGTGCGTAATAAACATATAGGAAAGCCCCAGTTCATCCTGAAGCTTGGCTAACAACTTCAAGATTCCCTCGGCAACCAGTTGATCAAGCGCACTTGTCACCTCGTCACAAATGATAAATTTGGGTTCCGCTGCCAATGCTCGCGCAATACCGACCCGCTGTTTTTGCCCACCGGACAGCTCTGATGGTAAGCGGTGGAAATACTGGCTCGGTTCAAGTTCGATTTCGTTCAGAAGCTCGTCGACACGCTTTCGTTTCGCGCTGCCTGTGAGGCCCATGTAAAACTGAACGGGCCGCCCGATAATTTCACCAATTGTCTTACGCGGATTAAGCGCTGTATCGGCCATTTGGTAAATCATCTGCGCCTGACGCAACTGCATCTTTGTGCGACTGCGATAGTCGGCTGGGATTGGTTCACCATCAAACTCGATCACGCCAGATGTTGGTGGCAACAAACCCGTTATACAGCGTGCGGCCGTGGATTTACCGGAACCCGATTCGCCAACCACGGCGACCGTGCGGCCTGCGTGAATATCAAAACTAACATCGAACAGCACAGGTACCTTCCCGTAGGCGGCACTTACATTTTTGACCGAGACAACAGGCACGGCGTCGGCTGGAACTGCTGGCTTGGTAGGCCGTTGAAAGCTGCGCACCGCCCAAAGCGATTTAGTATACTCTTCCTGTGGATCAGAAAGCATCGTTCTGGTGTCGGCCTCTTCAAC
The DNA here is from genome assembly GCF_023015645.1 of Pseudohalocynthiibacter sp. F2068. NCBI lineage: Bacteria > Pseudomonadati > Pseudomonadota > Alphaproteobacteria > Rhodobacterales > Paracoccaceae > Pseudohalocynthiibacter > Pseudohalocynthiibacter sp. F2068. The sequence continues at coordinate 70,614 of NZ_JALKAK010000008.1, forward strand.
CTCATCACCCTTAAGCAACACTTTGATCTTGTCTGCCATCTGAGCCACAACCGCGAGGTCATGGGTAATGTAGATAGCAGCCGTGTTGAACTGCTCTACAATATCACGAATGGAAGCAAGAACCTCGATCTGAGTCGTTACATCAAGTGCAGTCGTGGGTTCATCAAAGATAATCAGGTCTGGTCGGCAGGCCATTGCCATAGCCGTCATCGCGCGCTGCAATTGCCCACCAGATACCTGGTGCGGATAGCGAAATCCGATTTCTTCCGGGTTTGGCAGTCGAAGACGTCGATACAGTTCCATCGCGTCTTCCTGGCTTTCTTCGCGGGGCATAACACCGTGCTGCACCGGGCCTTCTGTGTGCTGGTCAATCAAGCGGTGAGCCGGATTAAAGCTGGCTGCCGCAGACTGAGCAACATAAGCGATGCGCTTTCCCAGAAGTCCGCGTTTGACTGCCGCAGACGCGTTCACAAGATCAATACCGTCGAATTCAACAGTACCGCCTGAAATCCGGCAGCCATCACGTGTGAAACCCATTGCCGCAAGGCCGACAGTTGACTTGCCAGCTCCGGATTCACCGATCATGCCCAGAACTTCGCCTTTGTTCAGGTCGAAACTGCAGCCATTGATGATTGGATTCCAGGTTTCATCACTTCGACCTTCGATCATCAGGTCGCGTACTTTCAGTAAAAGTTCACTCATTCTTTTAACCCCGACGATTTCTGCAGCATCCAGTCAACGATGAAGTTCACGGCCACGGTCAGCAGGGCAATCGCGCCTGCTGCGAGAATAGGCAGTGCTGCTGTCAGCGGACTGAACTGTGCAAAGTTGATAAACTGCGCCAGATCGCGCACCATAGTGCCCCAGTCCGCAAGTGGTGGCTGAATACCGACACCAAGAAAACTGAGTGATGCGATTGTAAGGAAAACAAAGCAGAACCGAAGCCCGAATTCCGCCAAAAGCGGTGCCGTGGCATTGGGCAGGATTTCCCGAAAAATAAGGTAGGTCAGGCCTTCGCCACGTAATTTCGCAGCCTCAATGTAATCCATCACTACGATGTTCACACCAACCGCTCGGGCAAGCCGGTAAACACGCGTCGAGTCAATAATTGCGATGATAAGGATCATGAAAATCGTTAGCGGAATGCCAAGCTTGACCGACCAGGCGCTCGCAATCGTCATAAGAAGAAGTGCGAAAATAAGGGCGGGAATAGCCATGAGAACATCGACAGCGCGAGAAAGAACCTGATCAAGCCATCCGCCAATTGTCGCCGCAAGAAAACCAAGGCTTCCGCCGATAAAGAACGCCAGACAGGTTGTCGCAAAGGCGATGCCCACCGTGTTCCTTGCGCCATATATCAGGCGGCTCATCAGGTCGCGCCCGATCTGGTCTGTGCCCAACAAATGCGCTGGGTCACCTCCCGTTGCAGGATCGCCGCCGGGCAGTGTGTTTGCTGCTGCGAAAACTTGCTCTTCACCATATGGCGCGAACACTGGCGCGAAAATCGCCAGTATTGCGTATGCGAGAACAATCATAACACCGAACGCTGCCGTTAGCGGCATGGAGCGAAACAGTTTCCGCGAGCCCGCCGTACCGACAAGCCGACCAAGCAGACGGAACAAAAAGGCTGAAACGGTGAAGATAATCAGCCCTTGCATCGCCCAGCGGAAAAACAGGACCTGATCAACAAAATAGATCTTGAACGCCAAAAGTATTGCGACCGCTGCCACAACATAACCGAAGGCCACGCCAAAGGGCATATCGCGGAAAAAGGGCTTGTTGGATGTTGCGGATCGTCCGGCAAAACGGAAAACCCAAGCGACGCCTGCCATTACTGGAAAGGCAATTAGAATCGAAAGCCATGTGCTCATTTCGGGTGCCTCAGTCTTGGGTTGGACAAGATCGACAGAACATCCGCCGAAAGATTTAGCAGGATATATGCTGCTGCAAAAATCAGACAGCAGGCCTGCACCACCGGGATATCCCGAATCTTAACACTGTCCACGAACAGCTGTCCGATGCCCGGATAAACAAACACCACTTCTACCACCACAACCCCGGTAATAAGATACGCAAGGTTCAATGCAATAACAGTAATGATCGGTGCCAAAGCATTCGGAAGCGCGTGGGTTACAATGACCCGCATGGGGCTGATGCCCTTTAGGCGCGCCATTTCAATGTATGGGCTGGCCAATAGGTTAATGATTGCAGCCCGCGTCATACGCATCATCTGCGCGGTGACGGCCAGCGTCAGGGTCAGGGCGGGTAGGAGTGATTTCACCAGCCGCTCGCTGAAGTCCATTCCATCGTAAATGTTAGAGAGTGACGGAAGAAGCGGATTAAGCACTGACAGAAACAAGATCAGAACATAGGCAAGAAAGAAGTCTGGGCTGGAAATTGACGAGAGTGTCAAAATATTTGTTGCCCGATCAAAAATCGAATTTCTGTAAAGGGCAGCAAGAACACCAAGAAAGATCGAAACCGGAACAGCGATCGCTGCTGTTACACCCGCCAAAAACAACGTGTTTTTAAACCGTGGTGCAATTTGTTCTGCAACCGTTGTGCCCGAAGCCGCATCAGAGCCGGTGAAACTTGCGAAATTTGCCTGCGCGAAACTTGATCCCAGATCGCCTTGGATTGCGCCACCGAGCCAATCAAAATATCTCGTGATAGGAGGTTTATCGAGACCAAGCCCTTCTCTGATCGAGGCGACTGCCTCTGGCGTCGCGCCCTGCCCCAGAATTGCTTCGGCAAAGTCGCCGGGCAAAAGATTAACCGCTATAAAGATAACAATCGATACGATAAAAAGGGTGAGAAGTCCTAGCGCAAGGCGCTGTAAAATAATCCGTGTGACTGAACCCAAGTTTCACATCCCCGCTTTTTTCTCTTTATTGACTCACAAGTTAACAAAAAAAAGTGGTCTGTAAACATGTTTGTCTTACATTAGGCGATTCAGATGAAAGCATGAAATTTTTCTTATGTTTTTATGTGATTATGAAACTATCGCTGCGAAATTTCATTCATGATTTCGATAAGGGCAGCACTGATTCCCGCCTCCGACAAGGCGTGACCAGACAGTGAAACCAGGTTCAGATCCGCTTTTGGCCAGCGTTTCGACAGCTCCCATGCAGCGGTTGGTGGACAAATCATGTCGTACCGTCCCTGCACGATTTTTCCGGGGATGTCGGCGATTTTTCCCATGTCTCGTAAAATCTGACCATCCGTTTGAAGAAAGGCACGATTCATGAAGTAGTGGTTCTCCAGCCTCGCAAATGCGTGGGCATAATCTGGCGGGCTTTGGCTCGCGGCTCCGTTATTTGTTATCGACGCCAGTGCATTTTCCCAAGCCGTCCACGCCCTCGCGTATTTGATTTCGGTTGCGGGATCTCCACAAAACAATCGTTTGTTGTAAGCCGCAATCATGTCCCGTTGCTCGTCCTCCGGGATCAGGCCAGAAAACTCTGCCCATAAATCGGGCCAAAACCGGCCAACCCCACCGCCATAAAACCAGTCAAGCTCAGCCTGAGTCGCCAGGAAAACACCGCGTAAAACCAGGTGCCGTACCCGGTTTGGATGCGCTTGTGCATAGACCAGAGCCAGAGTCGCGCCCCAACTGCCACCAAAAACAACCCAGTCACTTATTCCCAATATTTCGCGAATACGCTCTATATCCGCGACCAAATGCCATGTCGTGTTGTTTTCAACGCTGGCGTGCGGTGTTGATCGCCCACACCCGCGCTGATCAAAAAGAACAATACGGTAAACTTTGGGGTCAAAGAACCTGCGCATAACCGGGCTGCATCCACCACCCGGGCCACCATGAAGCACAACAACAGGCAACCCATTTGGATTGCCGCATTCCTCAACGTAAACGTGGTGCCCGTCGCCAACATCCAGTGTCTGTCTGGCGTATGGCTCGACAGATGGAAAAAGAAGCGTAGCTGCGCCTTTTTGACCTGAGTATTTGTCCATAAAAGACCTATATATCGTTTTAAGCCGCGTTTGACGGATGCTGCCTAGAAAACCACATGGGGTCGAGAATGCAAACCACCGAATCCAAAGCCGAGACAACTGTTGACCCGAAAGAGGTTGCAAAGTTTGAAGCCATGGCTGCCGAATGGTGGGACCCGACAGGTAAGTTTAAGCCGCTTCACATGCTGAACCCGTGCAGGCTCGACTATATCACCAGCCAGGTCGCTGCAGAGTTTGATCGTGACCTTACAACCAATCTGCCTTTCAAAGGTTTATGTGTTCTTGACATCGGTTGTGGTGGCGGTCTGCTCTCAGAGCCAATGGCGCGACTTGGTGCAGCCGTGGTAGGTGCAGATGCTGCAGCCGGCAATATTCCGGTTGCGCGCATTCATGCAGAGCAATCCGGTGTAGAGGTCGACTACCGCCACACAACTGCCGAAGATTTAGCGGCCGCCGGCGAAACATTTGACGTAATCCTGAACATGGAAGTTGTCGAACATGTCGCCGACCCGCTGGCCTATCTGACCGCGTGCCAAACTCTTCTTAAGCCAGGCGGTCTGATGCTGTGCTCAACAATAAACCGGAATCCCAAAAGCTTTATGGTGGCGATCGTGGGTGCCGAAGTCATCATGCGCTGGCTCCCTAAGGGAACGCACGATTGGAACAAATTCATCACCCCGGATGAGTTGTATGAACTGATCCGCAATGCCGGGTTAGACCCGGTCGACCGCAAGGGTTTTGTGTTCAACCCGATAAGCTGGAACTGGTCTTTGTCAGATCGTGATCTCTCGGTCAATTACGTTACTGCGAGCCTTAAGGTTCAGGATTCCTGATCAAGCCGCTCTCGCAATTCGCGCAAAACCGGAAGCGCGCCCCTGACTTTGTCTTTGCCGATCTTTTTAACAACGTCGCTGATAATCGGGATAATCGCCTCAAGGGCAACGTCACAGGCCGCGCGGCCCGCAGGGCTGATCGAGACAAATTTTCGGCGGGCATCTTCCCAGTCTGGTCGGACATGTACATGCCCCGCCCATTCCAGCTTTGACAATGTATTGGTCATAGCACCACGCGTTACGTGAAAAGCACGCGCCAATTGGCCAGGGGACCGTTCATCATTTACATGCGCCAAATGGTTGAGAACCGAAAAATGAGATATCTCCATCCCTTTCGGGAGCGCTTTTGACAAACGGTTGCGCGCAAGCTGATCCGCCATAAATATTTCGCCAAACAGCGCTACAGCAAGAGGATCATTAAGCTCGGACATCAGGGGCCTTTAAAATCTCTGTCATGTGTCAGGGACGGTATCTTTTTCCGGCACTTATCTACGTCATCAAGATCAAAATCAACGATAGTTACGCCGGGGTTTTCGCCGCCATCTGCCAAAATCTCGCCCCAAGGGGAAACAGCCAGAGAGTGACCGTATGTTTTGCGCGGCGCCCCAACGGTAATCGGGTGTATACCACATTGCGCTGGCGCTAGAACGAAACACCCGGTTTCAATTGCACGCGCCCTTAGCAGAGCATGCCAATGCGCTGCACCAGAAACAGGAGAAAACGCTGCCGGGCTGGTCAAGATTTTTGCCCCGGCTTTCGCCAGCGCCCGGTGCAAATGAGCGAAACGCACGTCATAGCAAATGGTCATTCCAATTTTGGCGAAGTCTGTTTTTGCTACGACAGCGTTACTGCCAGGCCGGTACCCCGCTGATTCACGAAACGTCTCTGTTTCATCAATATCAACGTCAAACATGTGTATTTTGTCATATCGCGCCACGATCTGACCTGCAGGCCCAATCAGAAACGAGCGGTTTGCGAATCGGCCATCCGGATCGTTTGTTTTTAGTCCAAGCGATCCAATCAGAACCCAAATACCCAGTGTTTTTGCTTCTGCGCGTATTGCCGCCAACGTCAGATCATCTGCTTCGGTCTGCAAAACACTTTGCTGGTGGTTGCGGCTATTGGAGACGCAGTTGGTAACTTCTGGTGTCAGCGCAAATTTGGCACCTTCCGCTGCAGATTGCCGAAGGTAATCCAGCGTTACGTCCAGATTTTTCTCCGGCAGATCCCCAGCGTTAAGTTGCAAAAGTGCGACACGCATATTCAGGCTACCAACATCGGGTCAAGCGCGCGCCGTCGGTCAAGCTCGTAAATCTCGTCGCATCCACCAACATGTTTTCCGTCAATGAAAATCTGTGGCACCGTCCGCCCGCCCTTCGCTCGTTTCATCATTTCCTGACGCTTCGAAGAATCGCGAGAAACGTCAACCTCTTGATAAGAAACACCTTTTTTATTTAGCAAATGTTTCGCGGCGACACAAAAGCCGCAAAAAGGTGTCGTGTAAATCTCTACTGGTTTCATAGTCTGTACCCTAGTTTCCGTGAACTATAGGCATTTAGGCATCCTTCGCAACGCGCGCCAGTATCAACACGAAAACTTCAACAGCGCCCGCAGAAAAGCATGCCTCGGTACATGCCGCCAAAGTTGCACCAGACGTCATTACGTCATCAATCAAAAGAACCGGGCGGTTTTCAAACATTTCATGGCGCTTTGGATTTGGACGAATCACATCCGTTAGTGCCTGAAACCTTTCGTCGCGCGTTAAGCCATCCAAAGGTGCCGTTCGCGAAGTGCGGCGCAACAAATCCGGACAGAATTCAAGGTTTGCCTGCTTTGAAATGGTTTTTCCCAAAAGTGCTGCCTGATTATACCGGCGCTTCAGAAGCCTGCTCCAATGAAGCGGGACAGGCGCAACCAACATATTGGGCTTTATCAGCGAGGCGCCCGCCCGTAGCATCCAGCCAGCCGCTGGGCGAACAAGGTCCTCTCGGTCGCCATGCTTCAAGGCAAGCACAATCTTGCGGCTATTTTCTTTGTACAACATGGCCGCCCGGCCTTTATCCCAAGGGCGCGCAACGGTTATGCAATCATCACAATGAACCATTTCCGGGCCTGCTGATCCGGGCAATGGAACGCCACATTTATCGCAAATCAGGCCAGAAATGAATGTGGTATCACGCCAACATGCTCCACAAAGTGCGAACTCGCTTTCAACCAATTTCCGGCAGGTCACGCATTGCGGCGGAAATATCGTGCGTAGGACACTTTGCATCCGTTTCTCATCCATCTAGATTGCGCCGAAGCTAAAGGACGCGAAATGTCAAAACCCGCTGAACTGACAGACCGAAATGCACTTGAAATGCACCGTATGCGCGCGTTGTCTGCACCTGCGTTTTTCCTGTTGGAAGACACCGCAGACGAGATTCAAGAAAGACTGAACGAAGTTAACAGAGTATTTAAAACAGAGGCTGTCGTTGCGCCTTTTCCAAATTTTTGGGCAACGCACTTTCCCACTGCAAAAGTTGTACCCGATGAAGATCTTTTGGATTTTGAGCCAGAAGCACATGACTTGATTGTCGACGGTCTGTCTCTGCATTGGTCGAATGACCCGGTCGGGCAGCTAATACAGATACGTCGCGCGCTTCGCCCGGACGGGTTGTTTTTGGGGGCAGTGTTTGGTGGGCAAACACTACACGAACTTCGGTCCTGTCTCGCAGAAGCGGAGATATTTTTAGCGGGTGGCCTGTCACCTCGCATCGCACCCATGGGCGAAATCCGTGATCTTGGCGCAATCTTGCAAAGGGCGGGATTTGCGCTTCCCGTTGCTGACACTTCGGTCAAAACAGTTTCTTATCGCTCCGCCTTTCACCTTATGAAAGATTTGCGCGCCATGGGCGAAACCAACGCGCTGGCCCAGCGCCGTAAAACAATTCCACCCAAAGCCCTGTTCGCTGAGGCAGCAAAAATTTATGCTCAGAAATACAGTATGGCCGACGGTCGAATTCCCGCGACATTCGAAATCGTCTATCTGACCGGATGGGCACCTGACGAAAGCCAGCAAAAACCGCTTCGCCCAGGTTCGGCTAAAGCACGTTTGGCGGATGCCCTTGGCACAACCGAAACACCAGTTTCAGATTAAAGTTTCCGCCAAGATTGACCCTTTCGAATAAGCCACTATCTGTTGCACACCACGAAATTTATCAGGAAACATTATGACGCAATCATTTCTGCCCGAGGGGCACCCGACGATCCCGCCTGCACGCGTTGGGGTTCTGATTGCAAACCTTGGCACACCGGACGGATATGATTACAGGTCGATGCGGCGGTACCTGAACGAGTTCCTGTCAGACCAGCGTGTCATCGACTATCCGGCTTGGAAATGGCAGCCGCTTTTGCAGCTCATTATTCTGACAAAAAGGCCATTTTCTTCGGGCGCAGCCTATAAAAGCATTTGGAACGAAGAAGCTGGTGAAAGCCCGCTAATGACAATTACAAAGGCGCAAACCAATAAGCTGCGCCAGGTTTTGTCAAAGCGATATGGTAATCAGGTCGTTGTTGATTTTTCGATGCGCTACGGAAATCCGTCTACAAAATCAAAGGTAGAGGCGCTAATTGCTGCCGGTTGCCAAAAGATCTTGTTCTTTCCGCTCTACCCCCACTACGCTGGCGCGACAACTGCAACGGCGAATGACGCTTTTTTTAAGGCCCTAAGCGACGCCACCTGGCAACCTGCGGTGCGCACGGTCCCAGCTTACTTTGAACAACCAAGCTATATAGATGCATTGGCCCAATCCGTTGAGCGCGCTTATGCTAAACTTGATACGCGCCCGGACCATTTGATCGCGTCTTATCACGGAATGCCTGAACGCTATCTTACCCAAGGTGATCCATATCACTGTCAATGCCAGAAGACTTCGCGCCTTTTGAAGGAGCGCCTGGGCTGGGACGACGGCGAAATTATTACGACATTTCAGTCAAAGTTCGGGCCGGAAGAGTGGTTGAAGCCCTATACCGTCGAAGAGGTGGCGCGCCTTGCCAAAGCTGGCAAGAAGAACATTGCAGTCATTGCGCCTGCCTTTTCGGCGGATTGCATCGAAACACTTGAAGAGATCAACGAAGAAATTTTTGAGAGTTTTGAACACGCGGGCGGAGAAAAATTTACATATGTCCCGTGCCTGAATGATGAAGACGCGCATATTAGCGCGCTGTCAAACGTCATCGAGCAGAATTTATGCGGGTGGCTAGACTGAATTTTCTTTTGACAAGAAAAAAGGCGGTGCAAAACACCGCCTCTTTTTCTCAGATGTGACGCGTACTATTAGCTAGCAACAGCAGCAGCAAGTACGACAAACAGCAAAATTGGAACAACCATGTTACCGCCTGAAGAAGAAGATTGTTCTTCCACGATAATCTCAGGTTCCATCATTGGCTCGCTCATGTTGCCAGCGAAAGCTGTGGTAGCAGCAACTGACAGAGCAGCAGCAAGTGCGATTTTTTTCATTTTTTCTCTCCAGAAATAGCATCGGGTCGCAATTACAGTCGACCCGAAGCACCCAACACCGTATCTCGTGCCGGGTTCTAACCAGTAAAATAAGGCATTTGCAAATGTCTTGCGTTCTGGAGCCTCTGTGACGAGCCGATTGTCGCTATATTAGCAACACTTGGGTTCCGACGGTCGCAAGCTCAAACAATTCAGAGATATTCTCGTTGTACAGTCCAATACAGCCGTTGGATGATCTGCGCCCAATTTTTCGCGTATCGTGCGTGCCGTGAATTCGGTAGTAGGTCCAGCCCAGATACAGCGCATGTGTCCCAAGCGGGTTATCAGGGCCTGGGCCTACGTAGTCTGGCCATTCTGGGTTGCGGATTTTCATTGAGGGTGTCGGACTCCAGCTGGGGCCTTCCACCTTGCGTGCAACCCTAGTACGGCCACGGCGCGTAAGCTCTTCAGACATCGGAACCGAAGTTGGATAAAGTTTGTAAACCGTCTCTTCCTGGTTCCAGTAATGAAGTGCGCGCGACGTGGTATCCACCAAAATCGCACCGCGTCTTAGATTATCGAAATAAGGTTGCCAGCGTAGTGATCGGAAACTTGAGATATTGCGGCGCACTGCCTCCGAAATTTCGCCCTCAATTTCCACAGAGTCGCCAGTGGATTGCGCAATCGCCGGGGCGGCAAGTCCACCAACGAAAGCGGCAGTCGTTCCTAAAAACAATCTACGGTTCATTCTGTTTTTCTCTTCAGTATTCATTGTAGCATCCGTTTCCTGACTGGTGCACACATCCATATAGACAATATGGCGAGAATGCCTCAGTCGCAAATCAAACAAGCGTTAGATTGCCGGTTCAGGGATATGTGGGTTTGAACAGCAACGCCTAAGCCGCTAGAGAAAGAAAATTATTGAATAGGGACGGTTATCAATATGGTACGGTTTTTTGGTCTTCTCCTTGCAATGGTGCTTGGCCTATCGGCTTGTAGCCCTGAATTAGCTCCGCTTGGGCCTGATGGAAAACCTTTACCGCGGGTATACCGAATCGCTAATAGTTCTGAGGTTCAGTTCCGTATGCTGGATTCCATAAATGCGTTACGTGAAGCTGCGGGCGCAAGCAGCATCAGCTTGGATAGCAAGCTGACAGCCGCAGCAGCGACCCATTCGCGCGATATGTCGATACAAAACCGTCCATGGCATTTTGGCTCAGACGGATCGTCGCCATTAGACCGGGTCGCGCGCACAGGGTACCCCGGTATTATGTTGGGTGAAAACATATCTGAAACATATGAATCAGAGCTTGAGACCCTGTCTGCATGGATGGAACAACCGGATACGCGCAACATTATTCTGGATACCAATGCGACAAAGATGGGCTTTTCCTGGCATCAGGAAGCAAACGGGAAAATCTGGTGGACGCTGATACTGGGCAGCTAAGGCCTGCCTCTGCTCGCTAGCTGTAAAGCGATATCGGCGTGCCGATTTCAACCATGGAATAAATTTTCTCCATTTCTCGGTTGCTTACCGAAATACATCCCCATGTCCAGTCTTCACCGCGTTTGTCAAAGGGTCTGGCTGCGCCGTGAATAAAAATATCACCCCCGGGGGGCTGGCCTAAGGCGGCCGCTTTCGCGCGGTCGTTTTCATTTGGATAAGATATTCCAAGTGATAAATAAAATTCACTGTTTGGGTTCCGCCGGTCGATAATGTAGTGGCCTTCCGGGGTTTTCCCGTCACCTTCGATCTGCTTATGGCCATCTGGCGCGAAGCCCAGATCTATATCATAGGCTTTTAAAGACCGGTTTTCATTCAAAAGGTACATCCGACGTTCACCCTTGAACACAACAATTCGGGTCACTTCTGGGCCCGAATAAGTTAGAAATTTGGAAGAACTGCAGGAGCCTAGCGTTAAAGTCGCTGCCAGCCCCTTTAGAAACGTTGCCCTACGCATTTTTACGCGCCTCAAAGTTTTTAATTTTCACAACTAGATACAGCATTTTAGCACATTTTGATAGTTGGTTTAGAATATTGGACATCAAACAGACGTGAACGCGCTGAGCAACGTATCAGGTTTTTCGAAATGCAGTGCACAGCTCAATATGAGGGGACCAACGAAACTGGTCGACGACCTGCAACATTCCCAACTGATACCCGTGGTCAACCAAATGTTTTGCATCGCGCGCGAAAGTAACCGGATTGCACGAAATCATCGCTATACGCGGAATATTTGATTTTCCAAGCTCTCGCACCTGCGCCTCTGCGCCAGCGCGCGGTGGGTCAATCACCACTGCATCAAACCGCTTCAGTTCATCTGGCATAAGTGGCCTGCGAAACAAATCGCGTGTTTCTGTTGTGACGCGTTTCAGACCCTGCGCCAACCGCCACCCTTTGTCCAAAGCGGCGAGCATCAAAGCGTCACTTTCAACCGCATGAACTTCTGAATGCGCCGCAGCAGGAAGCGAAAAAGTTCCACACCCAGCGAAAAGATCAACAACATGTTTAGCACCTGAAATAGTCTCTAACACTGCGGAACTCAGCATTTTTTCGCCTTCTAATGTGGCTTGTAAAAAGGCACCTGGTGGCGGAACCACGCTTGCCGAGCCAAACTGTTGGGCCGGGGAAAACCGCTGTGCGATCAGTTCATCATCCCACGTAAGACGCGCCAAACCATATGTCTCAGCGATCCCTGCAAGCTCGACCCTCTGTTTGCCATCCGCTGGCCCTACACCCTTAACCGTTACATCAATTCCTGAATCACTTTGCGCGACCAGAAGGCTGATTTCACTTTTGCGTGACGCCCCGATGATTGTGAGCGCCTCCAAAGCAGGCGTGGCGCTTAGAAGGGCAGGATGCAGCAATTCGCAATTGGGAATCTGAATGATTGTATCGGAAGCGTGCATATGAAACCCAACCAATGCGCCTTTCTTGGTGCGGCGACCAGAAAGCGTTGCGCGCCGCCGCGATTTTGGTGGCGAGGTCACAATGGGTCGCATTTCAGCGCGCAACCCCTGCGCTGCAAGCGCTGTTTCAACAACGCCCAGCTTCCAGTTGGCCACAAACTCATCAGATGCGTGCTGCAACAAACATCCCCCACAAGATTTCGCGTGTGAACAAGGGGGCCGAACACGATCTGCAGAGGGTGTAATGATCTTTGGCGCAACTATACGGCCGTCCTGAACCTCGCCAGAGACAACTTCGCCCGGCAAAGCCTGTGCAACAAAAACCGGGCCAGTAGTTATCCCATCACCCTGATGTCCCAATCTCTCGATGGTTACTTCAATCACTCTGCCGCCTCGTTGATCCCGATAAAGCCGCCTGATTGCCTGCTCCAGTACCGCGCGTAAAGCCCGCTTTTATGCAAAAGCTTCTGATGTGTGCCGATTTCGGCAATTCTGCCCTCTTCAAGTACCACGATCCGGTCCATCCGTGCGATGGTTGACAAGCGGTGCGCGATTGCGAGCACGGTTTTGCCTTCCATTACCCGCTCCAACGCCGTTTGGATTGCCGCTTCCACTTCGCTGTCAAGCGCGCTTGTCGCTTCGTCCAGGATCAGAATTGGCGCATCTTTCAAAATTGCACGCGCAAGCGCGATGCGCTGCCGCTGACCTCCAGACAGTTTTACGCCACGCTCACCCAGATGCGCAGCGTACCCACGGCGTTCTTTAAGGTCCTGCATCCCTTCGATAAATTGATGGGCTTCTGCACGCAGCGCTGCCTCTTTTACTTGCTCGACAGTTGCGTCTGGATGCCCATAAAGGATGTTGTCATGGGCAGAGCGGTTAAACATTGCCGTTTCCTGAGTAACTGTACTGATTTGCTGTCGCAAACTTTCCTGCGTTACATCTCTCAGATTCTGTCCATCAATGAAAACAGCGCCTTTTTCGGTGTCATAGAGACGAAGCAACAGCGAAACCAGTGTTGATTTTCCTGCACCTGAGGCGCCGACAATGCCAAGTTTTTCACCAGGGTGAATCGTAAGGGATACGTTGTCTATCCCGCCCTTTTCGCGCCCATAAGCGAAACTAGCGCCTTCAAACCGTATCTCTCCGCGTGTGACCTTCAAGGCAACTGCATCAACTGCATCTGGCAAGTCATGTGGCGGTGTCAGGGTGCGCATGCCATCTTCGACTTCGCCAATGTTTGCGTAGATCGCCATCAGAACGAAGCTTACCCAACCCGTCATTTGCGCAATACGGATAGAAACTGCGCCCGTCGCGGCAATGTCCCCCGGGCTAGCAAGGCCAAGCGTCCACAACCACAACACACTGCCGAGCAAAAAAACCGGCAGGGTGCCCGCAATTGTCATCAGCGAGAAACGAAAAAGGGTCGCTATCGTTCCCGAGTAAATTTTCTTGAGTCGCCAATCTTCCATCGCGTCGAGCGCAACAGCATCTTCGTGGCGGTGATGGGCAAACAGTTTGACAGTTTTAATATTTGTGACGGTGTCCACAATTTGACCCGTCAGATTTGCACGCGCCCCGGCCTGCGCGGCAGACCTTACCCGGATCCGCGGCATAAACCACCGGATCAGCGATAGATACCCAACCAACCAAACGGCCAGAACCAAAGCAATACGCCAGTCGATCGTGGTAAGCAGCAATGCCGATCCCACAAGTGACGCCAGTGCAAACGCCACGACGTTGATTAATTCAACGACAACTTCATTCACCGCGCGTGACGTTTGCATCTGTTTCTGTGCAATGCGCCCGGCAAAGTCGTCATCAAAAAAGCTGATCGCGTGGCCAAGCGTGTACCGATTGAGGCGTGATAAAACCAATGTTGTTATGTTCGGCGCAACGGCCAATGACTGCATGGCTGCGGAGGTTCCGAAAACCAGCGGGCGCAGGACCACGAAAAACGCCGCGATTCCAAGCAACATAAGCCAGCTGTCTTTTACAAAATCGGCCCCGCCCAAAATAGCGCCGTCAATGACCAGGCCCAACAAAAGCGCTGTCATCACTTCCAGCACACCAGCAGTTGCTGATACGGCCGCTGCCAAGCCCAAAATCGGCATGGCACCCTTTAGGCACCATTTGAAAAACGCGGCGAGTGTGCGTGGTGGCGGGCCATCAGATGGCGAAAACCCGTCTATTAGTGACGATAAATTCACTCTGCCGCCTCTTCCGTCCCGATGAATCCGCCAGATTGTCGCGCCCAGAACCTTGCATACAGGCCCCCCGCGGCAAGAAGTTCTGAGTGGCTTCCTTCTTCGGCAACCTGGCCGCTCTCCATTACCAATATCCGGTCCATATGTGCTATCGTTGAAAGGCGGTGGGCAATGGCAACGACCGTCTTGCCTTCCATCATCCCATACAGCGTGTCCTGGATCGCGGCTTCGACTTCGCTGTCAAGCGCACTTGTCGCCTCATCCAGTAACAAGATAGGCGCATCTTTAAGAATAACCCTTGCAAGCGCGACCCGTTGCCGTTGCCCGCCTGAAAGCTTCACGCCACGTTCGCCAACATGTGCGTCATAGCCTTTGCGCCCCTCAGGGTCTTCCAGCTCGAGAATGAAATCATGCGCCTCGGCCCGCTTTGCGGCCTCGACAACTTCTGCCCCCGACGCGTCGGGGCGCCCATAGAGGATATTTTCCCGTATCGACCGATGCAGAAGAGAGCTGTCTTGCTGCACCATACCAATCACACGGCGAAGACTCTCCTGCGTTACCTTTGAAATATCCTGGCCATCGATCAAGATTCGCCCCTTGTCCGCATCGTAAAACCGCAGCAAAAGCTTCACAAAGGTGGTTTTACCTGCGCCTGATCTGCCGATTAGCCCAATCTTTTCGCCCGCCTGAATTTTTAGATTTATGTTAGAAAGCCCACCCGCCTCGCGGCCATAGTGGTGGGAAAGCTCACGCGCTTCGATCAAACCGTTTTTGAATACCAAGGGTTTGGCACCAATCGAATCTACCAGTGTAATTGGCTGCGCGATGGTTTCCATACCTTCAGAAATGACCCCAAGGTTGCGGAAAAAGCTGGACAGCGCCCACATTATCCAGCCTGTCATTGCGTTCAGGCGTAGCGTCAGCGCAGTAGCCGCAGCAACGACACCAATCGTTGCGCTGTCGTTCATCCATAGCCAAACCGCCCAGCCAACAACCCCAACAATCAACAAACCGTTAATCGCGACAAGTGAGACATCCATTTTGGTAAAGATGCGCATCTCTATTTGAAAAGTCTTGCGCGTATTTTCAATGGCCTCTTTGGCGTAGCCAAGTTCTGTATCGTGATGCGCGAAGAGTTTGACAGAGTGAATATTCGTATAGCTGTCCACGACCCGTCCCGTAACCTCGCTTCGCGCGTCAGACGCGGCCTTGGAGGCGGGCCCAACCCGGCGCATCGTCCAGTTCACAAGCATTCCGTAAAGCACCAGCCAGACAACAAGGGGTATGGCAAGCCGTGCGTCTGCCTCGGCCAGCATCACGCCGGCGCCAATGAAATAGGCTGTTGCAAAGGTCAGCGCGTCAAAAACCTGAAAAACCGCCTCGCCGGCTGCGGGCGGCGTTTGCATTATCCGGTTTGATATACGGCCTGCAAAGTCATTCTCAAACCAGCTAACGGATTGACGCAAAACATGTTTGTGCGCACGCCAGCGGATCATCGTGCCAAAATTAGGCAAAATGGAATTGTTCAGAAGGGCAACATCCAGTGCCTGAAAAATTGGCCGCAAAATCAAGATGAACGCGGCGACCACGATGAATTCTAAAACGTAATTCTCCCGCACTTCCGCAGGCGTGTTGGTCGTTAGCACATCAACAACCCGGCCCATGTAATAGATGAGGCCCACCTCTACCATCGCAACCACAAAGGACATGATACCGACACACCAAAAGACGCGCTTAAACGGACGCGCGTATTCCCGCATGAAAGGCCAAAGCTTTTGCGGTGGCTGGTCGCTCTCCGGATAAGCGACGTAAGGATCAACGAGTCGCTCGAAAAAACTAAGCACTAGGTGCCTCTTTTGCGTTGAAAGGTGTTTTCGCTCTCCTAAGGAACACTAGGTTAGCGGTAACTTCAAGACGACGCTGTGCTGCCAGCTTCGATTAGCGGCATAAAATCGAGATTAGCAACGGGTTTGCCTACTCCAAAAAGATCAGAACAACGCAACCAGCGATCATGACGCCCATCGCAACATTGAACCATCTCAGGCGATCCGCAGTGTTTATCCAGCGCGTTAATGCCTGCCCGGCAAGCGCCCAGCTAGACGCCGAAGACACGCCTACGACCAGAAATACCGCCGCAACAATTAAAGCAGAAAGCACTTGGTTTTCGCCTGTAATGAATTGTGCGGGTATTGCAATGGCCATCGCCCAGGCCTTTGGATTGACCCATTGAAAACCCGCCGCTTCAATAAAGTGGAATGGCCGGGCAGAGTTTGTTCCTGAAGAAAGGCCGCCGCTCGTGGCGATCTTCCAGGCGATATACAACAATAGGCCCGCACCGCCCCAACGAAGTATTTCCCGCATGAACTGACTTTGTTCAAACAAAGCGCCAAGAAAGAAGCCAACCATAAAAACCATAAAAGAAAAGCCCAGCGCAATTCCCAGAATATGCGGCAGCGTCGAACGATAGCCGAAATTCGCACCGGAACTCGCGACAAGCGCATTGTTTGGGCCGGGCG
Source organism: Pseudohalocynthiibacter sp. F2068 (assembly GCF_023015645.1). NCBI lineage: Bacteria > Pseudomonadati > Pseudomonadota > Alphaproteobacteria > Rhodobacterales > Paracoccaceae > Pseudohalocynthiibacter > Pseudohalocynthiibacter sp. F2068. The sequence goes on from NZ_JALKAK010000008.1 coordinate 87,532, forward strand.
TGAAGGCAGCCGTAAAGGCAAGGCCGATCAGTGCCAGAAGGCTATCGTAGGTCATGCGCGTTCCTGTTGGGTCTGTAAGGCTGACAGAAACCTGTGTCTGGCCCAACAAAAGATCAAGACAGAAGCGCCTTTTTTGTCAGTTTAAAATCTGATGCGATCCATTCAGATTCTAAATGATTCAGATGCGCGCCCAAGGTTTCGCCAATCAGGTCTGGCATTAAATCCGCAGCCTTGATTGGAAAGACTGCTTTCGCACCTCGTTGTATTTCCAGCCTTACTTTTGGGGGTAAAACTGTCTCTAACAACGCGAAATTTAACAAACATACATCAAACGCCGCCTTCTCACCAAGCTTGTAACCCAAGACGGCGGCTGCGGAACCCTGACCGACATTCTTGACAAGAAGGTCAAGTTTGCGCGCCTCATCGCGTGAAAGACGCAATGCCGCGCCCTGCCCGTTTCCGCCCAACGCCGCAAGCCTGCGTATCGGATCAGGAGCGGTTTTCGTTTCCTGTTCAACATGAACCAAAACAGAAAGCGCCTTGGCGTCAGACCCGGGCAAAACACATTGTATCACCCCAGTATGCTGCATGGCTGCGACAGCTGGCGCGGGATCGGGTGCCGAAAGGAGCTTCTTCATTTCTGCGCCAATGCGTTCCTTCGAAAGCGACGCTATACCTGAAATGTTCGCGGCACAGGCAGCCAACCCCTCGGCATCCATGCCGCCTGCTGGATCACCGTACCATGCGTAGAAACGAAAGAACCGAAGGATGCGAAGGTAGTCTTCCTTGATACGCCTGTCCGCGTCTTCGATGAATCGAATACGCCGCGCTTCTAGATCTGGCAGCCCGTCCAACGGGTCAAGAACCGTACCGTCGGCGCTGGCGTAAATTGCGTTGATGGTAAAATCTCTTCGGCGGGCGTCATCGATCACAGCGTCCGAGTACGCGACAACGGCGCGGCGGCCATCCGTTTCAATATCACGGCGAAACGTGGTTATTTCATGCGGGATACCGCCTGAAACGACCGTTACTGTCCCGTGGTCTATGCCTGTCGGAACAGCTTTCAAGCCGGCCGATTCCACAAGTTCCATAACCCGGTCCGGGCGAGCGTCCGTTGAGATATCGATGTCGGATACAGACGCGCCGATAAGCGCATTTCTTACGCAACCACCAACGAAGTACGCTTTGTGACCCGCATCCGTGAGCGCGCGAAAAACGGCTTGTGTTGGTTCGGCTGAAACCCAGTCACCTACCACGCGCGTCATCAATTCAACCTTTCCGCAAGCCCGCGCAATATTCGTGCGGTTGCGCCCCATATATAATAGGGACCGAACGGTACGGTATAGTAGTAGCGCCGCTGTCCCCGCCAATATCTTGATTGCACAGAATATCTATCCGGATTTGTGACGTGATCCAGAGGAACAGAGAACACCTCTTCAACCTCGCCGGGCTCTGGGACAGGCACAAATTTGTCTCTAATTAAGCCCAGAACGGGCACAACTGAAAAACCAGTGACAGTCTCATGGCACGGTAAGGTACCGAGAATTTCGACGCGCTCGCGCGGCAACGCAATCTCTTCTTCTGCTTCACGAAGTGCTGCGTCTTCTGCGCCATTGTCCGTGGCATCGACCTTGCCGCCCGGAAACGCGATCTGACCAGGATGATGCTTTAAACCAGAGGCGCGTTTCGTCAAAACCAGGTGCAATTCGCCTGCCAGTGCCTGTATCGGAACAAGAACAGCTGCCGGCCGCAATACGCGGTTTTCTGGCAGTTGCACGTTTGGATTTAGGTCAAAATCAGACGACTCCGTTCCAGGGCAGCTCAGCGCTGCAATAAATTCGCTGTAGGGTTCAGGCCCCATTATCTGGCTTTCTTTCCGCTTCAAATCCAAGGGTTTTGGGGTCAAGCACATAGTGCGCCCCGCAAAACTGACAATCAGCCGTTACCGTGCCCTCGTCAGTGGTCATGTGTCCAATGTCTTTTGCCGAGTAGATCGAAAGGCTGCTCCGAACCCTTTCTTCAGAACAACTGCATCCAAACTTGATGGGCTGGGCGTCGTAGACACGCGGGGTTTCCTCGTGAAAAAGCCGAACGAGCAAATCCGTCGGATGTACGGAGGGGCCGACCAGCTCCATCTCTTCGACAGAATCCAGCAGGATATTCGCGCGGTTCCAATTTTCTGCAGTTTCTTCATCAAGAAGGTCTGTCGCAATCAAAACACCGTTTTCGCCGCTCCCTCCCTCTCCGTCTGCGAAAGGGGATGCTTTTGGCATGTGTTGCAGCATGATTCCTCCTGCGCGCCAGGTTTCAGGTCCTCCTGCGATTTTTGAGCGTCCGTAGGTCAATTCAAAACGAGTTGGCAATTGCTCTGATTGCGCGAAATAAGACTCTGCACATGCGGAAAGTGAGCCCCCGGCGAGGGGCGTGAGCCCCTGATACGGCACCATCCCTTCGCCCTGATCAATCATGACCGCAAAGTACCCGCTGCCAATCTGACTGAACGGTGTCTTGGATGAATCCAGCCTTTCCTTGTCAAAGCTGGCATATGCCCTAACGCGCGCTGGCTCTCCGTCTTTTGACGGTCCATAGTAATCTGTTGCGATAAGCCGCGCCGGGCCATCACCGCGCACCTGCAACGAAAGCTTCCACCGAAGATCGACGGTCTGGCCAATCAACGCCGTCAAAAGCGCAACTTCTGCAACCAGTGCTTCGATCTGCGCCGGATAATCGTGTTGTGCAAGAACATTGTCCAGAACACCATCCAAGCGTGCGACGCGGCCACGAATGTCTGACCGATCAAGTTGAAATGGCAGGACAGTATCATCCCAGGCGATTCGAGTACTTAGTGACATGGGGTTCCCTTACGCGTCTTGCGTTGGCATACCGCGAGTATATAGGCGGGGCAACCACAGCGGAAAAGAGGCAACAAATGATCAGGCGGTTTGGAGAGTCGGTTAAAGCGGGTGTCAGCTATCGTCGGAGGCCTGGCGCCTACGCGATTCTCGCGCGCGGCACCGATTTGCTGGTGACTCTTCAGCACGAACCAGAATCGGAATTGCAGTTGCCCGGTGGTGGGATCGATCCGGGAGAATCAGCAATTGCCGCGCTTCACCGGGAGGTTTTTGAAGAAACGGGATGGAAAATTGCCGCTCCGCGTTATGTCGGTGCGTTTCGTCGGTTTGTCTTCATGCCGGAATACACATTATGGGCTGAAAAAGTATGTCACATCTACATGGCACGTCCCGTTCTTCAGCTTGGCCCCCCAACCGAAGAGGGGCACACCGCACTTTGGGTTTCAGCTGAAACCGCCGCAAAAGAACTGGGCAATCCAGGTGACAGGCATTTTGTGGAAAGCTGGATTGGTTAACGCTAGCCAGAAAATTCAACCAAAACGGCAGATACATCATCCGGAAAGTCGCGCTCTCCGGAAAATTTAGTCAAGTCCCATAGGAGGGTTTCGAAAAGGGTGTCTCCCTTAATATTGGCGTTTTGCTGCATCAGGCGCATCAAACCACTGTTATCAAGCATGTTTCCTTCTGCGCTTGGACATTCCGTAATTCCATCGGATGGAATCAAAAGCCTGTCACCCCTTTCAAGTCTGACCTGAAATTCTTCAAACTCCGCTTCTTCAATCAAACCTACCGGCATTCCGCCGTCGCCGAAAATTTCAGTTGTTCCGTTAGCACGCTGGACGACCGCATGTGGGTGCCCCGCCTGTGAAAGTGTCACCAAACCGGTTTTCAGATCGATGTTTCCGAGCATCAGAGTAAAATAATGCTCCGTCTCCATCTCCTCCAGCACAAGCTTGTTAAGAAGTGACGCTGCTTCAGCGGGGGGCCGGGGTTGAAAAGACCCGCCCTCATCGACAACCAAGGCGATGTTCTGGTCCGGCGACGTGCCGGAAAGATAGCCCGCCAAGCGCGCTGTCATTAGTGCAGAGGTGATTCCGTGTCCCGAAACATCTATGCCGAACAAACCAACTTTCATTTCACTGATGGGAAAGAAGCCAACTAAATCTCCGCCAACGTGCCCACTTGGTCGTAGTAAAAGCGAAACCTGCGCAGCGCCAAAGTCTCGGTATCGCTCACGCACTAGAGATTGCTGAAGCTTTTTCGCCTCTATCAAGTCACGGTCAAGAATGTTGTAGAGCGACTGAATCTCCGTAAGGGTCTCGCCCACAAGCCGGTTTTTTTCGTTTAGCTCCCGCTCCATTCTCAAAATTCTCTCTCCAGCGGCGATTCGCGCGCGCAGTTCGCCCCCGTTGACGGGTTTAGTCAGAAAATCATCTGCACCCCCGTCGAGGCCATTTGCAATCTCTCCCTTTTCGCTTTTTGACGTGAGAAGGATGAAGTACCCGTAGCTGTCACGTTCCAGTGCACGAAATGCCCGACAAAATTCAACTCCATTCATTCCAGGCATCATCCAATCGCTGACGATCAGATCAATGTTTCGCGTCTTGCAAATCTCCAGAGCCTCTTCACCAGACGCCGCCTCGGACACCAGATAGCCCCAACGTCTAAAATACGCTGTCAGAATTTTCCGCTGCACCCTGCTGTCATCAGCGACAAGGACAGATTGAATTACTTTGTCAGAAAGAAGCTGCGTTTGCAGAGGTTGTTCTGAAACCTCGTGTTTTAAGAAAGCCATCCCGACACCAAAACGTAATTGCGTTGCTACAAGCCTTTGCGTAGCGGCGCAGTCTTAACCGGTTCTGAATCATAAATATGTAACTGTTCCAGATGGCGAGAGTTACCAATTTTTAAGGCTTTGCGCCCTAACATCGAAAGGTCCCGTATAGAGCGCGGAGGAAAGGGTGTGGAAATGATAAACTGGGCGCGCGTTAACGAGCTTCGGCAAGAAGTTGGTGAAGAAGATTTTGGCGAAGTTGTAGAGCTTTTTCTCGAAGAGGTTGATGAAACCTTGACCCGCCTTAAATGTGCACCCGATCCTGATACCTTCGAAGAAGTAATGCATTTTCTGAAAGGCAGCGCGCTGAACCTCGGCTTCCTTCACCTTGGTTCAATTTGTCAGGCAAGCAAGGTTGCCGCGTCGCAGGGTCGTCCCGAAGATGTTGATCTGGAAGCTCTTTTTTCAACATATGCTCTTTCGAAAAAAGAATTTCTACAGTCTTCGGGTGTTAAAATCGCGGCCTAAATTACGAACTCGGAAAGCGTTTCGTCGTTCGTTATATCTCGGAACGTAAAGCCGGCACTCGCCAGTTTTTCAAACAGAATATCGAAATTTTCGGGCCGCTTGGTTTCTATCCCGATCAGAACAGAGCCAAAGTTTCGGGCCGATTTTTTGAAATACTCAAACCGTGCAATGTCATCATCCGGCCCCAACAAACCCAGAAACTCTTTCAATGCGCCCGGACGCTGGGGTAGCCGCAATATAAAATACTTCTTCACGCCAGAAAATCTTTGAGCGCGCTCTTTAACCTCGGGAAGCCGTTCAAAATCAAAGTTGCCACCAGATGTAATGCAGACCACCGTTTTACCCCTGATCTGATCGGCAAGTTCCGGCAACACATCAACAGAAAGCGCGCCCGCTGGCTCAAGAACGATACCCTCGACATTCAGCATTTCGATCATCGTTGCGCATATGCGGTCTTCTGGCGACAAAAGAACATCTTCAGGTTTGATACCTTTAAGCGCCTTAAAGGTTTTTTCTCCAATCCGGGCAACCGCAGCCCCGTCGACAAAGTTGTTGACGCTGTCCAGCGTCACTGGCTCCCCCGCTGCGACCGCCGCCGTTAGGCTTGCGCCGCCGCTGGGCTCCACGAAACGAAGTTCGGTCTTGGCGCCTATTGAACGAAGGTAGGAACGGATCCCCGCCGATAGGCCGCCACCGCCAACCGGTAAAACAATCATATCTGGCGCGCAGGAAAGCTGTACCAGAATTTCTGCCGCGACCGACGCCTGACCTTCGATCACATCGTCATCATCAAACGGAGAAAGAAAATGCGCCCCAACCTCTTTGCAATAAGCCTCGGCAGATTTGAGGGTGTCGTCAAAGTAGTCTCCGGTAAGGCGAATTTCGATTGAATCGCCTCCAAAAATACGTGTCTTATCAACCTTTTGCTGTGGTGTCGTGACGGGCATAAAGATTACCCCATGAACGCCAAAATGCTTACAAACAAAAGCCACGCCCTGTGCGTGGTTTCCGGCGCTTGCGCACACAAAAGTGTGCTGATCTGGCCTCTTCTCAAGCTCTTTGAGCATAGCGTTAAACGCACCGCGTATCTTGTAAGAACGGACCGGTGAAAGATCCTCTCGTTTCAACCAGATTGATGCCTCATATCGCTGCGAAAGGTGATCATTTCGCAGCAAAGGTGTCTCTGGAAACACGCTGCGCATTTCTGCTTCTGCAGCGCGCGCTTTTTTGGAAAAGTCATTCATATACCAGATGTGCCTTGAAGCACGTGTTGGTGCAAGTCTGATCCAGCGTAATTGCGGCGACCGAGAGGATAATTGGCGACCGCGCAAATAAGAAAACCTCGCATTTGCAGCATTGTTCTGCGGCTTGCCTTGCCCTGCACCAAAAAACCCGATAATCGCCGAGCGATTGCTCAGACGACGGGAGTCCCTTATGTCCGCCCCAAAAAAAGTTGTGCTTGCCTATTCCGGGGGTCTAGACACCTCTATCATTTTGAAATGGCTACAGACCGAATACGGTTGCGAGGTTGTAACCTTTACCGCAGACCTTGGCCAAGGCGAAGAGCTGGAACCGGCGCGCGCCAAAGCAGAGCTGTTGGGGATAAAGCCCAAAAACATTTTTATTGAAGATGTGCGCGAAGAATTTGTTCGCGACTTCGTGTTTCCGATGTTTCGTGCCAATGCTGTCTACGAAGGGCTCTACCTTCTTGGTACATCCATCGCCCGGCCGCTGATTTCCAAACGCCTGATCGAGATCGCAGAAGAAACAGGCGCAGATGCTGTTGCGCATGGCGCAACGGGTAAAGGCAACGATCAGGTTCGGTTCGAGCTTTCTGCCTATGCGCTTAATCCTGATATTCGGGTCATCGCCCCTTGGCGCGAGTGGGATTTGACCAGCAGAACCCGTTTGCTTGATTTTGCAGAAAAGAACCAAATCCCCATAGCCAAGGACAAGCGCGGAGAAGCACCGTTCAGCGTTGACGCCAACCTTCTGCACACGTCCTCCGAAGGAAAAGTTCTGGAAGACCCGGCAAATGACGCGCCCGACTATGTCTATCAACGCACCGTTCACCCGGAAGACGCACCAAACGAGCCCGAGTTTATTGAGGTTGGCTTTGAGAAAGGGGACGCCGTTTCAATTAATGGCGTCACGATGAGCCCGGCTGAGGTTTTGACCAAGCTAAACGAGTTTGGCGGAAAGCACGGCATCGGCCGTCTTGACCTTGTTGAGGGTCGATTTGTTGGCATGAAGTCACGCGGTATTTATGAAACGCCGGGCGGAACTTTGTTGCTCGAGGCGCACCGAGGCATCGAATCCATCACCATGGACCGCGGCGCGATGCATCTAAAAGACGAGTTGATGCCAAAATACGCAGAGCTTATATACAACGGGTTTTGGTACAGCCCAGAGCGTGAAATGCTGCAAGCCGCCATTGATCATAGCCAGGAATTTGTCACCGGTACGGTACGGATGAAGCTATACAAGGGCCATGCGCGTACAGTTGGCCGCTGGTCAGATTATTCGTTGTATTCCGAAGAGCATGTGACCTTTGAGGATGACGCAGGCGCATACGACCAAAAAGATGCTGCTGGTTTCATCAAACTCAACGCCTTGAGATTGCGCTTAATCGCAATGCGAAATCGCAGGGCACACTGACGCGTTTCGCGGGCGAAACACCCTTAAAAACAACAGCTTTAAATAAGGCCGGATTGCGATGCAGTCCGGCTTTTGAGCCAAAATTTAACCAAAGTTAATATTTAGATTAGCGCTAGGTTTAGGTTTTATTTCGCGTTTTGGCTCATAAAGCCAATTTGCGGCTGTGTTTAGGTTTAGGGTAATGCCAGTTCGGACGATAACGATTTACGAGGTGAACAATTCCTACGTTTCCAGTGGGTCTACGTCGCCTATTTTAAACGTTGTCACACTAACCATAAACGACGACGACGGTGTTCTTGATGCGAACAGCGGTGCTGATAGTGGGACTGATCAGACCTTTACCACCTCCTTGGGGACGGCATCCGGCTATACCTTCCGTTACAATGATACCAGCTTGGTCGGCGGAACATCCCAGACGATAAAAACATTCCAGCTTGTTATTGGCGGAACGACCCGGTCCTTCATTATGAACGACGCGGGCGACAGTATTCCTGGGGCAACCACCGGGTCCTCGGTAAATTTGCAATCCTACGCAAATTACACGCCGATTAATTATACCGCGTTGCCTTGCTTCGTAACCGGAACGCGGATTCATACGGTAAGCGGTTGGCGCGCCGTAGAAAAGCTCCGCGTTGGTGACAAAATCCCAACGCACGATAGCGGTGTTCAAACCGTGAGATGGGTTGGTTCGGCTACGCTTTCTTACCGCGATCTTCTGAAGGCGCCGCATATGGCGCCGATCGCTATTCCAAAGGGCGCGCTTGGCCCTGACACTCCCAACAGGGATCTTAGGCTTTCGCCGCAACACAAGGTTCTTCTGTCCGGGTGGTCTGTCGAACTTACGGCCGGCCTTGAAGAGGCTTTCGTTCCAGCGAAATACCTGGTTGGAAAGAATGGGATCCTCATTGATCAGACCTGTGCAGAAGTCACCTATCACCACATCCTGTTCGACAGGCACGAGGTGATTGTCAGCGAGGGCTTGCAAACGGAAAGCTTTTTGCCTGGCGACACAATCCGAAACGCGATGGACAAAGAAACGCTACGTGAGATTCTTTCGCTTTTTCCAGAACTTAGCGATCCGAAAAGTAATCGGCAGACGCAAAATGCACGCCCGGTTTTAAAACCTTATGAAATCGCTGCTTTAACCATGGTCGCGGCCTAAAGGCTCAGTTTCTTTAAAGACAGTTTTTCATAGAAAGGCATCGCTTCCTGCGCGACTGCTTCGTAGTCGGGACTAAGACGTGGCAATCGTCCCTCAGCGCCAGCAAAGCCGGTGCTCCGGTGAACAGCGCCATACCAGTGTTTGGCCCAGACACCGTCTTCTCTATGACCACCGGCCGGCCAGCTTAACATCGCAGGGTCAAAGTTAAGCCCGATCACCTCGCATAGTTTTGACAGCATTCCCTTCGGATTTTCACGAATGTCGTGCGAATCAATGACAAGCGGCGTACCGCCCATATCCCGGACTTCATCATAAAGTTCTGCCTGCTGGCGAAACCCAATGTCATCTAGAGTCGGGTTTTCGCGCTTTGCGGCGTAGCTCGCTACAACACGTGCCGGGTGGCGAATCAGGAAGACGTTTACAACGTTATTCATCCAGCCCCGGTCAAAACCCTCAACCATATGATGTGTCATGTGTTTTTGATAAAAATGAGGCTTTCCAGCTGGTACAAGACCAATGCACCGTTCCGAAACGCGTTTTGCACAAACGTCACCGGCCGCAATAATAGCATCGCCCATCGGATGTTTCAGACCAGTTACAGCGAGATATGCCGCATAATAGGGCTCATCCCAAACAGCAAAATCTTGACGCGAACCAAAGGAGTACATCATTGCCGTCGAAAGATTTCTTGGTCCGGACCACATTGCGATGCGCATTATAAACTTCTGCCATCCATTTTTCATACACCCGGCTTGTTAGTGGCCTTTGGTCTTTTATAAACAAACCCGCGTACACAGAAAATTGGCAAAAATGGGGCGTTCTTTGCTGTTTTATGATAAACTGAGTTCACCTATTCGTGAATACAACTGACTGTGACTTGTAGCAATCAGCATACTACCGCAGAGTTTCGGCTGCAGGAGGAAATCTATGTCTCAAACAGTACCGCAGTTCAAAATAGTTGTCTTGGCAGTCGTGATGCTATTCGCCGTCGTGCTCGACTGTTCTCGCGCAAATGCGGGCTCCAGGGAAACGGCTATTTTCGCCGGGGGGTGCTTTTGGTGCGTAGAATCAGATTTTGAAAGCGTTTCCGGGGTAACCCGTGCCGTTTCCGGGTTCATAGGTGGAACGTCTGCGAATCCGACATACCGTCAAGTTTCAAACGGCGGGACCGGGCATCTTGAAGCCGTTGCAATAACATTCGATCCGGAAAGGATAACCTACCCCCAGCTTGTTCACTTGTTCTTTCGGTCAATTGACCCAACGGATGCTGGTGGTCAGTTCTGCGACCGGGGAGACAGCTATCGGACCGCGATTTTTTATACAAGCGAAGCACAACGACAAGCCGCTGAAGCCGGCAAGGCAGAGGCGAGGCGCGCGTTGGGCCAAAGAATTGTAACCCCTATTTTGCCAGCGTCCAGATTCTATCCCGCAGATGAATCACATCAAAACTACTACCGGGGCAGAAACCGCATCATCACGCGGTGGGGCGTAAAGCGGCAATCAGACGCATATGAAGCATATCGTCAGGCTTGTGGCCGGGACAGCCGCGTTAAGGAGCTTTGGGGTGCCGCCGCACCATTTGCGAGCCATCACTAAGTTCTGAGCGCCAAAAACTTTTCTACGTCACCACGACGCGGGATCGCATCCGCTGTTCCGTGCCGTGTGACTTTAATGGCCGCGGCTGCCGACGCCAGTTTGAGCGCCTCTCTTATTTCCATCTCCTGATCAAGCCCCGCAGCCAAATATCCCGCAAAGGTGTCGCCCGCACCCGTTGTATCAACCGCAGAAACATCAAACGCGCGTGTTTTTACGATACCCCCCGTTGCATGAGTCCGCCACTCGGACCCTTCTCCACCTTTTGTAACGAGCACGTTTGAAACAGGAAAATCTTCTAAATTCGTCTCTAATTCGGCGCAAAGCTGTTCCGCTTCAATTTCATTCAGCGCAAGAACCGAAAGGAACGGAAGTATCTCTCTGGTTTTTTCGACAGAGAAGGGTGCGGCTGAATAAAAAACGCGCATTCCTAATTCTGCGGCCTTTGCTGCCGTGAAGCATTGCAGCGATGTTTCGTTTTGTAAAAGCAAAATATCGCCGTGCTTAGCGCCGTTTAGAGCCTGCAGAATGCGTTCTTTATCTTGTTCAGCATTCGCCCCTTGAAAGATAACAATGGCGTTTTCGGCATGTTTGTCGATGTTGATTATTGCGTGGCCCGTCGGAACTTCGACAATTGCGATGTTAGCGACATCTACCCCAAATTCTTTTATCCGTTCTACCGCCCAGCGCCCGTCTTTTCCGACGGAACCTATATGCACAACAGCAGACCCGGCCCTTACCGCCGCAACAGATTGGTTTGCCCCCTTGCCGCCAAGCCCTTTCCGAAATCCGGTCGCTGCCAGCGTTTCACCAGGCTTCGGTAGGTGCGGAACATCATAAAAATAATCCGCATTTATCGAGCCAAGATTAAAAATGGTCATCTAACCGACCCTATTTGCCGCAATCACCGCCATGTTCAGAATGTCGTTCACGGTGGAACCCGTGGCGCAGATCTGCACAGGCTTATCGATACCTATTAAAATCGGGCCGATGACTGTCGCTCCGGCCATCTCCTGCATCAATTTAACAGAGATCGACGCTGAATGGCGCGCAGGCACAACCAAAACATTCGCGGGGCCTGTCAGACGTGAAAAGGGATAATGCGCCATCGCGTTCATGTTCAGGGCAACGTCTACTGTCATCTCTCCTTCAAATTCGAAATCGACACCGCGTTTTTCAAGAATCTCGGGCGCAAGGTGCATTTTTTCGGCGCGCTCTGACACCGGATAGCCGAATGTGGAAAAGCTCACAAAAGCAACACGCGGCTCAAGACCAAGAGTGCGCGCGACGCTTGCGCCACGTTCCGCAATATTGGCCAGATCTTCTGCATCCGGCCACTCGTGCACCAAGGTATCGGCAACCAGAACGACGCGGCCTTTGTGTAGCAGAGCGGTTACGCCAACTGCGCCAGTTTCGGCCGTTGCATCAAATACATGGTTGATGAGTTGGAGCACATTCGCAGATTTCCGCGTGGCGCCCGTAACCATACAGTCGCCATGGCCGTGCGCCAGCATCAAAGATGCAAACACGTGCCGGTCACGTGCCGCGAGCCTGTGGATGTCGCTATGGTCAAACCCGTGACGCTGCAGTCTTTTGTAAAGAAAGCTTTTATATTCTTCCAGATGTGTCGTGTTTGCGGCATTTACGATTTCAATTTCTGAAACCGCCTCTGCAAGTCCGGCAGCGCTTAGTTTTTCGACCACGTCCTGTTCACGCCCTACGACAAGAGCCGTTCCAAGGCCGCTACGTTGATAAGCAACTGCTGCACGAAGAACCCTCGGATCATCACCTTCAGCAAAAATCATGCGCGCTTGTGCTGCTTTGGCCCGGGTGTGAATGCTCCGCAACATTGAAGCCGTCGGGTCCATTCTGGCCTTCAGGGATTCGCGGTAACCTTCCATGTCGACAATGGGGCGACGCGCGACCCCCGTGTCCATCCCGGCACGGGCAACTGCCGGCGGGATAATGTAGATCAGCCTGGGGTCAAACGGTGTTGGGATAATGTAATCACGGCCAAACGTCAGCTTGCGGCCATAGGCCATCGCAACTTCGTCCGGTACATCTTCGCGAGCTAGTTCTGCAAGTGCACGCGCGCAAGCGATTTTCATTTCGTCGTTGATGGCGCGGGCATGAATATCAAGCGCTCCGCGAAACAGGTAAGGAAAGCCAAGAACGTTGTTCACCTGATTTGGGTAATCAGAACGGCCCGTCGCAACGATTGCGTCCTCGCGAACGGCATGTGCCTCTTCTGGCGTTATTTCCGGATCGGGGTTCGCCATCGCAAAGATAACCGGGTCTTTCGCCATGTTAGAGATCATTTCAGACGTCACAGCGCCTTTGGCTGAAACACCCAAAAACACATCTGCGCCTTTCATCGCATCGTCGAGGGTGCGTAGTTTGGTTTTGACAGCATGGGCTGATTTCCACTGGTTCATCCCCTCAGCCCGACCCTGATAAATTACGCCCTTGGTGTCACAAGCGATGCAGTTATCATGACGTGCGCCCATAGACTTTAAAAGCTCGATGCAGGCGATCCCTGCTGCGCCCGCTCCATTCAGAACGATCCGGCAATCCTCGATCTTTTTACCCGAAATATGAAGCGCATTGATAAGCCCTGCCGCGCAAATCACCGCCGTACCGTGTTGGTCGTCGTGAAAGACCGGAATATCCATCACTTCTTTAAGGCGCTGTTCAATGATGAAGCATTCAGGCGCTTTGATGTCTTCAAGGTTGATGCCACCAAAGCTGGGGCCCATCAGGCGTACGGCGTTTATGAACTCGTCTGCATCCTCGGTATCAAGCTCCAGGTCTATCGAATTCACATCCGCGAAGCGTTTGAAAAGAACGGCTTTGCCTTCCATCACTGGCTTGGACGCAAGCGCGCCCAAGTTTCCAAGCCCCAGGATGGCGGTACCGTTTGAAATAACGGCAACCATGTTTCCCTTGGTTGTATAGTCGTAAGCGAGCTCTGGGTTTTCTGCGATCGCCTCAACCGGAACAGCAACACCGGGCGAATACGCTAAAGACAGGTCACGCTGAGTGGTCATAGGCTTGGTTGCCGATATTTCATACTTCCCCGGTTTTGGGTCCATATGATAGGCGAGCGCCTCTTCTGCAGTGACTTTATTTTTATTCGCCATAATCTTTCGTCTTCCCTAGCTAAGGCTGCTTAACCTACACAAGAATCCGTTTCGTACAATATGATGATTCAACTCTTCCTTGCGAACGCCCGCAATGCGGGTCATTTTCGCGGTGCAGAGCGACCAGATTTGTTGCATTGTCACGTTGCAGGTTAGGCAAAGGAAGAAATCAGGACTATGGCGACGGCCGGCACCACCACTGTAACCCCAATGATGGCACAATTTCTGGAGATAAAATCCCAGTATAAAGACGCGCTTTTGTTCTATCGGATGGGTGATTTCTACGAGATGTTCTTTGACGACGCTGTGGCAGCGGCAGCTGCGCTCGATATTGCGCTTACAAAGCGGGGTAAGCACAACGGTGCTGATATTCCGATGTGCGGCGTCCCGGTGCATTCTGCTGAAGGATATTTTTTGACCCTCATTCGCAAAGGGTTTCGCGTAGCCGTTTGCGAACAGCTTGAAGACCCCGCCGAGGCGAAAAAGCGTGGTTACAAGGCTGTTGTAAAGCGGGGCGTCGTTCGGCTTGTTACGCCCGGGACTTTGACCGAAGATTCACTGCTGGAAGCACGGCGAAACAATTACCTTGCTGCGTTTGCAACCGTCAGAAATGAGGCAGCGCTTGCCTGGGCAGATATTTCAACGGGCGAGTTTCATGTGACCTCCTGCCCGCTTGTCCGATTGGGGCCAGAACTGGCGCGTCTTGCACCGCGAGAGTTGCTTATTGTTGATGAGAATGAACCAGATTGTGCTGATATAGTCTCTGATTTGGACGTTTCTCTCACTCCGCTCGCCCGATCAAGTTTCGACAGTACGTCTTCGGAAAAGCGTCTTACTGCGCTGTTCGATGTTAACACGATAGATGCCTTTGGTCAGTTTTCCCGGGCCGAATTGTCGGTCCTCGGTGCGATTGTCGAATATCTGGATATAACGCAAAAGGGGAACCTGCCACTGCTGCGCCCACCCGTTCGTGAAGGCGCGGGCGCGGTCATGCAGATTGACGCGGCTACGCGACGAAATCTTGAGTTGACGTGTAATATGGCGGGCGGTCGTGATGGCTCTTTAGTGGCCGCGATTGACCGAACAGTGACAGCGGGCGGTGGGCGGTTGCTTGAGAAACGTCTCTCAAGCCCCTCGATGGATCTCAGTACCATAGGGGCGCGACTGGATTCCATTTCCTATCTGCTGGAAAAAAGCAAACTTACGGCAGGCCTGCGCGCTACGCTTAAAAAATGCCCGGACATGGACCGCGCTTTATCCAGGCTTGCGCTTGACCGTGCCGGCCCCCGGGACCTTACGGCCATTCGTAATGGGCTCGGCCAGAGCCAACAAATTTCCAAGCGCCTGAAAGAAGAAAACCTACCGCCGCTTTTGGGGATCTCGGCGACCGCGCTTAATGGGCACAACAAATTGCTTGATCTGCTTGATGCGGCTCTCGTTGCCGAACCCCCTTTGCTGCTGCGCGACGGTGGCGTTATCGCGCCAGGATACGATGAAGAATTGGACGAGGCCCGGCTTTTGCGTGATGAGGGGCGTGGCATCATTGCGAAATTGCAAACCGAGTACGCCGATCAAACCGGAATCTCTACACTAAAGATCAAACATAACAATGTGCTTGGCTACTTCATCGAAACAACAGCGACACACGCGGCAAAAATGCTGTCCGAGCCGCTGTCAGAAGTTTTTATTCATCGCCAAACCACAGCAAATGCTGTTCGGTTTACAACGGTGCCCCTTTCCGAGCTAGAAACGAAAATTTTGAACGCTGGGCAGCGGGCCCTGTCTATAGAAAAACGTCATTATGCCGCCTTAAAAGAGGCTGTTTTGGCAGTTTCGGATAAGGTCTCTTCGGCCGCGTCAGCGATTGCGGAAATTGATTTGGCGGCTGCTTTTGCTGATCTGGCTGCGGGCGAAGGCTGGTGTAAGCCAACGGTCGACAACAGCCGTGATTTTGAGGTCATCGCTGGTCGACACCCGGTGGTTGAGCTTGCGTTACGAAAGCAGGGTGGTGCTGGCTTTATTGCGAATGACTGTGCGTTTCAACCTGGCGGCGGCGCAAGTATATGGTTGCTGACTGGCCCAAATATGGCCGGTAAATCAACGTTCCTTCGTCAGAACGCGCTTATCGCTCTGCTCGCGCAAATCGGTTGTTTTGTACCCGCAAAATCTGCGCGCATTGGCCTTGTTTCGCAACTGTTCAGCCGTGTTGGGGCGTCTGACGATCTGGCGCGAGGGCGCTCCACCTTTATGGTGGAAATGGTCGAAACCGCTGCCATTTTAAATCAGGCAGATGAACGAGCCTTCGTGATCCTAGACGAAATTGGGCGCGGAACGGCAACCTATGACGGGCTTTCCATCGCCTGGGCAACGCTCGAACACCTGCACGACGCCAACAAATGCCGCGCGCTTTTCGCAACCCACTATCACGAAATGACCACTCTCGCTGAAAAACTCTCTGGTGTCGAAAACTCAACCGTCGCTGTCAAGGAGTGGGAGGGCGACGTCATATTCCTGCATGAAGTTCGAAAAGGTGCCGCGGACCGGTCTTATGGAGTGCAAGTCGCGAAGCTGGCTGGCCTTCCTGAAGCGGTTGTCAACCGTGCGCGCGTTGTCCTTGAGGCGTTGGAGAAAGGTGAACGTGAAGGCGGGGTTCGCCAGAAAGCGCTGATTGACGATCTTCCGCTTTTTTCTATCGCGGCCACAGCGCAGCCGAGTGTCCCGGCCAAATCTTCGGCGGTTGAAGAAAGGCTGAACGAAACGCAGCCAGATGAACTTACGGCGAAGCAGGCTTTAGACTTAGTTTATGAGCTAAAAGATCTTTCGCGCGAAAAATAAGCCCCGGCTTGTAGCCGGGGCTTATCTTATTTCTTCGAAGGCGTTGATGAAACACCAACTTGCGCTGGCCGGAGCAGCCTGTCGTGCAGTAAGAAGCCTTCTGCCATAACCTGTATAATATCACCTGCTTTGGTGTCAGGGACCGGGGCTTCAAACATCGCCTGGTGCAGCTTTGGATCAAACCGATCGCCGACTTCCGGTGCAATTTGTTCGATGCCATGTTTTGCGAACACGGTTACAAGCTCGCGCATTGTCAGATCGATACCTTCAAGCAGCGCTGCGTTCGCTTGGCGCTGTTCATCAGTAACTGATTCAATTGCGCGCTTTAAATTATCGTGCACTGGCAGCATGTCACGCGCCAGTTTTGAGCCGCCATAATTTTCGGCTTCGCGGCGGTCACGCTCGCTGCGTTTGCGGGAGTTTTCCGCATCTGCCAGAACACGCATGAAGCGGTCTTTCAGCTCGTCCCGCTCTGCCCGCAAAACTTCGAGCTCGTCCAGCTCGATCTCTTCTTGCGTTGCTCCTTCTTCGTCTTTGGCAAAAAGCTCTGCCTCGATTGTCTCGATGTCGTCCAGAAAATCTTCTTTTTTTGCGTCAGCCATGACTTAGTCCCTTAGCTTCGGTCGGAAATCAGTTTCCCGACCAGCTGTGCCGTATAATCCACGATCGGTACAATCCGCCCATAGTTGAGCCGCGTGGGCCCGATGACCCCAACTGCACCGACAATCTTTCGATCAGCGTTCATATATGGTGAAACCACCAAAGAGGAACCCGAAAGTGAAAAGAGTTTGTTCTCAGAGCCAATAAAAATGCGAACGCCCTCTCCTTCTTCGGTTAATTCGAGGAATTCAGCGATATCGCGCTTTCGTTCAAGATCGTCAAACAGGTTTTTTATGCGATCAAGGCCCTCGGTGTCCGCCTCTTCATCCAGGAGATTCGCACGGCCCCTTACGATCAGACGTTCAGAATGCTGGCCTTCATTTTCCCAGAGGGCCATTCCGTTTTCAACCATGTCGCGGGCCAGTGAATCAATTTCCTGACGTCGGACTTTTATTTCATGGCCGACTTTAAACCGAAGCTCTGCGAGCGTTCTTCCCTCCGCCAATGAGTTCAGGAAATTTGCGGCCTCGCGGAGCGATGAAGGCGTTTGTCCCTTAGGCGGGGTGAAAACGCGGTTTTCCACGTGTCCGTCTGCAAAAACAAGAACAACAAGCGCACGGTCCTGAGCCAGGTGAATAAACTCTATATGCTTTATCGGTGCTTCGTGTTTCGGAGCCAGTACAAGACTTGCACCATGTGTGAGCCCCGACAGCGCTGAGCCTATCCTGTCGAGCATTGTTCCAACGTCACGCTCATTTGATCCGAGTGTCGCGTCGATTTTTTCGCGGTCGTCTTTATCTAGATCCCCAACTTCTAACAACCCGTCTACAAACATGCGTAGGCCTTGTTGTGTTGGTATACGGCCCGCCGAAACATGCGGGCTGTTCAAAAGCCCCATGAATTCTAAGTCTTGCATGACGTTTCGGACTGTCGCTGCGCTCACTTTTTCGCTCAACGTACGTGTCAGTGTACGGGATCCGACGGGATCACCGCTTTCGAGATAGTTTTCAACGACGCGGCGAAAAACTTCGCGCGAGCGGTCGTTCATTTCGTTATACATTTCTGAGCGATCTGCCATATCTCACCGTTATATATGCATACTGACATTAAATTGCACGCGTGGCTCGCATCAATCGTGCTTGCCTTTTTTGAGCAGGTCCGGGTATCACCCCGCAAGCTTATGATAGAGGATATTTTTATGCGCCCTTCTGCAAGACAAACCGATGAGATGCGTGCGGTTTCCATCGAGGTCGGCTTTACAAAACACGCCGAAGGATCCTGCCTGATCAAGATGGGAGAGACCCATGTGCTATGTACCGCGTCACTTGAGGCGCGCGTACCTCCGTTTCTCAAGAATTCTGGTCTTGGGTGGGTAACCGCAGAATACGGAATGCTGCCACGCGCGACACATACCAGAATGCGCCGCGAATCTGCCGCAGGCAAACAATCTGGTCGTACTCAGGAAATTCAGCGCCTGATTGGGCGCAGTCTTCGCGCGGGCGTTGACCGTGTTGCGCTGGGTGAGCGTCAGATAACGGTCGATTGCGACGTTATTCAAGCAGACGGGGGCACCCGCTGTGCCGCAATTACCGGCGGATGGATTGCGCTGCGCCTTGCTGTAAACAAACTAATGAAAACGGGCGAGGTCATTTCTGATCCATTGCTCGACCCGGTATCAGCTATCAGTTGCGGAATCTACGCTGGCCAGCCTGTGCTGGACCTTGATTACCCCGAAGATTCGGAAGCCGGCGTTGACGCCAATTTTGTGATGACCGGGTCTGGGAAACTGATCGAGGTTCAAATGTCCGCCGAAGGGTCAACCTTTTCACGCGAACAAATGAATGCCCTCATGGATTTGGCTGAAAAAGGCTCTGCAGAATTGACTGCTGCGCAACTTGCTGCGGTTGCCTGAAATGCGAAAGCTAACGGAAGGCAAATTGGTGGTCGCCACCCATAATGTTGGAAAGCTCCGGGAGATTTCTGCGCTTCTTGCCCCTCACGGGGTCGATGTTGTTTCTGCTGCTGCGCTTGGCTTTGACGAGCCGGAAGAAACAGAAGATACCTTCGCCGGAAACGCCCGCATAAAGGCGCATTTCGCTGCAAAAAAAAGCGGCTTGCCTGCTTTGTCCGACGACAGCGGCATTATGGTCGATGCGTTGGATGGCGCGCCGGGCGTTTACACGGCTGACTGGGCTGAAACACCAGATGGGCGCGATTTCCCAATGGCAATGAGTAAAGTTTGGTCAAAGCTTGAGGATATGGGCGCAAAAGAACCTCGTTCGGCCTCTTTCAATTGTACGCTTTGTCTTGCCTGGCCGGATGGGCATGACGAAATATTCGAGGGTAAAGTCGATGGGCGCCTTGTCTGGCCGATACGTGGTAGCCATGGCTTCGGGTATGATCCTATGTTTCTTCCAAATGGCGAGTCCGAAACCTTTGGCGAAATGAGCCCTGAGAAGAAACACGGGATGAGCCACCGCGCCGCGGCTTTTTCAGAACTGGTTGATGGATGTTTTGACTGAAGATTGGCAAAATGGGGGCTTTGGGCTCTATCTTCACTGGCCCTTTTGCCAGTCCAAATGCCCATATTGCGACTTCAACTCTCACGTCTCGTCGTCAGTGGATCAGGCCCGTTGGCAGCATGCATTCCTTTCTGAAATTGAGCGCGTTGGAGAAGAAACTGGGGGGCGCGTCCTAAATACCGTATTTTTTGGGGGCGGTACGCCCAGCCTGATGGACCCGGCCCTGGTTTCGGCGATTATTGAGAAAATCTCGGACACCTGGACGCTGGCCAATGATGTTGAAATCTCGTTAGAGGCAAATCCCACGTCAATAGAAGCTGGGCGTTTCCGTGGCTATCGAGACGCGGGCGTTAATCGCGTCTCAATGGGGGCTCAGGCGCTAAACGACGAAGACTTGAAACGCCTGGGCAGATTGCACAGCGCCGCAGAAGCTATGGAAGCCCTTGATATTGCTCGAAAAACATTTGATCGGGTGAGCTTTGATCTGATTTATGCGCGCCAGCATCAAGCTCTTGATGATTGGCGCGCCGAATTAGACACCGCGCTTTCATTGTCTCTGGACCATCTATCGCTTTATCAACTGACAATAGAGCAAGGCACCGCTTTTGGAGACCGATTCAACCGCGGCCGGCTTGGCGGACTTCCCGACGATAACGCTTCTGCGGATATGTATCTGGCGACCCAGGAGATCTGCGATACCGCGGGTCTTTCGGCCTATGAAGTCTCTAACCATGCCAAAAATGGCTTTGAATCGCGCCACAACCTGATTTATTGGCGTTACGGGGACTACGCCGGAATTGGCCCAGGCGCGCACGGTAGACTAACACTATTGGGCGAGAAAACAGCGATAGAAACTCATTCCTATCCTCAAAAATGGCTTGAGGCGGTTGAGGGTACAGGAACTGGCGAAATGTACCGGGAGCTGGTCAAGAAAGAAGATCAGGCGCTGGAATACCTGATGATGAGCCTTCGGCTTGCTGAGGGAATGGACCTGGACCGCTTCCATGCGCTCGCCGGTCATCGGATTAACCCACTTAATATCAATAGGTTAGCTGATCTGGGGATGGTGTTTAAGACTCGGGACCGGCTGGTCGCTACCCCAAATGGCCGTGTGTTGCTAAATTCAGTTCTTAGCGAACTACTGGCGGAATAATATGCGGCTGCTTTGGGTCAGCATTGGTCTTTTCACTCTCGCGCTCGGTTTAATTGGTGCTTTTTTACCAATTCTTCCAACGGTGCCCTTCCTGCTTCTTTCGGCGTTCTGCTTCGCTCGGTCGTCAAAGCGCTTGTATAACTGGCTTCTGTCGCATCCGGTTTTTGGACCCCCCATTCAAGACTGGCGAAAAAACGGCGCAATACGTCGCCGTGCCAAAATCCTGGCAACGGCATCAATTGCTACAGCGTTCATTGTACCATTTGCGCTTAGCGTCGCACCCTCCGTGCTAACATTGCAGGCCGTTGTACTTGTCGCTGTGCTGATTTTTATCTGGACTCGTCCAGAGGCATAGCTGTCAGTATCCGGCAAAGCTCATCCAGGTCTTCCAGCGTTTTGTACTTTATCAAAACTTGGCCGGAATCTTGGCCTGGCTTGTGGTCAACGTTGACTTTCATACCAAGGTTAGCTGACAGGTCTGCTTCTAAGGCGCGGGTATCCGCGTCTTTCTCTGCTCTCTGTGGCTTTGTTGCTGTCGGTTTTATCTTCGGCGCCTGAGCCAACCGTTCCGTTTCGCGAACGGACAAACCTTTCGCAACAATCTCTTTTGCAAGTTTCAGCGGATCTTCCGTTGTAATCAGCGCACGGGCATGTCCGGTCGTAAGATCGCCCGATCTAAGCATGTCCAGCACCGGTTCCGGCAGCTGAAGCAAACGCATCAGGTTGGCGATGTGGCTTCGGCTTTTAGAAAGCCCCTGGGCAAGCTTTTCTTGTGTATGGCCGAATCTGTCCATCAACTGTCGATAGCCCATCGCCTCCTCAACCGGGTTAAGATCAGCCCTTTGAATATTTTCTATAATTGCAATCTCAAGAACTTCGGTATCGCTGAAATCGCGTACAACGACAGGAAGCTCGTGCAGCTGTGCAACTTGTGCTGCGCGCCAGCGTCTTTCACCGGCAACA
Source organism: Pseudohalocynthiibacter sp. F2068 (assembly GCF_023015645.1). Lineage (NCBI taxonomy): Bacteria > Pseudomonadati > Pseudomonadota > Alphaproteobacteria > Rhodobacterales > Paracoccaceae > Pseudohalocynthiibacter > Pseudohalocynthiibacter sp. F2068. Next base: position 109,312 of record NZ_JALKAK010000008.1, read on the forward strand.
ATTTGATAAGTATCTGTATTGTTAGGGTTTTCTCGGACAATAAGTGGCTGGATTACGCCTTTCTCACGAATTGACGCCGCGAGCTCTTGAAGGTTTTCATCAGCAAAACTTCGCCTTGGCTGGTCAGGGTTTGGGACAAGCTTCTCGATAGGGATTTTTCTGTCTGCTGCGGCAGGAACCGCCCCCTCGCTGCGTTCGTCTGCCTGGACATCAGCCATAAGCGCCGATAGTCCGCGTCCAAGTCCGCGACGCTCGTGTTTTTTGTCAGCCATCCTCGCCCCTCCCTATATTTAGTATTGTCCCGTGTCGTTGCGCTAATTCTTGAGCCAAGGCACGATATGCCTGACTTCCTTTGGAGCTTGAATCATATTCAAGCACCGAAAGCGCAAAAGACGGGGCCTCGCTTACGCGAACGTTTCGTGGAATTATGGTTTTAAACACCAAATCCCCCAGATTGTCCCGCGCATCTTTCTCGACCTGCAATGACAAGTTATTGCGGCTATCGTACATGGTCAGCACAATACCTTCGATCCTTAGGCCAGAATTCGCTGTTTGCCGTATCTCGCGGATCGTCAGCATAAGCTGCGATAGCCCCTCGAGCGCAAAGAATTCACTTTGCAGCGGCACAAGCACCGAATGCGCTGCGACCATGCCGTTAACGGTCAGCAAGCTCAGCGAAGGCGGGCAATCGATCAAAATGTAGTCAAGCTCAAAGAAATCGATTGCCGGCTGGCGAAGCGCGTCGTGCAAAAGAAAGCTGCGCTTCTCGCTCGAAAACAATTCTATATCAGCTGAGCTAAGATCGGTCGTCGCGGGAATGATCACCAATCCCTCTACCGAGGTTGGCTGCACTACATCGTGTAGTGCTGCGTCGCCCAGCAACAAGTCATAGGTGGTTAGCTTTCGATGATCTGAGTCGACGCCGAGCCCGGTTGATGCGTTTCCTTGTGGGTCAAGATCAACAATCATTACGTTCAGGCCAAGCTCTGCCAGAGCTGCGCCGAGATTTATTGTTGTTGTTGTTTTGCCAACGCCGCCTTTTTGGTTCGCCACGGCAATAATCTTTGGTCCTGTTGGTCGAGTCGGATCAGACACGCGCAATGTCTCCAAGTTTTAGAATAACGGCATTTAAATTTGTCTTACTCGGGAACTCTTGGCTTTTGAACGTCCAAGATGCAAGAGCTTCCTTTAATTCTTCTGCGTGGTTCGCACCCTTGGGAAAAAGAGCGGCACCGGACGGCGCAAGGTGCCGTTCTGCGTACTCACATAACTTAACTAGCGGTGCGAGCGCCCTCGCAGACAAAACGTCAGCTTTTAAGGGGGTTAGCCCCTCAATTCGTTCAGAAACAACATCTGTATTTACAGCTAATTCTCTGACGGCGGTACGCAGGAAAGTTGCTTTTCTTTTATCGCTTTCAACCAGGGTCATTTTCGTTTCGGGAGAGCGTTCTTTCAGCAACACCGCAACAACTAAACCGGGAAATCCGCCGCCTGCCCCAAAATCGGCCCAGTGATGGATCTCCCGAGTCACCAGATCACACAGTTGCGCAGAATCCAGAAAATGCCGCGTCCAGATTTCATCGATCGTCGCTTTCGAGACGAGATTTATCGTGGGATTCCATTTTTCCAGAAGTTCGGCGTAAAACTCCAACCGATCCAATGTTTCACGTGAAACATCTATCTCCGCGCAAAACGCACCCCTGCCGTCGCGAGCCGTCACGCAGAGCGCTTTCTTTTCGCCTGCTGAAGCTTAGCTAGCAAAAGAGTCAACGCCACTGGCGTAACACCTTCGATTCGGCCAGCTTGCGCAAGTGTCTGGGGTTGAACGGTTTTCAGTTTATTTTTAAGCTCGTTTGAAAGCCCGTTCAAACCATCGTAGTCAAAATCCGAAGGTACCTTGTGCTGCTCGTCCCTTCGCATCGCCTCAACGTCTTTCGCTTGCCGGCCGATGTAATTCTCATAGACGGCATCGCGCGAAAGCTGAACTTTCACATCCTCTGAAATATCGCTCATCGATGGGTCAAGTTTTTCAAGCAAGCCAAAGGTAACATCCGGAAACGACAACAGCCTGTATCCGGAACGCCGAACGCCATCCTGATTAATGTTTATTCCCTCAGCGGCGATTTCTTTCGGCGTTATCGAAAGCGCTAACAGTTTTTCTTTCGCGGAGGCGAGCGCATCTCCTTTTTCCTCAAATGCTATGCGCCTGGCCTTACCCACACATCCAAGGTCAATGCCAATCGGCGTCAAACGCTGATCAGCGTTATCGGCGCGGAGCGACAAGCGAAACTCTGCGCGAGAGGTGAACATGCGGTAAGGTTCAGAAACACCCCTTGTTATCAGGTCATCAACCATGACGCCGATGTATGAATCTGCGCGGCTAAAAATTACTGGCTCTCTACCGGTTGCCACCAGTGCCGCGTTCAAACCAGCGACAAGCCCTTGCGCCGCAGCCTCTTCATACCCGGTTGTTCCATTAATCTGGCCGGCCAAATACAGTCCGGGCACAGTTTTCGTTTCCAATGTCGGCTTTAATGCCCGCGGGTCCACGTAATCATATTCAATCGCGTATCCCGGCTGAACAATCTCTGCGTTTTCAAGGCCGTAGATCGAATTTACATAAGCTTTCTGTACATCCTCGGGCAGCGACGTTGATATACCATTCGGGTAAATGGTGTCTGTATCCAACCCCTCGGGCTCCAGAAAGATTTGATGTGAGGTTTTATCAGCGAACCTTACGATCTTGTCCTCAATAGACGGGCAATAGCGTGGCCCGACACCGTCAATGTGCCCGCCGTACATTGCGGAAAGCTCTAGGTTTTTCCGAATTATTTCATGCGTCTGTTCATTCGTATGCGTGATACCGCATGAAATTTGCCGCGCCGTAACTGACTTTGACATAAAGGAAAACAGGGTTGGCTCGTCATCGCCTGGCTGTGTTTCCAGCAAGTCCCAGCGGATTGTGCTTCCTTTAAGGCGTGGTGGCGTTCCCGTTTTAAGGCGCCCCAACGCAAAACCAAACTCGTCCATCCGTTCGGCCAGTTTGACGGATGGCTTGTCACCAATCCGGCCTCCTGGGCGCGATACATTTCCAATGTGAATTACACCGCGCAAGAAAGTGCCTGTCGTCAGAATGACAGATTTCGCAAAAATCTCTGCTTCATCTTGCAGTTTCAGCCCGCTGACTTTGCCGTTTTTAACTACTAAATCAACAACCTCGCCCTCAATCACAGTCAGGTTTTGGGCACATGAAATCTCTTCCTGCATCGCGTTTCGGTACAAATTTCGGTCCGCTTGCGCGCGCGGCCCCTGAACTGCCGGGCCTTTGCGTCGGTTTAGAAGGCGAAACTGAATACCCGCTTTATCAGCGACGCGGCCCATTGCACCGTCAAGCGCATCAATCTCGCGCACGAGATGACCCTTACCAAGACCGCCAATCGCCGGATTGCAGGACATCACACCAATAGAACCAAAGCTGAGAGTTACCAATGCTGTGCGCGCACCCATCCGGGCAGACGCGAGAGCAGCGTCAGCGCCAGCGTGGCCTCCGCCAACAACTACAACATCAAATCCCCGATGTTTCACGTGAAACATTCCTTACTTTCCAAGACAGAAACTCGCGAAAATTTCGTCCAATATGTTCTCGACATCCACCAACCCTATCAAAGAATCCAGAGCGCGAATGGCTGTCCGGATCTCTTCGGCCGCCAGCTCGGCGCGATCCGGGCCATTCATTACCTCATTTCGCGCTGATTCCAAAGCCTTCATCGCTCGTTCAATTGCGATCCTGTGGCGGTCGCGGGTTGCGGTCGCTGCGGTCGCAACCCTTACATTCAGAATCTTTACAATTCGCGCTATAAGTTCCGACACCCCGAGCCCGGTTTTCCCCGATACGCTAAACCCATCGTTGCCCCTTAGGTCACCTTTACCTTTGACTACGATATCATCGGCTTCCGGCTGCAATTCAAGGTATGATCCTTCATCACCCTGCAAGAACACACGCATGTCGGCTAGCCTTGCGCGCTCCATCGCCCGCGCAATGCCGATCCCTTCGACGTAATCCTCTGTTTCGCGCAGACCTGCAGTATCTAGTACCGTGACCGGAAGACCGTTCAGATCCATACGCACTTCGATGACATCGCGCGTGGTGCCTGCGTACTCAGATGTTATTGCCGCTTCCCGTCCCGCCAGGGCGTTCAGCAAAGTCGATTTTCCAGCGTTAGGCGGTCCGACAATTGCCACTTCAAAGCCGTCTCTTATTCGTTCAGAAACCGCAACGCCCCGTGCTTCTTCTTCCAGCGATAATCCAACTTCCGCCAGCAGCTCCAACACTTCTGGCGATACATCAACAGGTACGTCTTCGTCTGCGAAATCTATTGTTGCCTCAAGCAACGCCGCTGCCCGAATAAGCCGGCTCCGCCAAACTGCTGCTTTGTCACCAAGGGCACCTGTCAGCACCCGCAGGGCCTGCTTGCGCTGCGCTTCTGTCTCGGCCTCTATCAGGTCCGCAAGCCCCTCTACCTGCGCCAGATCAAGCTGTCCGTTTTCCAGAGCACGGCGCGTAAATTCACCCGGCTCTGCTAGCCTGAGATCTTCCTGTTTTTCCAATGCTCTGAGTACTGCGGCCACGGTTGCCTGACTGCCATGCAAATGCAGCTCTGCAGATTGCTCGCCTGTAAAACTGTGACCCTCGACAAAGGTCAAAACCAACGCTTCATCCAGCAATTGACCCGCGTCATCCCTCAAAGGCCGTAGCCCGGCCACGCGTGGTTCTGGCAATGACCCGGCAAGGTTTTCGATCGCAGAAAAAGAGCGCGGGCCGGATAACCGGATAACCGCAACACCCGCTTTTCCGCGGGCTGTCGCCAGGGCATAAATCGTCTCCATTTTTAACTAACTATTTGTTTTAGTTAAATAATTATGTATTCATCGAGTCGAAGAATTCAGCATTCGATTTCGTTTGCTTAAGTTTCGAGATCAGGAATTCGATTGCATCGGTCGTACCCATTGGGTTGAGGATACGGCGCAGCACGAATGTTTTCTGCAAGTCAATTTTATCAACCAGCAGGTCCTCTTTCCGGGTGCCTGACTTCAGGATATCCATCGCCGGGAATACGCGCTTATCCGCGACCTTACGATCAAGAACGATTTCTGAGTTACCGGTGCCTTTGAATTCTTCAAAGATAACTTCGTCCATCCGGCTGCCCGTATCAATCAATGCTGTCGCGATGATGGTTAGCGAGCCGCCCTCTTCAATGTTCCGTGCAGCGCCGAAAAACCGCTTAGGCCGCTGTAGTGCGTTTGCATCGACACCACCCGTCAGGACCTTACCAGAGGACGGCACAACCGTATTAAAGGCACGCCCGAGACGCGTGATAGAGTCAAGCAGGATAACAACGTCACGCTTGTGTTCGACAAGCCGCTTCGCTTTTTCAATTACCATTTCAGCAACAGCAACGTGGCGGGTTGCAGGTTCGTCAAACGTTGAAGACACAACCTCGCCTTTAACTGAGCGCTGCATGTCCGTCACCTCTTCGGGACGTTCGTCGATCAAAAGAACAATCAGGTAGCATTCTGGATGGTTCATCGCGATCGAATTCGCGATGTTCTGCAAAAGAACAGTTTTACCTGTACGAGGTGGCGCAACAATCAATCCGCGCTGACCCTTACCAATTGGCGCAACAAGGTCGATTATGCGGGCTGAACGGTCTTTCGTAACCGCGCCTTCAACTTCCATCTTGAGGCGCTCATCGGGATAGAGCGGCGTAAGGTTATCAAAAGCGACTTTGTGTTTTGCTTTTTCCGGCTCTTGAAAGTTAATCGCCGCGACGCTGATCATGCCAAAATAGTTTTCGCCGTCCCGCGGTGCTTGAATCACGCCCTCGATTGTATCACCCGTCCGCAGCGAAAACTGACGAATCATTTCTGGTGAAACATAAATGTCGTCTGGCCCAGCGAGATAGTTTGCTTCGGGTGATCTTAAAAAACCAAACCCGTCTTGCAAAACTTCTAAAACACCATCACCGGATATTTCCCATCCATCGTCCGCGCGTTCCTTGAGGATCGAAAACATCATGTCGCCTTTTCGCATGGTCGACGCGTTTTCGATCTCAAGCTCCTCAGCCATCGACAGAAGATCTTTGGGCGTTTTTATTTTCAGGTCAGCAAGGGACAGGCATTCTTTCGTCATTGGGGTGCTCTCTGGACCGGCCTTATTGGCGCACGGTCAATGTTCAGTGGGGAATCTACCCAGCCGGACGGCTGGTTTCGATAGACCAAATAGGGCCAGAACCCCTGCAAGTCAACATTCCTTAGAAAGGTCGCACCACCACTGAGGTAACAATTACCAACAAAAGAATTGTGGGAACCTCATTCATCACCCGGTATCGCCGCCCGGTCAAAGTATTTTCACCTCGTAAAAAATCTTTTCTACGATACCCAAGCCAATGATGAAACCATGTCATACCAAGCACCGCTGCAGCTTTTAACCACGGCCAGACAAACGCCCAGGTTACGACGCCAGGGGTAAAGACAAGCAACAAACCAAACACCCAGGTCGAAACCATAGCCGGGTTCATAATCAGGCGAAGAAGCTTAACTTCCATCTTCTGAAACAATTCATCTGTATCTGACCCTTTTTGAACTTCTTCTGTGTGATAGACAAAAAGGCGAGGAAGATAAAAAAGACCTGCCATCCAAGCGATAACTGAAACAATATGAAGCGTCTTAATCCAAGGATAAAAATCTGTAAGGATGTCGGTCATTCTATATCGCCCCCAAGTTTCTACACTATCTTTCTAAATTAATAAAAGAAGAAGAAAAGAGATGATGATTATGTAGCGATCAGGAATTCTCTGGATTAAATAGTTATTCACAGAATGGTACAGATAAGAAAAACCTGTGTGTAAATGGCAGATAACCCGAGGATAAAAAAAAGAACAAAAATTACTTATTTATTACAAATAGTTACATAGAAATTACAGAAATAATTTGTGGATAAATACGGTTAATTCAGAGAGCGGGCGATTTCTCCACAAAAAGATTTTATCCTTTCCCACCGGGGATAAAAATGCTGGATAGCGACTGAACTAAGGCGAGAATACAGAACTTCGGCGAAAACCATTTTTTCGCCCAATTTACCCATAACTAATACAATCAATCATCCACAGGGTCTTCAACATGTCACAGCGGATCATTCTAGCGTCAGGTTCCGAAATTCGTCAGAAACTTTTGAAAAATGCTGGAGTCCCCTTTGAAGTTCAGATTGCGCGCGTGGACGAAGAGAGCATCCGGAATTCTCTTTTGGCAGACGGGGCCTCGCCGCGGGATGTATCTGATGCGCTGGCTGAACAAAAGGCCCGCTGTATGAGCCAGAAAAACCCAGAAGCGCTTATAATCGGTTGTGATCAGATACTGGAAGTTTCTGGCGCTATACTCGCGAAACCGAAATCAGTTGACGAGGCGCGCGCCCAACTTGTGCACTTACGCGGATCACGCCATAGTTTGCTTTCTGCGGTCGTCGTCTATGAAGGTGGCGCGCCAGTTTGGCGACATATCGGGCAGGTAAGGTTGCATATGCACAGTTTTTCGGATTCATATCTAGACGCCTACCTCGGCCGAAACTGGCATAGCATTCAACACTCGGTCGGTGGCTATAAACTGGAAGAAGAAGGCGTAAGGCTTTTTTCCAAAATAGAGGGTGACTATTTCACGGTTCTGGGGCTCCCATTGCTGGAACTTCTGTCGTATTTTTCTCTGCGAGGGGTATTGGAAAAATGAGCGAGCAAAAAATTCCACTGGCAGGTGTTGTAGGATCTCCGGTATCGCACAGTAAATCGCCGGCACTACACGCGCATTGGTTAAAAACCTACGGTATCAGGGGCCACTACATTCCGATGGATGTGGCCTATGACGATTTGAAAGAAGCGATCCGGACACTGCCACGTCTTGGGTTTGTCGGAGTGAACGTAACGATTCCACATAAAGAGGCGGTGTTGGAAATTGCAGATCTCGTGACCGACAGGGCAGCATTGATAGGTGCCGCGAATACATTAATCTTTCGCAAAGATGGCAGGGTGCATGCAGATAATACCGACGGCTACGGATTTATAGAAAATCTAAGGCATGGAGCCCCCAACTGGCGGCCAGACGCTGGCCCGGCCGCGGTGATTGGCGCCGGTGGCGCGGCGCGCGCTGTTTTGGCGACTTTGATAGAAGTGGGCGTCAAAGAAATTTTTCTATCCAATAGAACCCGATCAAGAGCGGATTCACTGCGCAGTGAATTTGGAACAAGGATAAAGGTGTTTGATTGGGTGCAGTCAGGCAATATGCTCGATGACGCAGCGACAGTGATAAATACATCTTCGCTTGGCATGGTGGGTAAGCCAGATTTTCGGATCCCGCTGGACGGGCTAAATAAAAAAGCAGTTGTTACAGATTTGGTCTACGCCCCGCTGAAAACAACGCTCTTGAAAGCCGCCGAAGAAATGGGGTGTCAGACAGTCGATGGTCTTGGAATGTTGTTGTATCAGGCAGCGCCCGCATTCGAGCGGTGGTTCGGAGTAAGACCCACCGTAGATGAGGCGACAAGGAAGGCTGTATTGTCGGTATGAAAAAACCATTTTTTCTTGGTTTGACCGGCTCCATCGGTATGGGAAAGTCCACGACCGCACGACTTTTTGCCGAAGCGGGCATCCCGGTGTGGGATGCTGATGCCGCAGTTCACAGGCTTTATGGAAAGGGCGGTGAAGCCGTTAGATCAATACGGGCCCTGTGTCCGCAGGCGGTTGTGGACGGAGTTGTAGACCGAGGGACTTTGAAAGCATGGATTGCGTCAGACGCAACGGCACTAAAACAGATTGAGGTTATTGTTCATCCACTGGTCGCTAAAGACCGCCAGAGATTCATCGAAGAAACGAATTCGGATATACTCCTGTTCGACATTCCGCTGTTGTTCGAGCTTGGAACCGAGTCAACGATGGATGCAACTGTGGTGGTTACAGTTCCCGAAAATATTCAACGCGCCCGAGTTCTCGAACGCCCCGGGATGGATGAAGGGCAGCTAGACCTTATTCTCTCAAAGCAGATGCCGGATTCCGAAAAGCGAAACCGTGCCGACTTTATCATAGAAACGCTGACACTGGACGAGGCGCGCGCCGCTGTTCATGATGTGCTTGAAAAAGTAAGAAAGCGGATTGCGAATGCGTGAAATCGTTCTTGATACGGAAACGACAGGATTTGAGCCAGAGCAAGGTGACCGCATCGTTGAAATCGGCGCAGTGGAGCTGTGGAACCAACTGCCGACGGGAAAAACGTACCACCAATATATCAACCCAGAACGGGAAATGCCGCAGAGCGCATTTGAAGTACACGGTCTTGGCGACGAGTTTTTATCAGATAAGCCGGTATTTAAAGCGGTAGGTCAGGAATTCCTCGATTTCGTAAAGGATTCGCAGCTGGTGATTCATAATGCCAGTTTTGACATGAAATTTCTGAATGCAGAGCTGAAATGGGCGGGCCTTCCATTGTTGCCCATGGGCCAGGCATTTGACACGCTTGCTGTCGCACGCAAAAAATTTCCGGGATCACCAGCGTCTCTTGATGCTTTGTGCCGAAGGTTCGGAATCGACAATACAGCACGAACACTTCACGGTGCCCTATTGGACTCCGAAATACTGGCCGAAGTGTATCTTGAACTTATTGGTGGTCGTCAGCCAGATTTCGCTCTGGCTTCGGATGCAGCCTCGTCAAACTTAGTGGGCTCTGAAACAGAATGGCGTCCCCGTCCGCGCCCGGTTTCGCTACCATCAAGACTCACAAAAGAAGAAGCTGCCGCTCACACCGCACTTGTTGACGCGATGGGCGACGGCGCACTTTGGAAAAACTAGGTTCCTAAGAAACGGGTTGGTTGGCTTTTTCCGCCTCAGCACGGCGTGCGATTTCCTGCCGATAAAGCGCTACAAAGTCGATCGTTTCCATGTTCAATGGCGGAAAGCCACCGTCGCGGGTTATGTCGCTAACAATCCGACGAACAAAGGGAAACAGCATTCTCGGACACTCGATCATCAGATAGGGGTGCAATTGTTCTTCCGGTAGATTTTCGATCTGGAAAACGCCACCATACTCAAGCTCCAACAAAAACAACGGATCATTACTGCTCTTGTTCTTGGCTTCGATTTTATATTTGGAAATCACTTCATACTGGTTTTCGCCGCTACGTTTTTTAGCGTCCATCGTCACCTGAACCTGTATGTCAGGCAGAACTTCACCCTGAGCGCCTTTTTGCACCAGGATGTTTTCAAAAGACAAATCACGAGTGAATTGCCCGAGGACTTGCATTTTTACTGGTTCTGGTTGGGCTTGAGGCTGCGCGCCGTTTTCGTTTTCGGCCATTTTCAATTTCTCCAAAAGATATCTGACTTTGCAAGGCCGTTTATCAGGTCATTCCCCGGGCCTCAATGATGTCTCGCGACAAGATTTAGTGTTTTGTCCAGCCCGATGATCCTTGCGTTGGGGGCTTGGACGGATCCACCTCGGTATATTCCGCATCAATTATCGTTGTACCGGGGTTGGTATCCTGCCTCGAACGCTCACCCATGGCGAAGCTCTGAACCTCGATGCGGGCACGGATGTAGCGGTATGCGACTGCACGAAAGGGTGGGAACAGCAATAAAAACCCGAAAGCGTCTGTGAAAAACCCAGGTGTTAGCAGCAAAACACCTGCGATTAATATCATCGCCCCGTGGGCCAACGGCTCGGTCGGATCGCTAAGTTCAGCAAAAGACCCGCGCAGCTTTGATATCGCAAGCGCACCCTGATTGCGCACCAGCCAGGTACCCAGAAACGCGGTAAGAACGACAATTGCAAGTGTCGGCCATAAGCCAATAAAGCCACCAAGCTTGATAAAAAGCGCGATCTCAATCAACGGAACTGCGACAAAGGCAAGCAATAGCCACATAAGAACCTCTTTCATCTATCTGGCGCGGTAGACTTGACCTCGCCCCTGTCCTACATATGTCCAGTGAACGTATGTTACCATCCTTTCGAGAGGTTCTGATGAGCAATGCTGCGATTCAACTGCTGGTTCTAGCCGGCGTTGCGATATTTTTGATCCTGAAACTTAAAAGCGTTTTAGGTACACGGGAGGGTTTTGAAAAACCTCCGACACCAATGGCGGTTGACAAATCCCGCCGGGCGGGGCTCGAAGTGATCGAGGGAGGACCAGATCGTGATATCACGGACCATGTAGAAGAAGGCAGCGACGCTGCAAAAGCGCTTGTTGCGATGAAGGGCGCTGATCAGAGTTTTATGGTTGGTGAGTTTTTACAGGGCGCCCGAAGCGCTTATGAAATGATTCTCATGGGTTTTGAAAAGGGCGAGCTTAACTCTATTCGCCCCTTCCTTGCCGAAGACGTCTTTAACGCTTTTTCAGAAGTTGTGGCGGAGCGTGAAAAAAAGGGCTTAACAGTCGAAGCAGAGTTTATCGGCGTTAGCGAAACCACCCTTGTCGGCGCGGACTTTGACCGCTCTACAGGCATCGGCGAAATGCACGTCAGGTTTGTTGGTGAACTGAGGTCAGCGGTGCGGGATTCTGCCGGCGATATCGTTGAGGGCGACCCAAAAGAACTTAAACGTCAAAAGGACACCTGGACATTTGCCCGGACGCTAGGTTCAAGCGACCCGAACTGGCAACTGGTGGCTACAGGGGAATGAGCCATGCGCTTTTGGGGGCTATCGTTATGGCGGTTTTCGCCATGACTTTGCCAACAAAAGCAGCAGAACCGACCCATGAGTTACTTCGCTTTGACGAGCTGAGCGGTTGGAAAGAAGACGACCATCAGGCCGCGCTTACAGCATTTCTGGAAACATGCGGCGATGTTGACGGCGAAGATTGGTCGGCTCTTTGTTCGTTGGCAAAAACACAGCCAAGCGCACGCACCTTTTTCGAACTATTTTTTCGTCCAGTCTTGATAAAGGACGGCAATCCGGCGTTGTTCACCGGGTATTTCGAGCCGGAACTTTCAGGCTCTATGACGCGCACGGGTCGCTATCGGTATCCACTTTACCGTCGGCCGCCAGAAGCTCAGGGCCTTTGGCTGTCACGCCGTCAAATCGAAGAATCCAACGCGCTTCAGGGCCGGGGCCTTGAAATTTGCTGGGTCGACGACCCGGTAGAAGTTTTCTTTCTTCAAATTCAGGGATCTGGTCGGATCCGGCTGACAAACGGTGAAATTTTACGTGTTGGGTATGGCGGGGCCAATGGCCATACCTATCAGTCCATCGGTCAGGAACTTGTACGGCGTGGCGTATATCGGGCTCATCAGGTCTCTGCGCAGGTTATTCAAAACTGGGTACGTCGAAACCCTGTCGATGGGGTAGAGTTGCTGCGTCACAATCCGTCGTATGTTTTTTTCCGCCGCCTCAGAGACCTGCCAGAGGAGAAGGGTCCCTTGGGCGCGATGAACCGCTCAGTTACCCCGATGCGTACGGTGGCAGTTGACCCGAATTATGTTCCGTTGGGTGCGCCGATCTGGGTGGAAAAACGCGGCTCGGGCGCATTTAACCGTTTGATGATCGCACAGGATACCGGGTCCGCGATAAAGGGCGCGCAACGCGCGGATATTTTTTATGGATCGGGCGATGGTGCAGGGCGCGAGGCGGGAAAGGTTCGTGACCCTGGCCGCATGGTTGTTTTGCTTCCAATCCAGGTTGCATTCCAACTGGTTCCAGAGGATGCGGGATGAGCCGAAAACGCCGAACCCTGCGCCCTGATGAAGAAGAGCTTTGGAAGCGGGTTGCAGAGACGGCGACACCATTGCGCCCCGACGTCCCAAACCCAAAGGTAGCATTTGAGTTGGCGAATGTTCGACCTAAGGCAAAAAAAGTAACCGTACAGCCGTTTTCTTTCGGCGAGAAAATAATTCAGAAACCAGCAAGGCACGACTTTGCTTCCTCAATCGGCGAAGACCTTTCCAAGGCGCCGCTACAAATGGATGAAAAAGCTTTTGGTAAGCTAAAGCGCGGCAAGCTTAGCCCAGAAGCACGCATAGATTTGCACGGCATGACAATTGCACAGGCCCATCCGGTTTTAACTGGGTTTATCCTTAATGCGCATGCTTCGCGAAAACGGCTGGTTCTCGTGATCACCGGCAAGGGTAAATCGGCAATTGACGACGGGCCGATTCCGGTAAGGCGCGGGGTCTTAAAGCACCAGGTGCCTCACTGGCTGCATTCCGCCCCCTTACGCCAAGTCGTTCTTCAGGTGTCCGAAGCACACCTTAAACACGGCGGATCCGGCGCTTATTATGTCTACCTAAAGCGTCACCGTTAACATTCGTCGTGCGCGGTTGACCGAGACTGCAACCAACCCGGACGCCGCTATGATAATCACCGCAATCCCAATCATCTGATCTTCAAAATTCAAACCCCTATCGATCAGGAATCCGGTTACGCCGGGCCCGATTGCAGATCCGAATACAAGCGCGGCCATCGCAAGCGCCTTTATCGCCCCAAGGTGTTTTGTGCCATAAAATTCAGCCCAGAAGGCGACAGCCAGTGTCGCTTGCCCCCCGACTGTTATTGCCATCACGCCCATCGCTAAGCCGGCGGCGAAATAACTTTCGGCATCGGAAAAAAGAACAAACCCGGCAGCGAGTGGTATTTGATAAACAGGCATCAATCGAGCGGTTCCAAACCGATCTATAAGCCAGCCAAAAACCAGCGTCGAAAGAACGCCGACGATCGTATAAACCGGAAACAGGGCGACAAGCGCAGCATGGGGCCAGCCTTTGACCTCGGCCAGGTGAACCTGATGAAAGAAATGTGCCGTGATAAATGCTGAAGGCGCCATCAAAGAGGGGATAACGGCCCAGAACAACCAGTGGCGCAACACGCTGAAACGTTGCCAATGCAACCCATTCATTCCGGCGGACGGGCTTTCGTCAGCAACAGACTGCGGTGTACGCTCTTCGTTCAGAAGAAAAAGGAGAGCCGGGATGCAGGCAAGTGCAAGCGACGCACACACCACCCAGAGGAATTTCCAGTAAAAAAGTGTCATTAGGGAAACAAAAACAAGCGGTAATGCCGCCTCGCCAATAGCATATCCCATTGATGCAATGGCAAGCGCCCGACCCCGCGTTGCCACATACCAGCGCGCCATCGCGACCGAGGCGATATGACTGTTCATACCCTGCCCGGTGAATCGAAGCAGAAAGATGACAACTGGCAGCGCCCAGGCTGCAGGCGCAAGCGCCATAGAAAGACATGCCAGCGCAAGCCCAACCATGACAAAAGCACCCAAAGACCGAACGCGAAACTTGTCGGTCAACGCACCCGCCCAGATCATTACAATGGCTGACGTCGCTGTACCTAATGAGTAGATGCCACCCCATGCACCATGGCTAAGTCCGAACTCCTGCCGGATTTCGCCGGCGAATACCGAAATGAAGAAGGTTTGGCCAAAGCTCGATACGAGTGTCAGCAGTACCCCGGCCGATAACCAGCGAACATTACTTCGGAGAAAACCAAGAAAGGACATCAATGCTCCAACCAACGGGCAATTCTTTGCGTGATGGAACAAAAATGAAAAGCGAAAACGACAAGAGGGCAGTTGATTTACAGGGGTGACAAAACCACCTGCGTTGCGTTCTGCACGGTTAAAACGGTGCCTTGAAGCAAATCAAGGCGGCCGGCACGATCGTTGCGGAAAGAGCTTTCGAGCATAGGAAGCAGGGACAAAATTCTGATGAGCGCAGGCGAAGATGCTGCCGTGAAATGGCCATCCAGCCCTGTCGAAAAATCCGTAACATCAAAGACGGTGACTTCCAGATCAGAAATAACGTTCGCATTTGTTAGTGTACCCAGCCTATTTGGTTGCCCGGTTAGCCGCGCAGAAAGCCGCAGCGCCCTGTCTTTCTCGGATGCGAAAATAACAAATGGCTGCGGCAGCTTCCCGATACGCATCGCCTGTTGGTGAAACACTTCAACATCGATGTCAGGCGAAATCAGCACGACGCCGCCAAGCGCTCTGCGCAAAACGGATGAGTCCGAAATCGCCATCTGACGAAGCGTTTCCACTGTCAGGAGCGCGCCAAGTGAATGGGCCATCAATAGTATTTTTTCGGCGCCTGCGTTTTGGACCGTGTCAAGCAACTCCTCAAGCCCGTCGCGCGCGAAAAGGACCGAGTCCCGGTCATATCCGTAGCCAAGCGGATGCCCGGCGCTGGGCCATGAATAGTGCACCGCCACTTCAGACAAGCCAAAATCATGGGATATCTGAGCAATCCGATACACCCCCTCGGCAAAATTATTGTTGAAGCCATGTACGTAGACAATTGCCAGCCGTTCACCTGAAGGTCGAGACCGAAGTTCTTTTCGCAGCGCGGCCCTGAAATCATCTGCTCCGGAAAACTTTGTATCCTGTGTCGCGACAAAGTGCTGACGTGGGTCAGGATTTGACCCGGAAATTTCAATGGCCCCAGTCTCATGATCTGGCGGAACGGAAACGTCTAGCCGGCCAAAGGTAACATTTTCAGATCGTCTTGATCCATACTGGCGCGCAGGATCGGCGCGCCGCGAGGTGCCATAAAAAATAGGGTAATTTGTTCCGGCGTCCTGAGCGACTGGATTAACAACAATAATGCCGCGGGGCGCGCAAGCGACGAGGCCGAGACATAGAAAAAGCGTTAAAGCCCGAACGAACACGCCCATAAAATCCCGACCCGAATGAACACTTTCTTGAGTGTTACAGTTTATTTCTAAAAGCGGCTATAGCACGTAGCGACTAAGATCCGTTGATTTTGTGAGCTCGCCCAGATTTGCATCAACAAATTCGGCGTTAACCGTTACGTCAATGCCTGCTTGGTCGGGCGCGGAGAAGCTAAGCTCTTCAAAAACCCGCTCCATAACCGTGTAAAGCCGACGCGCGCCAATGTTCTCGACACTTTGGTTTACGTCCGCTGCAATTTTGGCCAGTGCCGCAATGCCGTCTACGGTAAAGGTCACAGTCACGTCTTCGGTTGCCATTAAGGCAGTGTATTGAAGTGTTAACGCATTGTCCGTTTCGGTAAGAATTCGGACAAAATCACCTTCGGTCAGCGCACGAAGCTCAACGCGAATTGGCAGACGACCCTGAAGCTCGGGCAACAGGTCAGACGGTTTCGCAATGTGAAACGCGCCGCTGGCGATAAACAGAATATGGTCTGTTTTAACGGGTCCGTGTTTCGTTGAGACAACCGTTCCCTCGATCAGCGGCAGCAAATCGCGCTGCACACCCTCGCGGCTTACGTCAGCGCCGCGCGCATCTGCGCGGGCGCAAACCTTGTCAATCTCATCAAGAAACACGATGCCATTTTGCTCGACAGCTTCTAACGCATTTCGCGTAACGATCTCGTCATCCAGTAACTTGTCCGCCTCTTCCCCGATCAATAGCGCATAGCTTTCGGCGACGGTAAGCTTTTTACGCGTGGTTCGGCCGCCCATCGCTTTGCCAAAAAGGTCACCCAAATTCATCATGCCCATGTTCTGACCAGGTTGGCCCGGAACCTCGAACATCGACATCGGGTTAGTGGAGTCGGCGATATCAAGCTCGATCATCGTATCGTCAAGCTCTCCGTTCTTGAGCTTGCCACGAAACATTTCGCGGGTGGTTTCACGGGCGTCTTTACCTGCGATAGCTTCAACAACACGCTCTTCTGCAGCAGCATGAGCGGCGGCTTTTACGTCATCGCGCATCTGTTCGCGGATCATGGCAATTGCACTGTCAGCAAGGTCGCGGACAATCTGCTCTACATCGCGGCCCACATAGCCAACCTCGGTAAATTTCGTTGCCTCAACCTTGATAAACGGTGCGCGCGCAAGCTTTGCCAAACGACGGCTGATTTCGGTCTTACCCACCCCGGTTGGGCCAATCATCAGAATGTTTTTCGGATAAACCTCTTCGCGCAAATCGTCGTTTAGCTGTTTGCGCCGCCAACGGTTGCGCAATGCCACGGCGACAGCACGCTTTGCGCCATTTTGACCAATGATAAAGCGGTCCAGCTCAGACACGATTTCGCGCGGGGTAAGGTCTGTCATAGTTTTTATGTCCAAAAAGAAGAGTAGAGAACAACCTAGTCATACACGCCGAAAACACAAGATCGCACAGTTGGTTCACGCAATATAACCTGTAGGTGAGAGGCGGTATTTATTTACTTTTTATTAACTAAGTTTGCCAAACGAAATTCAAAGGAGGACACCATGATTTCGAAACGCAATATCATCAACCTGTTCGGCGCTGGCGCAACGGCCATCGCCCTTAGCGTGACCGCAATGCCTGCACTAGCTGGAATGAATGGCGACAGCGGCACATTTATTGGCCAGTCCAACCACGTCACCACGGGCGGAGTCTCTATCGTGGAAGAGGGCGGCAAATTCTACGTAGAACTTGCTGATGATTTTAGTCTTGATGGCGGCCCTGACCCACGCGTTGCGCTTGGCAACAATGGGTACGACTCTGATACACTCCTTGGCGAGCTTCGTGAGCTTACAGGCACACAACGTTACGAAATCCCGGCCAGCGTTGATATCAGCGACTACAATCAAGTTTTTATCTGGTGCGAAATCGCCGGTGTTCCACTTGGTGTTGCAACCCTGAACTAAGGCAGACCTCCCAAATGCCTGTCTGACCGCATTTATGTGGTCAGGCTTTAATCTTTTCAACTGTCAGGTTTCCATTGGTGTAAACACAGATATCAGAAGCAATCGCCATAGCTTTACGTGCTATTTCTTCGGCCTTGAGATCGCTGTCCATCATGGCCCGTGCGGCGGCGAGCGCATAGTTCCCACCTGATCCGATTGCCGTCACATCATGTTCAGGCTCCAGAACATCGCCCGCGCCGGTTATGACCAACAGTTCGGTCCCGTCGGTGACAATCAGCATTGCTTCAAGTTTTTGAAGATATTTGTCGGTACGCCAGTCCTTCGCAAGCTCAACAGAGGCGCGCGCCAATTGGCCCGGCGTCGCCTCGAGCTTGACCTCAAGCCGTTCGAGCAGTGTAAAGGCGTCAGCGGTTGAGCCAGCGAAGCCAGCGATAACGTCATAGCCGCCGGGCGCAAGTTTGCGGACTTTACGGGCCGTTCCTTTGATCACTGTTTGACCAAGGCTGACCTGACCGTCGCCGGCAATGACAACCTCGCCACCCTTTTTTACGCCGATAATCGTTGTGCCGTGCCAACCGGGAAAATCTTCGTTAGCCATGTGCCCTCCGTTTGTTCAGACCTATATGGCTTGGTGTTTGGTGAGGTGCAAGGTTACGTGTTCGCAAGAACCCGGTCTGATGCTTTCTCTGGCAATAACGCTTCAACCGCTGTCGCCACAACACAATGAAGAACGCCACCGCCAGCCTCAACACCATTCAAATCGTCTTTCGCTGCCTGCATGAAAAGAAAAGGGGCGCAAAAGCGCCCCGTAATCTTATAGTTATATTAGAGATCAGACAGCTTCGTCGATCCAGCTTTGCAGCGCGGCTTTGGGTGCCGCGCCAACTTTGTTGGAAACAACTTCGCCATCTTTGAACATGAACAACGCCGGAATACCGCGCACACCCAATTGGGCGGGGGAATTTGGGTTGTCGTCCACATTTACTTTGACGACCTTGATCCGGCCTTCGTATTCGGCTGAAAGCTCTTCCAGAGCGGGGCCGATCTGCTTACAGGGGCCGCACCATTCTGCCCAGAAATCTACGATTACTGGAATGTCTGATTGCTTGACTTCGGCGTCAAAGGTTTCGTCGGTGACTGCGACAGTGGCCATAGGCTCTCTCCGAAAAAATGGAATGCGTTGGGAGTGGAACGTAGGTGCCCGACAGGGGGCCGTCAAGGAGAAGCCGCGCGACGAAGCGCTTCAATCACAGCTTCTTGTGAAAGCGGCATCAATTCTGCTGTCCGCGTCCACAAAATGGCAGTCTCAACCGACCGGTCCGGGTAGATTTGTGAGAGCGCTGCCGAATAGGCCCCCATTTGGCGTAATATGCCCTCGGGCACATCAGAAGTATTTTTGGGAACAAGCGCGTTTGATTTGAAATCTACGGCCAAAACACGAGCTGGCTTGATCAGCAACCGATCGATCGTGCCATGAATGCGCTGCCCGTCAAGGTCCGGCAGGTTTGCGGAAACGTCAACTTCGGCAAGGGTATCATCCGAGAATAAAAACGCGAGCTTTGGGTTCATTAAGACCTGCTGCGCCTCTGCTAAAAGCGCGCGCGCCTCTTGCTCGGGTGTAGTGTCTTCTCCCGAGGATAGAATATCAATCGCCAGCGTCCCCCAAGTTTCTGGTGGGTAAACAGGCAGATATTCAAGCAAACGATGCAGCCTTCGTCCTCGCAACAATGCTTCTTCTTCATCTAGCCCGGCATCGCCCAGTAATGCCTTCGCGCCGCCCAAACCAGACGGGGCCGATGTTTTTTCTGTATCTGCCGGAGTGATCGCCCTTTTTTGCGCCCAGTCCGGAAGATCAGCGCGGGCTGCGGTTAATTGATCAGGCTCAACTTTCCCGAGGCCGCTCCAGTCACCTTCTTCAAGCCGCAGCCCCTGCCCGCCCGCAAACATATGCGGTGCAGCACCCGATGTGTTCATTCCGCTTCGGGCGGTTTCATACCAGCTGTTGCCATCTTTACCCAACTCACCAGCCGCCGCGATAATCAGCCATTTTTCAGCCCGCGTCATTGCCACGTATAGCAACCTATCTCGTTCGGCGGCCTGCTTAGCCTTTAACGTTTCATGGGCTTCGGCCATTATCCGGGGCTGCATGTTGGCGGAGGCTTTCCAAACTGGCCCGCGTTCTGTCAGGTAAATCTCGTCTCGCAGGTTCAAATTACGCTGGCCTGTATCAGGCAAAATCACGATGGGTGCCTCCAGCCCCTTTGCGCCATGAACGGTCATCACCCGAATTTGGTCACCAGCACTGTCCATTTGCCGTTTGATTTCAACGTCATCCGCCTCTAGCCATGTCAGAAATCCTGTAAGGCTGGGCACTTGCGCACGCTCATAGGAAAGCGCCTGCGATAGCAGCGCATCGATTCCATCTTCTGCCTCAGAGCCCAGCCGGGCCAGCAGATTTAACCGCCCGCGATAGCGGGTCAGAATCCGTTCAATCAAATCATAGGGCCGCAGATAGTCGGCATCATCGCGCAACGCCTGAAGCATGGCGTGCGTCTCTGGGTGTTCTGCGGCCTTTCCCCGAAGCGCGGCCCAAAGATATTCCTTTTCGCCCCTGCGCTGGGCAAGTGCGTGCAGGGCCTCTTCTGTCCAGCCAAACATCGGGGACCGGAGAGCGGCGGCTAACGAAAGATCGTCTTCTGGCGTGGCCAGAAAAGACAGCAGCGCCGAGATATCTTTGACAGCAAGTTCTGCACCCACTTTCAATCGATCCGCCCCGGCAATAGGCAGGCCGAAATTTTTGCAGGCGCGAATGATTTCATGAAACAGATCAGATCGGCGCTGCACCAGTATCAGAATGTCCCCTGCCCGCACCTTTCGCATTTCAAATTCACCGGTCTGGCCGACTTCTTCGGGAATATTTTCTTTCCCGATCATACCAGCAATCTGCTCGGCGATCTGGGACGCGAGCTTTACCGAGTGGTGGTTTTCAGCGACCTTATCAACCGGATCGAACCAATCCCTGTCTTCTTTTTCCGCGGTTCTCGGAATGGCAGGCCAAAGATCAACGCGCCCGGGCATGTTTTGCTTGAACGAAATGTGATGAATGTCGCCACCCAGGCCGTTGCCCGTTCGTTCCTGAAACGCTGTATCAACAAGGCGAAGTATCGGGTTTGCGGACCGGAACGAATATTCAAGTTGCATGGGCTGAAAGGGAATTTGCACATCGTCCAGTTTTTTCTGAAAATGCGCGCGCATCCTGTCAAACCCATCAGGATCGGCGCCCTGAAAAGAGTAGATGGATTGTTTTTTGTCCCCAACGACGAAGATAGATCGTTCCACCTCTGCGCGTGCGCCTTCACCTGTTGTAAACTCTTGCGCCAACCGTTCAATCACGTCCCATTGCGCAGGGCTTGTGTCTTGCGCCTCGTCGACAAGAATGTGATCGATCCCGCCATCCAACCGGAACAAAACCCACTGCGCAACAAGTGGATCGTTCAGCAAGCCGCGCGCCTTTAAAATCAAATCATCAAAGTCGAGCCAGCCATGGCGTTGTTTGCGTGTGTTGTATTCTGCCAGAAAAACACTCGCGAACTCATGCAATGCAAGCGTTTTTTGGGCGGAATAGAGACTAATTCGCATCTCGCGCGCGGCCTCAACCCGCGCCATTAAACCGTTCAGCTGATCTTGTATAGGCCCAAGCTTTTCGCGAGTGGGTTTCGTTGGAACCGCATCAATTTTGGCAACAAAGGAACCGGCTTTCGTGTCTTTTCCGCTTAGAAAAACACTCTCGAAAATTGTTAGGTCTGAGAAAGAGATTTTATTCGGATCTATGAGAGCCAATCTTGCCGCATTTTTAGCGTCTGTCGGGCCTCCGGCAAACATGAGAGCTACAGCTGTTTGCAGTAAATGAGGCTCATCTCCTTTAAGAACAGCAGTCAACACATCAGACTCGGATGTGTCTGCGTTCAGATCAAACCTCTTCCATACGTCAACGGCGTTGGGTTTTTTGGCAAAGGCTTCTTTGTGTTTTACAATTTCTCGCGTCAGCGCTGAAAAATCTTCGCCAGAATAATAATGCGCGACACCGTCGATGAGTTTGACGTTTGACCCATCGGCAAGCTCTTCAACAATTTCCTCGCGAAGCAGCTTGGCAGCCCTGTCGTCCATTTCCGTGAACTGAGGTGAAACCCGCGCTTCAAGTGGAAAGCGGTGCAGCAGCGATGAGCAGAAGGAGTGGATTGTTTGAATCTTCAACCCGCCCGGCGTTTCGATCGCCCGCGCGAACAGACGCCGTGCCCGGGCGAGAACATCTGCGTCTATTTCAACCTCAACGCCGAGGGTCAGTAAATCCTCCCGCAGCGCAGAATCCTCTTTCATCGCCCAGGAACCCAACCGTTTGAACAACCGATTTTGCATTTCTGAAGCAGCGGCTTTTGTGTAGGTCAGGCATAAGATGTGTTGGGGCGAAACCTCGCCTAGCAGCAGACGCGCAACGCGGTCTGTCAGAACCCTCGTTTTGCCGGATCCGGCGTTTGCCGAAAGCCAGACAGATCCACGCGGATCAGCGGCGCGAACCTGTCGTTCGGTGGCTGCGTCGCGACGTTTCATGGCATTTCCTTTGGTGCCGGCTCCTGGGTTTCATCCCATTCGCCGAAACGCGCCAAGTGGTCAAAGTCGCCCCCAAAGCGCATTTTTGCCATGGCGCGACGAGAGGTATATCCTTGTTTTGGGCCTGAATAGGCTCTAATCAGCGCGTCAAACTCTTGCCAAACCTGATCAAGCCCTGGGTCATCCAGCGGTGCGTGCACTTCCTTTGGCGAACTACCAAGCCCGATGTATGTCGCGCCAGCAACATGTGCCGAGCCGATTTCAGAAAACCCCCCGCGCTCAACCATTGCGGCCTCTAGCAGTAGCTGTTTGTCAAAATAGGTTTGTTCTTCGGCAGAGGGCGGTGCACCGGTTTTGTAGTCGATGATGTACACAGACCCATCAGCGGCGCGGTCAAAGCGATCAGCTTTCGCGGTGAGCGTAAAACCCTGCTCAGCCAGCGAAACGCTTCCTAAAAGTTCTGTCTTTATCGGCGTCGAAATCGCGCGTCGCGCTTGTTCCCCGGCGATAAACCAGTCAGCAACCCTGGCAAGCTTTGCCCACCAAATACGCCGGGCGGCGGGCCAGGGCGCATCTTCGAGCAAAACCTGATCGGCGATGTGCAAAAGCTCTTCTCGTGTAGAGGCGCTTTTTGACAAGAATTGCTCCATCACCTTATGAAGAACGGTCCCGCGTAGGGGCGCATCTGGCGTTTGCTTGATCGGGTCAAGCGGTTTAAGCCTAAGAACGTACTGCGCGTAAACGGCGTAAGGATCGCGGATCAATGTTTTGATGCGTGTCACGGAAAGTTTGCGTGGTCTCTGGTTGGTCGGGGGGTACGGAGAAGGTCTGTTTTCCGCAGGAACAGAGACTTTTGGTGTTGAAAGCGCCTCGGCCATATCAAGCCAGAACTGGCCGCGTTGCTCCATATCTGAATACGCCTCTTTGCCCCCTTGTTCCGTTAAGCCGTTAAGAAGGTTAACAAGCCGATTAACCCAGCGCGAGGGAACTGTTTCAGCCTCGGCGTCGCGAATGGCGCGGGTTAGCCAAACTTCCTTTGCCGCAATGGCCTGCTGAAAGTCATGGGCTGACAGGCCGATGCGCCGCTCGGGCAAAAGCAAGCCGGCATCTTGGCGCATCTTTCGGTTCAACCACGGGTCGGGGGCGGGTTGTTCGGGCCAAACCCCATCATTCAGACCGCCGAGTATGACCAGATCGGCACCCTGAACACGCGCTTCCAGCGTTCCCCAGATCATAATGTTTGAATGCGGGCGGCTTGGGTCACGGACTTCAACGCGCTTAAGGATAGCCAAGAACAACGCGTTGTAATCAGCGGGTGAAAGAATACCGCCAGCACTTGCCTCTCGTTCCAGCTCCTGAACAGCAGCAAGCGCCGCTTTTCCTGCTGGCTTGTCCCAAAGTGTGCCGGCCCCTTCAACGACTGGTCCGGCAGCGAGCTGTTCGGCAATCTGCAAATGGTGCCGGAGATGATCGGAAAGCGGTCTTTCTGAAACCTGTTCCAACCCTCCCAGCATTTCCCCTAACCATTTTGTCCAGTCAAGGCGCCCGTCATCGGCACGTAACTCGGCCCAGCCAGTCAGATCCGCCGGTGTTGGGAAGGGTGGCCCGTAGCGGCGCAGAGACAGCTCTAATTCCCGCGTCCATAAAAGATGTAAGCCGCGATTTTCAGCACCGGTATAGGAAAGCGGATGTTTTAGCAGCGTTAGCAGCGATTCGGATGTCAGTTTTTGACCAAACAGGTTTGAAACATGCCGCAAGAAACGACCCGGTGCTGAAAGGTGCAATGGTCGCCCCGCGCTATCGTCTGGCTCTATCCTCCATTGATCAAGCGCTGCGGTGACTTGCCGCGTAAGTTGGCGATCAGGTGAAATAAGGGCAGCGGTTTCTCCATCTTCTGCCGCTTTGCGCAGACGAAGCGCAATTGCGACCGCCTCAAGACGCGAAGACGGGGCCTCTATCAGGCTTATGGATTCGGTTGATTTGCCAACATCCGTTAACGTGCGCCCCTCTGTCATCCATTGATCTGTTACGGGGGCAGGTCGCAGGGCGAGAGAAACAAGCCGGTTTCGCGGCGGGCTTGGAACAGGGGTGTCAGACCATTTCAGAACGTCACCCGGACCCAGATCCAGCGAATTCATGAGCTTCGCAAACCGATACTGCGGGTGGTCTTCTGTCGTGAGCGCGTTGTCGAGGCTGGTCCAAACAGACGCAGGCATGTCAAAATCAAACCCGGGCAACACGAGGGCACCTTGCGGAAGGCGTGCCACAGCCTGCATTAGCAGATGCGTGGCACCACGAGAGCCGGTTGAACCAGCAACAATCACTGGATGGTCTGGCGGAGAGTCCGCCCAGCGCGAAACAAGCCGTTCTATAACCATGCGCTGACGCGCCTCTGAATCAGGCGCTTTTTCGAACTCATCCTGAAAAAAGCGCTGTATTAGAGATACAAATTTGAGCGCGCGCTCCCAATGTCCAGATTGGTCAGTTACATCCAGTTCCGCTATTTTTTCGGGCGATATACCTTCACCCTGCATTTCATCCATCAAGGCAGCAAGGCTGTCAGCAAGATCAAAAACGGCAGAGCGAGGCGCGAGATCAGGTTGTTGTTTTAACAATTGGGCCACGAGCTGCGAAAGCTCCAGCCGACGTCGCAGCGGCGGGACGGCTGGCGGCAGATCGGCCATTGCAGCATCTTGACCCAAATCCGTCACAAGCCGAAGTCGCGGTAACAAAAGGGCAGGGCCAGAATCAAAAAGGTCGCGCACGCGCCGCTGCATTCTGCGGGTGTTCACAAAAACCTCAACACGCGCCACGTTCTCAGGCGGCATTCCCTGGGTCCGATCCAGCAGGCCGTGTACCAGAGCCTTCGCAAAATCAGCGCCTGGTGGTAGCCCGAAAATTCTGGCCTTTTCGCAAGGGTCAAACATCGCGCACCTCTGCCAACAGATTTTCTGCTTCGGCAATACCTTCGGGGCGGCCGACATCACACCATTGGCCGGGATAGAGCAGGCCATAGATTCGGTTTTCAGCCATCATTTTGTTCCAGAGAACATTCAGCGAAAACACATCGTCAGCGATTTCAGAAAGCCGCTCTGTACAGAGGATTTGCGCGCCGGAATATATATGGCCCGGGCCGCGCGTTAACTGACCGGTGGCGTTCACTACAAAATCACCCGCCCCTGTATGTCCACGCGCATTCTGGGGGGCGACGAGAAGCAAAAGAGCGTCCATTTTCTCTGGATTCCACGCTTCGGCCAATAACTTTAAAGGGTTAGGTCCCGCCCATATTGCGTCAGAATTGAAGGTAAATACCGGGCTTTTCCCAAGAAGCGGGAGCGCGTGACGAAGACCGCCACCCGTTTCCAGAATGGTCTCAAGCTCCTCGGAGAAAACAACATTTCTGTTTGCCAGCTGATCGCGCATCATTTCTGATTTGTAGTGCAGGTTTACAACGGTTCTGGCGATACCTGCGCCCTCGACCTGATCCAATGCGTGATCTATCAGCGCCCGACCGGCAACTTTTATCAGCGGCTTCGGCATTTCAGCGGCAAGCGCACCCATCCGCGTACCAAGCCCAGCAGCAAACAACATAAGTGAATTTGGGTGTGAATCAGTCATGGATCAGATCAAGCACAGGCTGCCAGCGCGCCGATTTGGCCGAGGCCGTCAGATGCCGATGCTCGGCTTCAGCGACGACCGAAAATGAAAGAATAAGGCCGTCGTTAGGCGCAAGATCGGCCAGCCTGTCTGGCCATTCGACGAGGCAAATTGAATTTTCAAAGGCGTCTTCGAGGCCGAGTTCCAGAGCTTCGTTCGGAGAGGTCAACCGATAGAGGTCACAATGCCAGATTTCGACGTCGCCGGCATCATAAGTTTGAACCAAAGTATAGGTTGGCGAAGGTATGTCTTCGGGAACGCTTATCCGTGCAAGAATTACCGCACGTGCAAAATGGGTTTTGCCGGCACCTATTGGCCCCTCAAGCAAAACGGTGTCACCCGCACGCAAATGTGGTGCGATTCTGGCTGCTAGATTTGCAGTTTCCTGAGGTGACGTCAGGAGCTGTTGTGAGGAATAGGCCGACATGGGCTGACTTTAGCTGTCCGGCGGATGGCCGCAAGCCAGATCAGCCATGTTCCTGGGCGCGTAAAGGAATTTATTTGTAGGAACGGCGACAAACTTTTCCCAACGCTAAGCAAAACAGCTCAAACGTCGATCGGTTGGTTTTGACCCAACGCACGCCTCGGCGTCGTTGCTTCGGGCGTATGCCCGAACCTTGGCCATTTCACCTCTACAATTGCGCCGCATTTTTCTGGCCGTTCTTCATCAGCCAGAAAAGGATCAGACCCGTTGGCAAACGTTAGATCCGCGCCGGAGCGTTCCAGAAGAGTTTTGGCTATGAACAACCCAAGCCCCATCCCTTCATATTCCGGCCTTTGGGCACGTTCTGCGGCGCTTCGCCGCCTGCGCACAAAAGGATCACCGATCCGGCCAAGCAGATGCGGCGGAAAACCAGCGCCATCATCGATGATTTGCAGGCGAATATGGTCTTGGGTCCAATGCGCCTCGACCCATACATTTTTTTCAGCAAAATCAACGGCATTCTGAATAAGATTGCGAATACCGTGGATCATTTCTGGCTGTCTGTAGACGATTGGCTGCATGCCACCATCACCTTCCCGGTCAAATGCAAAATGCACCGTTTTGCCGCGGCTAATATGTGGCTCTGCTGCCTCTTCTATGAATGTTGAAAGGGGCGCTGTTCGCATGTGCAGATCATCTTTTCCAATACGGCCCATTGATTGCAGAATCTCGCGGCACCTGTCGGCCTGATCGCGGATCAGCCCTGCATCTTCTCGTAGCTCCGGGGACTCAGACAAATCTTCAATCATCTCGGTGCTGACCAGCTTTATTGTAGCAAGGGGGGTCCCCAACTCGTGCGCTGTGGCCGCGATCACCCCTCCAAGGTCAGTCAATTTTTGTTCGCGCAGAAGCGCTGTTTGGGTTGCGGCAAGAGCCTCGGACATGTTGTGGATTTCAGAACTGACCCTTCGGGCATAGATGCCCAGAAAAACTGTTCCAATGACAATCGACACCCAAAACCCAAAGACGAAAACATTTGGCAGTCTTAGAATGAACCCCTGTTCAGTACGAAGCGGGATATAGTAGGTCGACAAAAGTGTTGTCATGCCCAAAGCGATAAAGCCCAGAAATAGCGTAGACCGCAAATGAAGCGCGGTTGCCGAAATCGTAACGGGCACCATGATTAACAAAGCGAAGGGGTTGTTCAGCCCGCCGGTCAAAAAAACCAGCGCGGAAAGCTGTGAAATATCGAACAGAAGCAGCAACACGGCCTGCGTTTCTGTCAGCCTCTTATTTTCCGGATAAACAAAAATTGAAATCAGGTTTGCAATAACAGACGCGCTCAGGGCCATTAAGACCAAACCAAGTTCAAGCTGCAGGTGGTAATACCGCAACGCTATGGTTATTGCGGTGACCTGACCAATGATCGCGACCCAGCGCAAAACCATAAGCGTACGCAAGCGAACCCAGTCGCTCCTGGCGTCGCTGATAAAAAGGGCAGTGTCTTTTTTTGTCATACGCTCGCCAAACTGTGATTGCATCAATCTGTGCAATTGTTAGTCATGCGCGTAGACGTGATCAATGCGCAGCAGACGAAAACCGTAAAGAGGGTAAAAATGGCAAAAACTTATGCAATTGTCGCGGGCACAGCGATTGTCGCGCTTTTGGCGGGCCTTTGGTTTGCAACAGCCCGAAACGCGGCCGATATTTTTGCGGCCTGCAGGGCATCGCAAATTGCTGGCGGTACAGGTAGTATTGGTGGCCCATTTACACTGGTCAATCAGCAAGGTCAGACCGTAACAGACAAAGAAGTCATTACGGGCCCGTCCATCGTCTATTTTGGTTATACATTTTGTCCCGACATTTGCCCGGCGGATACTGCGCGCAATGCAGAAGCTGTCGACCTTCTGGAACAGCAAGGGATAATGGCGACCCCTGTCATGATTTCGATCGACCCAGAGCGGGACACACCAGAAGTGATGGCGGATTTCGCATTCAACCTGCATGAGCGGATGATCGGATTAACCGGAACTGTGGAGCAGGTCAAAGCAGCGTCGCGGGCCTATAAAACCTACTATCAGAAACAAGAGGGCGACGAGGAATACTATCTCGTAAATCACTCAACGTTTAGCTATCTCGCTCTACCAGAGTATGGGGTTGTTGAGTATTACACACGTGATATGACCGCAACTGAGATGGCGGAAAGCGTTACCTGCTTTGTAGAAACGGCGAGCTAAATTGACCCGCTGCACGCAACCGCATACAAGGGACGCTAGGACAACGCGCGCAAGGTATTTTAATGACAGACCGAGAATTACTTGAGATCGGAGATGACAAGTCTCTGCTTCTCGTAGATGACGACGAGCCATTTCTGCGCCGTCTGGCGCGAGCCATGGAAAAACGTGGCTTTGAGCCAGAACTGGCCGGGTCTGTTGCGGCTGGTAAGGCGATTGCGACAGCCCGCCCCCCTGCATACGCGGTCGTTGATCTGCGGCTTGAGGATGGCAACGGCCTGGATGTGGTTGAATTGCTGCGCGAACGCCGCCCCGGTGCGCGGATTATTGTATTGACTGGATACGGCGCTATCGCAACAGCGGTTGCAGCCGTAAAGATCGGGGCGACTGATTATCTTTCTAAGCCTGCTGACGCGAATGACATAACGGCCGCCTTGTTGGCGAACGGTGATGCCCTGCCACCACCACCAGAAAACCCAATGTCTGCAGACCGGGTTCGCTGGGAACACATTCAGCGTGTTTATGAGTTGTGCAATCGTAATGTAAGCGAAACGGCGCGGCGCCTGAATATGCATCGCCGCACGTTGCAACGGATTTTGGCGAAACGAAGCCCACGCTAATCTTAGCTGCAACAACGCAACCAGTCGATAAATGGCGCAAGCGATGGGTGCATATGGTTTTCGCGCGTCACGATGTAGTAGCCAAGTTCGCCCGAATCTTCCTGAAATACGCTAACCAGGGTTCCGTTTTTCAAATCACTTTCAACCAGCGCATAAGCCTGAATCGACAGTCCGTACCCTTGCCGTGTTGCTGACAAGACCAGGGTATTGGTTGCGAAGGTTGTGATCTGCGACTGGTTCAGGTTTATACCATGCGCCTCGGCCCAGAGTCGTTGTTCAGGGTGTCCCTGTTCAATCAGCCAGACGTGTTTTGATAAATCGGATGGGCCGCCAAATTCGATTTTTTCCGCAAACTTCGGGCTGCAGGCGATCACATAAGTGGATTGCGTAAGCCGCTCTGCCTTATGCCCCGGCCAGTTCCCGCCCCCGTATCGGATCGCAAAATCGATTTGGCCGCGCTTCAGGTCGAGCACTTTCGTCGTTGGAACGATCGAAATTTCAAGGCCCGGACGATCAGCCCAAAATGCACCAAGCCGCGGCATAAGCCAGTTTTCAGCAAAACTTGGCGTTGTGGAAATTGTAAGAGGGCGCGTTGTTGCATCTGAAATCAGGTCCTTAATGCCTGCCTCAATCGTCCCAAACCCATCACTTAACGTGTCAGCCAGCCGACGCCCTGCTTCCGTTGGCTCCATCAGTCGTCCGTGTCGTTCGATCAAAGATTGAGAAAACCTCGCCTCTAATCCGCGCACGTGCTGCGCAATCGCCGCATGGGTCACATTCAGCTCTCGTGCTGCCGCGCTAAAATTCTTTAACCTCGCTGCGGATTCAAAAGCGCGAAGCGCAGCGAGTGAAGGGATATTTCGCCAATCCATAGTCTACCTGTTAGTTCAGCTTACAAAATAGAAATTTTTAAGATTAGCACAATAGGATGAACGCTTTTATTTCTAACGTATGAAAACGACGAATTGGAGAATGACATGTTATCTATTCTAGCAGACAGTCTGTTAACCGCAACATGTGTAAAACGTGGTTGCAGAGTGCCAGAGCATCCAAAGCCGCATGCAGATCGCTTTATTCCGACACGTAATCGCACCGAGAAGCGGCTGGGAAAGAAGTTTAACTCGCTTAGGGATCTCTGGTAAAAATTAGCAGGCGCGGCCTCTCCCTGCTGCGCCTGCTAAAGCGTGAAGCGTTTGCTGATCCTGTCAACAAGTGTACCGTCGCTGAGCGGAACGTCGCAATCAAGGCGCCATATTTCAAAGCCCAGGGATGCATAATAAGCAAGACCGCCTTTTTTATCAGCCCTGATCGTTGCGTTGATCCAGCGATACCCAGCATTACGCGCCGCGATTTTGGTGGCCTCAAACAAACCTGTGCCGATACCCATTTTGACCGCGCCGATCCGAACAAAGCTCGCGATGTCGCACGCCTCGATAGGCAACTTCTTATTCGGCTCAAAATACTGAAACCCCACTATTTGTTTTTCCGGAGTTTCTGCTACATGCCAGCCGTTTCTGCCCTGATGGGCATCCATCCATTCAATCAAGACCGAAGGTGCCGTCGGTTTTTGCATGGCAGTCGTTCCGCCAACCTGAACGATCTGATTGAGGATTTCTGCCATACCAACAGCATCATAACGAAAGGCGGGCCGTACAGAAAAGTCACTATTTCAGCCCAATTCCGCTAAAAGCAGCCGATGCCTCGCGGTATAATCATTGCGAACCTCAAGCGGTGGCCGTAGCCGGATCGTTAAGCCATCAATCATATCGGGCGGCGGTTTGCCAAAAAACTTGTCCGCCTCTTTCTTTGTAAACCCGGCGATCTGGGTGGCCTCGAGCCAAGCAGAAATTTTGTCAGCTTTTTTTATTTGACGCTTAACAGAGATAGGCGTCGCGGTGGGCAATCCAAACCGCAGGTGAATTGCTGCAGTCAGCCGATCATCAAGTGAACTATACCCAAGACCCACGGCAGCTTTCACAGGTGAAATCATGTCTCCTATTACGTACTCGGGCGCATCATGCAGAAGCGCTGCAAGTTTCCACTTTGCTGGGGCATTTGGGGAAAGTCGCATGTAAATCTGTTCAACCAACAAGGAGTGTTCGGCAACTGAATAGGCAAAATCACCCTGTGTTTGCCCGTTCCAGCGCGCAACAAAAGCTAACCCATGTGCGATATCCTCGATCTCTATATCAACTGGGGTCGGGTCGAGGAGATCTAGCCTGCGACCTGAAAGCATTCTCTGCCAGGCTCTGGGTGGTGTTGCCATTGTGCTACATCCTCTTTTTAAGCCACTCTATCGCCGCATTTTTCATTCAGCGTAGACGAATAGATCACGTGCTGCCGCCGTTTGTGTGAAGATTTGTGTTTTGAACACAGACGTACGGACCATGATCTTATTAGTCGAGGGGGGCACTGTCATCCTCCCGGCGTGCCCTCCTCAAAACCGAAGCACTAACGAAAGGAGCTTGCTATGTTCAAGCGTCTTCTTACAGCCGGGCTTTTGTTCGGCATGGCAGCAACGGCCCCCCCGGCGCACGCAACATCCTGCGCGATGCGCGACCAGGTCGTCGACCGGCTAAAATCAGAATTCTCCGAGCAACTAACAGCCGGGGGTATTCAGGCGACACGATCGGCACAGACACTCCTAGAAGTCTGGGCCTCCCCAGAAACAGGCACATTTACAGTTATGTTAACCAGCCCAAATGGCGTTAGCTGCATCGTGGCAGCCGGCACAGATTGGTTTCATGACCTGCCAACGCCAGAACCAGCAGGCCAACCAAGTTAACCAACGCTTTGGTGCGCCTAACGTAGTTTCGGCTAACCTATTGTCGGTCCGACGACTGAATGCTATCTGCTGCGCGAAAGTTATTCGCAAGGAGCGTGGGCAGGATGCCAAAGGATTACATCGTAAAAGATATTTCGCTGGCCGAATACGGCCGCAAAGAACTGGATATCGCCGAAACAGAAATGCCGGGCCTAATGGCTTTGCGGACAGAGTATGGCGACAGCAAACCACTTAAAGGCGCACGTATTGCCGGGTCATTGCATATGACCATTCAAACGGCTGTTTTGATCGAAACGCTTGTTGTCCTTGGCGCGGATGTGCGCTGGGCGTCCTGCAACATCTTTTCAACTCAAGACCACGCCGCCGCCGCTATCGCCGCAGGTGGAACTCCTGTTTTTGCGATCAAGGGTGAGACACTCGAAGAATACTGGGACTACGCAGACCGTATCTTCACGTTCGAAGAGGGTGGTGCAAACATGATTCTGGACGATGGTGGTGACGCGACGCTTTACATTCTTCTTGGTGCACGGGTCGAAGAAGGTGAGACAGACATTATCGAGAAACCGGAGTCTGAAGAAGAGGTCGCCCTTTTTGCCCAGATTAAGAAGCGGCTAAAAGACAGCCCCGGCTGGTTCGTCAAACAACGCCACATGATCCAGGGCGTGACAGAAGAAACCACCACAGGCGTCCACCGTTTGTATCAAATGATGGAAAAAGGCCATTTGCCTTTCCCGGCGATCAACGTAAACGATTCTGTCACCAAATCGAAATTCGACAATAAGTATGGCTGTAAAGAGAGCCTAGTCGACGGTATTCGTCGCGCGACAGATACAATGATGGCTGGCAAAGTTGCTGTTGTCTGCGGCTATGGCGATGTTGGTAAAGGGTCTGCCGCGTCTCTTTGCGGGGCTGGCGCGCGCGTTAAGGTAACCGAAGTTGACCCGATCTGTGCGCTTCAGGCCGCGATGGATGGTTTCGAAGTGGTTGTATTGGAAGATGTCATTGATAGCGCAGACATTTTTATTACGACGACCGGAAACAAAGACATCATTCGTATCGAACATATGCGCGCGATGAAAGATATGGCGATTGTTGGCAACATCGGCCATTTCGACAACGAAATTCAGATCGCTTCACTTAAGAACCACAAGTGGACAAACATCAAAGAACAGGTCGATATGATCGAAATGCCCTCGGGCAACCGGATCATTCTATTGTCAGAGGGCCGCTTGCTGAACCTTGGCAATGCAACGGGACATCCGTCTTTTGTGATGTCAGCAAGTTTTACAAATCAGGTACTTGCACAGATCGAACTTTGGACCAAAGGCGACGAATATAACAACGAAGTTTATATTCTTCCAAAACATTTGGACGAAAAAGTCGCGCGTCTGCATCTGGACCGTATCGGCGTGAAGCTGACGACGCTGAAAAAAGAACAGGCTGATTACATTGGCGTGAATGTTGAGGGCCCTTATAAGCCAGAGCATTACCGCTACTAACGGGATCCCATAAAACTAAAAACCCGCGCCGCAGTTTGGCGCGGGTTTTTTTGTGAAACTTAAGCAGATTTTCCGCCGGGAACCCGCAGAACCTGACCGGGATAAATTTTGTCCGGATGGCTCAGCATCGGCTTATTCGCCTCGAAAATTTCTTTGTAGCGATTACCATCGCCAAGCGTCTTCGTCGCTACCGCCCAAAGCGTGTCACCTTTTTCAACGGTGTGAAAAACGGATTCCCCTTCTAGGTCCGCCTCGACCGAAGAGATGCCCTCGACGTTGCCAACAGCCAGAACAATCTTTTCTTTTTCTTCTGTCGACATCGTTCCGCCACTTACTTTTACCTTTCCATCAGTAACGGTTATATCGAACCCGTTTGTATCCAGGCCAAGTTTTTCAACCTCTGCCTTCAACGCTTCTTCGGGCTGTATTTCTGACGCTTCGGCAGAGCCAATCAAAGATTTCCCTGCATTCTTCACAAAGTTCCATAGTCCCATCTTGTCCTCCAGAGTTGGTTGGGTTGTATGGCGGCAATTTGCGCCGGTCGTATTGCGCAAACTAGGGGGAATTATCCGGCAATCTTTTCCTTTGTTATCTTCACGAATGGTTCTAGTCTGCATTTGGACGGCTCGATGTTACGGGCTAGCGGCGGGGGGTTGCCCCGAAATTATTGTTTGGAGATTCCCATGGGAAAAAGAGACGATCTTATTGCGCAATACGCGGATGATTTGAAAAACAAATGCGGCATTACACCTGATATGGATTTGCTAACCAAAGTCACCATCGGTTGCGGCCCGGCAATATACGATGCGGATGCATCGACAGTAGCTGGATCTCAGGAGCATGAGCTCGATACAGTCAAAAACAATTTTCTCATCAAGAAACTCGGTCTGAATGATGGTCCTCAATTGATGGACGCAATCAACGCAGTTATCGAAACCTATGGTAAATCAGAGCGCAACAAGTACCGCGCGGTTGTCTACTATATGCTTACAAAACATTTCGGTAAAGAATCCGTCTACGGCTGATTGGCCGAGGGGATTAACGCAAGCGCCCGCCTTTTGGCGGGCGTTTTCGTTATAAGCAACCGTGCTTTGGTGAGTTTAATTTTACTAGTTTTGTTGCAGTAATTTTGTTGCCTTGATGGCCGAGCGCATCTAGTTTCAGATCAATGGCCAGAACAGCCGGGACCTTTTGAAGAACACGTGTGGTGCTGAGGGAGCACGTGGGGTGGCGGAGGGTTCTGGTGTTTCAGGGCCCTCCGTATTTCAAACTAAAACCAACACAAGACCCATAATTGTACAGCCGAACGTTGCGTAGCCTCCATCAATAAGTGTAAGCGCGCGTGGGCGCATGCTAAAGGCGTAATTCGTCAATATCCACGGGCTGACAATGAATATTCCCAGTCCGAAACCGCCCATTAACCCCGTTCCAACTGTGTCTATTCCGGAAATGAAAAAGATGTGACGCATCATCCCCGCGACGATCAGAGCCGAAACAAAGCTAATGATATAGGGTTTTGGATCTTTGCGGTTGATCTCGCTCTCTCGAAGTCCCGCAGCAGCCATCCAAGGCTTCGCAAGCGCCATATACCAGACAGCCCCAAACGCATAAGACGCAATTGCAGCTATTACAACAGACAGAAAACCCATGTCGTCCTCCTATGATTTATGGTGGAATAGTGACTGAAATACAGGAAAATGCTAGCTTTTTAAGCCACCCATTCCGCAGACAGTTTTCCATTCTTTTTCCGTTACAGGCTGCACCGACAAACGGGTATTGTTGACTAGGACCATGTTTTCAAGGCGCGGCTCTTCCTTACACATTTGAAGTGTGACTGGCAGCTTAAGCGGTTTGACCGCTTTTATATCCACGCAATCCCAGCGAAGATCATCGGTTGTCGTATCGGGGTGCGACTCTGCGCAAACCTCAACGATTCCGACAATCTCTTTTTCCTTTTGTGAATGATAGAAAAACCCGAGGTCGCCAATTTTCATCCGACGCATATTGTTGCGTGCCTGATAGTTGCGCACACCATCCCATTGTTCGCCAGCGTCACCTTTGGCAACCTGCTGGTCCCAACTCCAGGTTGATACTTCGGATTTAAACAGCCAGTAGGCCATCAGCCAATCACCCTTTTCCATTCCTGCAGGTCTACGCTCTCAAAAAGTCCTGCCTTTGCATAGGGGTCATTTTCGGCCCACTTTGCTGCATTTGCAATGCTGTCGACGGACAGAACAATCAGCGAGCCACACATCTGACCATTCGCATCCAGAAACGGGCCTGCCTGTTCTACAACACCGGTTTCTTCAAGATAGGCAAGGTGGGCAGGACGGTTGTCCATCCGGATTTGCAGGGATCCGGGTTTGTCTTTGACGATAAGCGCTACACGCATTGGTCATTCCTCTTTCAACGGGCGGGACAATAACGTTTTTACCGCCTCTTCCACAGTTAACTTTTGATCAAGCACTGCTGCGATTACATCAGCAATGGGCATCTCAACTTTGTGCTTTTTTGCGAGATTAGAGACTGCTTTTGCTGTTGCAACCCCCTCTACCGTTACATTTTGGTCGAAGGCCTCTCCGCGACCAAGTGACAAACCAAAGGCATAGTTTCGCGACTGGGCAGATGTGCAAGTGAGGGCAAGGTCACCAAGGCCTGAAAGCCCCAACAGTGTTTCTGACCTTGCGCCCAGTGTCGCGGCCAAGCGCAACATTTCTGCGTACCCCCGCGTCATGATGGCTGCGCGCGCACTTTCTCCAAGATTGGCACCAATCGCGATCCCGCAGGCTATAGCGACAACATTTTTCAGAGCGCCCCCAAGCTCTGCCCCAATCGTGTCGTTGGTTCGGTAAAGACGCAAGTTTGCTGTTGAGATCTCATGTTGAAGATCTTTTCCAGCTGTTTCGTCGTTGCAGGCGAGGGTCAGGGCCGTTGGCAGGCCTCGCGCGATGTCAGCCGCAAAGCTTGGCCCGGTCAGAATGGCGGCGGTCGCAGAAGGAACGTGGTGTCGAATAAGCGAGGTCGCGCCCGAGAGGCTGTCAAGATCTACACCCTTACAGCATGCGACCAGTGATTTATTTGCAAGGATGTCTTTGTGACAAACCAAAAACCCAGAGAGTTGCTGCATCGGGACGCAAAGAAGCAGCGTATCGGAATTTGCGGCGATCTGGATGTCTGAGATAACCAGCAGGTTCTCTGGCAGCCGTACACCTGGAAGCCGACGCGCATTTTCACGCATGTCTTGCATAGATGCGGCCGCGCCTGAGTCTCTGGCCCAAAGGGTGACGGGCTTCCCATTGCGCGAAATCGAAATTGCCAGCGCAGTTCCGAAAGCGCCCGCACCAAGTACCGATACACTCATGCCTTCGCCCCTTTCTTTCCAGAGCCCAGCATGCTTGGACTTGTTTTATCCAGCGGCCAGCGAGGCCGCGCAGACAATGTCATATCGTCGCGTGCCCCAGATCGATATCTTTGAAGTCCGGCCCAGGCGATCATGGCTGCATTGTCAGTACAAAGCGCGAGCGGCGGCGCGGTGAACCGTACGTCGAACTCGGCAGAAACAGTCTCTAATAAAGCGCGAACTCGTTTGTTTGCTGCAACACCTCCGGCAACCGCGAAAGCAGGGTGGGTTGGGTTTTCAGACAAGTAGAGTTTCAATGCGCGGCGCGATTTTTCTGCCAGAACATCCGTTACGGCCTGTTGAAAGGCAGCACATAAATTGGCGCGGTCAACCTCTCTCAGGCCGCCATGTTTCGCAACAAGCAGATCCCGGGCGCGAAGCAGCGCAGTCTTCAGCCCGGAAAACGACATATCGCAATCTGGCCGGTCAAGCAGGGGGCGGGGCAGGGGGATTTGCGCCGCATCTCCGGACATGGCGCAAGCCTCGACGGCTGGCCCGCCGGGCTGGCCCAAGCCAAGCAGTTTAGCGGTTTTGTCAAACGCCTCGCCAGGGGCGTCATCAATTGTTCCGCCAAGCCGGCTAAAGTCGTCGACACCACGCACAATTAAAAATTGGCAATGCCCACCCGACACCAAAAGCATCAGGTAGGGGAACTCCAAGTCATCGGTTAATGTGGGCGTGAGGGCATGGCCCGCAAGGTGATTGATGCCGACCATTGGCAGGCCTGTCCCTATGCTAAGCCCCTTAGCGCACATTACAGCAGAGAGAACCCCACCAATCAGGCCGGGGCCCGCTGTTACCGCAATTCCATCAATTTCCCGTAATGTTAGAGCCGCTTTCTTCAAAGCCTGCTCTACACAAAGGTCGAGCCTTTCAGCATGTGCACGTGCCGCAATCTCTGGAACGACACCGCCGAAATCGGCGTGTAACTCAGACTGTCCCATGACAACCGAAGAAAGTATTTCAGGACAAGAACCGGGCGTATGACGCACAACGGCAGCGGCTGTATCGTCGCAGCTGCTCTCTAGCCCAAGGAAAGTTAACGTTGTGTTCATTGCTGCGCCGGTTGCGAAGGGTTCCTTTGGCAGGTAACACCAGAGAGAGGCGCAGACAATCCCGGCAGGTGGCACTTGGCCCAATTCACACCAACACTTTTGCTGACGCGGCCCCAAATGCAGGCAGAACGCTTTGCATCGATTTGCCAGTCAGAGTTTGGCGATACAGTCAAAATTATTGTCTCGCCGGTTGTTCAGATCAAATCTGAAACGCCGGACATCCAGCCCGAAAGATTTGAGGGCTTTATCTTCACGTCCGAAAACGCGGTGCTGGCCGCTAAAAACCTTTGGCCGCATTTGCAAGGGCCAGCCTTCTGCGTCGGTGACAGAACTGCAAAGGTTGCGGGTGATGCGGGTTATGAATCAATATCCGCGAACGGAACCGCAGAAGATCTGATCAGAATGATCAGGGAACTGAAACCTGCTGGCCCATTGCTCCACTTAAGAGGCAGACAGACCCGCGGAGATATTGCCCAGACACTGACAAAAGCGGGCCTACAAACAACAGAGGCAATTTTGTATCGGCAAGTTCCAGCAGAACTTACGGACGAAGCGAACGAATGTTTGTTGGGTGAAAGCCTGGTGATTCTTCCCCTTTTTTCCCCGCAAGGTGCGAAGCTATTTCTTAAACAGGTAAAAACTGTTACTGCACCGCTGCGAATTGTAGCCCTGAGCGAGGCCGTAAAAGCTGAAATATCTGGCTCTGTTCAGGCGAAAACCGTTGTTTCTGCGCATCCAGGGGGGCCAGGTATGATTGATGCGATAGCAGGACTTATAGACGCATGAAGGTCGCTTGAGAGAGCCGGATGACCAAGCTAGTCTCAGGGTATCGTGCGGGGTGCCGTATTTGTGATTGTAGAAAAAGGGTAGGGTCCGTTGGCCAGTTCCAGAAAACCAAGAACCACGGCAAAGAAAAAGGCAGAGGCGGATAAACCGCAGGATGACAAAATAGAAACTGTTGATCTTGTAGAGCCTGAGGTTCAAGAACAAAAATCCGAAGATCGAAAAGATGAATCGACGGAAGACGCTGATAAATCTGACGACGCTAAACCCATAGAGGAGGAAGCGGCGGTCGAGGCGGATCAGCCAACCAGCGCCGAATCTCTGCCCGAAGCTGAACCCGAACAGGAGCAGCCGACCCCGGAAGAACAACCCGCACCCGAAGAGACACCCAAAGAAGCGGTGCCTGAAAAACGCGGCGGTTTTGTTCCGATGCTTCTTGGAGGCGCTGCAACGGCGGCGATAGGATTTGGTGTAGCCCAATTCGTCGATCTACCTTTGGGACAAAACCCGTCTGCTGATATTGAAGCAGCACTTGATGCACAGACAGCGCGGTTTTCTGAAATAGAAAACGCGGTAGCAGCAGCTTTAGACGACTCAGCGATCATGTCACAAATTTCGAATTTGCAGGCCACGGTTGAAGCTGAACAAGCTGCGACGACACAAGGACTTGATGATCTTACTTCGAAACTGGCTGAAATAGACGTCCGGTTAACCGAGGTTGAAAAGCTCCCGGTGAGCGGATCAACGGCAAGCAGCGCGGCGGTGGCGGCGTATGAACGGGAATTGCAGGCTCTGCGAGAGATGTTCGAAGCGCAGAGCGCAGAGATTCAAACTATTGCCAGCACAGCCGCCGCTCAGGTCGAAAGCGCAGAGCGCCTTGCTAAAGAGGCCGCTGTTCAGGCTGCTGTTTCGCGGATTGAGGCAGCGCTTGATAGCGGCGGCCCCTTCGCCGAGGCACTGAATGATCTGAAATCGGTTGGGAATATTGAAATTCCGGCAGAACTAGGCGCGGTCGCCACGGCCGGGGCACCAACCCAGATGGGCTTGCAGGAACAGTTTCCAGATGCGGCGCGGGCAGCGCTTCAAGCTTCGATACAGTTGGGTGTGGAAGACGGAACAACGTCGCGGCTGACCGCATTTTTGCGCACCCAGCTTGGCGCACGTTCGCTTGAGCCAAGAGAGGGTGATGACGCCGACGCCATTCTGTCACGCGCAGAGGCTGCGTTGCGTGATGGCGACATCGAAACGTCGCTCAGTGAAATTGCGGCGCTTCCAAATGTTGGACAAGACGCGCTGGCAAATTGGGTAGCGAACGCCATGGCGCGGCAATCGGCGCTGGCCGCAGTTGAAAAGCTCACCGAATCTATCGGCAGCAACTAGGAACAAATTGATGCTTTGGTCTTTGATAAAAATTCTGATTTTCGTTGCTGTCGTTGCGGCGCTGACACTTGGCTTTGGGGCGTTGATGGAAACGGGTGGCGGGCTTCGCCTGTCGATTGCTGATATGGAATTTACGCTGGGCCCGTTGCAGATGGTAATTGCCGCTGTTTTGTTGCTGTTGCTTGTCTGGCTGCTGATCAAGCTGACCGGATTGCTGGTCGCTATTCTGAGGTTTCTGAATGGCGATGAAACCGCGATGTCGCGATATTTTGACCGCAATCGCGAGCGCAAAGGCTATGAAGCGCTGGCAGATGGGTTGCTTGCGCTGGCGTCAGGTGAGGGGCGGCAGGCGATGTCCAAGGCAGCTAAGGCAGAGCGTTATCTTGCCCGTCCTGAACTTACCAACCTTATCAGTGCGCAAGCCGCCGAGATGTCCGGAGACAACAAAAAGGCTGAAGAAGTTTACAAGCGTTTGCTCGCAGATGACCGTACACGTTTTGTTGGTGTACGCGGCATACTGAAACAAAAGCTGGCTGAAGGGGATACCGATACCGCTCTTAAGCTTGCTGAAAAGGCTTTCGCGCTGAAGCCCAAGCATGAAGAGATGCAGGATACATTGCTTCAGCTACAGGCCGAACACCAAGATTGGTCTGGCGCACGGAAAACACTGGGTGCCAAACTGCGCCACGGTGCACTGCCCCGCGATGTTCACAAGCGGCGCGACGCTGTGCTTGCCCTGTCCGAAGCGCGGGACATTTTGATGGAAGGTAATACCATCGAAGCCCGGGAAGCCGCGATTGAAGCAAACCGTATGTCGCCAGATCTAGTACCGGCGGCTGTGATGGCTGCGCGGTCATACATTGAGCAAGATAAACCGCGATACGCGACGCGGGTTATCAAGAAAGCCTGGGGTGTCACCCCGCATCCGGATTTGGCGGCCGCTTTTGCTGAAATAGCACCAGATGAAACAGCGGAGGAACGCATCAAACGTTTTGCTGTACTGGTGAAAACGCACCCCGATCATAGCGAAACCAAGATGCTGCAGGCAGAGCTCATGATTGCAGCGGAAGATTTTCCAGGGGCCCGCAAAGCGCTGGGCGATCTCTATAATACCGAGCCAACCGCAAGATCAATGACAATTATGGCTGCGATCGAACGGGGCGAAGGCGCAGATGACGCGCTTGTCCGGGGCTTGTTGACGCGCGCGTTGACGGTGTCGCGCGG
Organism: Pseudohalocynthiibacter sp. F2068; assembly: GCF_023015645.1. Taxonomy (NCBI): domain Bacteria; kingdom Pseudomonadati; phylum Pseudomonadota; class Alphaproteobacteria; order Rhodobacterales; family Paracoccaceae; genus Pseudohalocynthiibacter; species Pseudohalocynthiibacter sp. F2068. Next base: position 150,618 of record NZ_JALKAK010000008.1, read on the forward strand.
CCCACAATGGGTTTGCGAAAACTGCCAGACAATTCACCCTGTCTGGGGTCCGGTTTGTGAAAACTGCGGAAGCTTTGATACGCTGAGCTGGAAGGTTCCGGCATCAGGCGAAATCGCGATGCCCGCGTCGACCGAAATGTTGCCGCTGATTGTGGGAACAATCGAGGATAAGTCTGAAGATGAGGCCGCAGAAGACGCAGAACTGGTTGCAGAGGATGCCCCGGAAGACGCCGTTCTGATAGCTGAGGAAGAGGAAAAGGTGTAGCTTTTGTGAACGGCTCAGGTGCCTCAAGATGATCTACATGAACAGACCGCTCGCACGGAATACGCTTAATCACCTAAACAATGCGTCACGAGCAAACAAACTGTTCGCGCAATAGACACAGATGTCACAATTAATCTCTATGATGTCTTAGAATTAACCAATTCATACACCAATATCCTTTCACGTCTTTTACGGGTGCGGGCGATATTCGATATTTGAAGTGGATGCAGCTTGGGCGAAATTGCAACCTTTCTGCTTTGAACAAAGGAGCGCAGGTGTTGAAATATCGTTTCAATAATAATGACTTATCGGTGATTGAATCGTTCTTTATCCCTGAGTACGCCTTTTGGTTAGGTGCCGTGAAATGACAAAAGTAATGCTGCTCGCACTTGCTATAGCTGTTTACCTGACCCCGAAAATCTTCGGGTTTTTCGGTTTTGAGGGCGCGCCAAATGATCTCAATTCTTGGGGCCGTATCATGACCGAATTGGGCCTCAGCAACATTGTTGCCATAGCGGTATTGCTCTTTGCTGGTTTTCTGTTGTGGAAGGAGTATCGAATTCGAAAAAGGTATCATCCGAGGTATCGCGCCTTGCAATCCTATTTTTCGCCGTGGAGCAATACTGTCCTCTCTCGCGTCAAATTTCTTGACAGAGGCTTGGTCATTAAATCAATTTACCGGAGCTGGACCGAAATCGAAGGTGGCCTTGCCAAAAGCCGAAACGATTTTGTTACCAAAGGAGCAATGGAAGTTGAGGGGCTTGGCCTGAGTGCGGTGAGCCAGACGTTAAGACCCATAAAAGTTAAGAGGTGCTACTTTAAATCTCGTGAAAGTGGTCAGGAAGTTGATGCATCGTTGAATGGTCAGCTAGGCTGGGACTCGGCGACAATTAAACCCGGGTCCGTCATGACATTCTTCGCGAAGTTTGACCCAAAGACAAACCTGTCAGTTCCCGATTTCAGGAGCGCATGGCCTTCTTTTGAGTTCATTCTTGAAACGGAAAAATTCACGCAGAAAATTCTTTTTAAGGAAGAGCTTGTTGAGTGGTTGCTTTATGACGCTGTCACCCAACTTAACGAAACACCAAAGCGGGCTATGAAAATAGCGAGCTAACCCAGCTTAATATAGGCTGTCTGAGGGTCTGAATCAGTTACTTTTTTATTGTTTAATGGTGCCCCAAGACGGATTTGAACCGCCGACCTACTATTTACGAAACAGTTGCTCTACCGACTGAGCTATTGGGGCTATGTCGCGCCGATTTAACAGGCCTTATTCTCTTGCGCAAGAGTATCAGCTTTTATGCAGGGGGTGCCATGAGACATGCTAAACTTGTTTCGGACACGTAAAGTTTCAGAAGCCTCGACCCCTATACCGAACGCCCTTTTCGATCTGAATGGTTGACGTTAATTGTTTAAAATTGCTTCTGGAAAGCTCTGAGCAACAACGAGATTGTGAGCGCGCGTCTGCCCAAGTTTACGCTACTGCCTTTTGACGGCAGTAACAGGATGCCTTGATAGGAACCTCAGCGCGCGCAGCGGCTTTGTCGAGTTGCAGTTTGATGTGCAGCGCTTCTGCATTTGCGCCCCTCCGGGTCAGACATTCGTGAAGGCCATGCAGGCTCCAGACGTTTGTGGGGTGTCGGCAGGCGCGGCTCAGCGTATCGTCCAAACCCAGATCGGCGCGGTAGACGGCCTCTGCTTCCTCATATTGTCCCTGTTCCAGCAGGAGCGCGCCCAGCGCATGACGCGTTGGCTGCATCCAGGCCCAAGGTTCGTCATAGGGCATGCTGTCGTCAATTTCGACAGAGCGGCGCAGGTGAGCAAAGGCTGCTTCGTGATTGCCTTTGTGATATTCCAGTTCGCCCAACATCATCTGTTCAGCAACTCCCATAATGTCTTCGCAGGTGTTGTTGAAAAGTGTTCGGCTTTCCTGCACGCGCGCCCGCGCAGCATCAAAGAGGTTTCGCTCTGCTTCTGCACCAGCGATGTTACTTGTATTGGCAAACGCAACCGTGCGTGCGTAATGCATCATCGCCGTTGTAAAACTGTAGAGCTCCTTATCCTCGGGCAGATTCTGGGCAAGAATATCATGCCACCGACCAAAACGGATCAGCACATGCTGTTTCATTGGAATGAACCCCTCGAACCAGTCGGCCATTGGCCGCAAGATCGATTCCGGCAAATTCTTGATCAGCTCTTCTGCGGCCTCTAAGGCAGGTGTTGGCTGTCCAAGAAACATCGCCCCGTAGATTTTGAAGTGATAGTTGTGACAGCGGTAGACCGAGTAAAAATTGTCGGGGCCGGACCGTGCAAGGTATTTGCGATCCGCAATAATCGCGGTCGAGTTTCGAGAAACGACATTTTCGTAGTCTCCGCAAAGCACATCGATATGCGTTGCCATGTGTAATAGATGCCCGGCATCCGGAACGAGGGTGCTGAGCCTGTCGCCGTGGCGCAATGCCCGCTCTGGATGCGGCGACATTTCCATCAGATGAATATACATGTGCAGAAGGCCGGGGTGGTCCCATGCGCCATCAATGGAATTGAAGGTATCTTCAAGAACCTTGATCGCCTCGAGCGTGTCTGCACCCTCTGCTGGCAGGCCTTTCGGCAAATCCCACAACTGCCACGGTGTTCGGTTCATGATCGCCTCGGCAAACAGGGCGCAGACATCCAACTGGTGCGGGTGAGCAGCATGAACCTTGCGCATCGCATCTGCGTAGGAATTGTTCCAGGGGCAAAAATCCACAATGTCGGGGCTTTTTGGGTAACGCGTTGAAAGCGCTTCTATCAAAGCACGCTCGAATGGGGACACTGTATTTTTAAGGGCTGTGGCTTTTGAGAGGGAATCGTGAGCTGTCGCCAGCGCAGCTGGTTTTTCTTCTTCCTCGAATGTTTCCCAGGGCTTGTTATAATTTGGGCCAATCGCGTACCCGATACCCCAATAGGCCATCGCACAATCGGGGTCGGCCTCTATTGCCTTTTCAAAGCAAACGATCGCTTCTTCATGGTGGTATCCGTAAACCCAGATCAGCCCACGGTTAAACCATAGCTGCGCATCTTCTGATAAGGTTGTTACCTTAAGAGAATAAGATCCAAGATCGTAGTAGTCCATTTCGGTGCCCCCCCAGTCCGACGTAATCCACCAACAGTAGCACCAAGGGGGGCTTTCACAAAAGGGGTCTGATCAGTGCTTTTCTACGGTCTCAATTTCGCCGCCAGATTTCTTCCATGCAGTGAAGCCACCCGCCATATGCGCAACAGGCGCCAAACCCATTTCAGACGCGATTTTTGCGCTTAGGGCAGAGCGCCAGGCACTTGCGCAGTAAAAGACATAGGCCTTGTCCTGATTGAATACGTCCTTGTGATAGGGGCTTTCCGGGTCAATCCAAAATTCCAGCATGCCACGCGGGCAGGAAAACGCGCCTGGAACCTTGCCCTCTCTCTGAAGTTCGCGAATGTCGCGCAGGTCGATGAAAACATAATTGCTGTCTGTATAAGCCTGCTTGGCATGCTCAATCGGCATAGTTTCGACCGCTGCATTCGCCTCTTCCAACAAAGCCTTGATGCCTTTGGTGATGTTCTGTCCCATGCGTTTTCCTTTGTGCGAATGGCGTTTGGTTTTATTTACGCTTTGGGCGGGATAATACAATTCGATGATGTGAAAATTTTCGTAAAAACGTGCATGTATTACACCCGCTCAACGGAAACTTTGTTATGCGCTACGCAGCAATCGATCACGGTGCCCGAACCGAGGGGAGGGCGAAAAGCGCCCGCCCCGTGGGGGCGGTTCGGGCACTACCCGTGCAAGGCACGGGCAATTGGGACGTCATAAGCAACTTAGTCGCGAACCGCTGGTTGGGTGTCAGCAAGGCGGATAAAGCCGAAATTGGACAATGCCGGGTTGGGGGTTGACAACGTTACTCGTACTTTCGACCCTCGTCCCCATGAAAGAACACATCCAAAATGAGATCAAAAGGCTAGCAGAAGCTAACGGAGGCAGAGTCCCGGGAAAAGAGTTTTTCCAACAAGAAACGGGCATCGCCGAAAAAGATTGGTGTGGGAAGATTTGGCTTCGCTGGAATGACGCGGTATCAGAGGCAGGCTTGCACCCCAACAAAATGAACCAACGCCTGTCCAGCGATTTGGTCTTGGACAAATATGCTGAAGTCTGCCGCCACTATCGCAAGCCTCCCTCAAACGCCGAACTGCGCTATTACGCTAGGGAGATCCCTGACTTCATCAGCCACAACACGTTTTCCAAGCACTTCGGTAGTAAGAATGGAGTAATTGCAGCTCTGCGGGATCGCGCAATTGAACGCGGCGAGGACGATTTAATCGCGATCCTTCCAGAAACGAAAGTGGCTCGGAACCCCAGTGGCAACGCTAGCTCACCGAAGTTTCTGGAGGGTTGGGTCTACCTCTTAAAGTCTGGCATCCATTTTAAAGTGGGACGCAGCGATGAATTGGAAAAGCGTGTGAAGCAGATCAGCATCGCGCTCCCTGAAAAGGTAGAACTAGTTCACGCGATTCGAACAGACGATCCTCCGGGCATTGAGGCCTACTGGCACCGTCGTTTCGCAGATCAACGTGCAAATGGGGAGTGGTTTAAGCTGTCTTCGGCCGATGTTAAGGCATTCAAGCGCCGCAAATTCCAGTGATCAGGTCAGGATTCCTGACGTTCGCAGCGACCCGTTAACTAGCAAAAAGGCTCGAAACTGACAAACAAGAACTCCGATTTGCCTTTTCAATTCATCACCACGCGGACTCCCAACTTAAACCCGCCAACCTACTCCTCCTCCAAAACCTTTTTGGCGACGCGAAAACACTCCAACGCCTGCGGCACGCCGCAATAGATTCCGACAACATGAATAATGGCGCGGATTTCTTCTTTGCTGACGCCATTGCTAATAGCGCCGCGGCAGTGAATTTCCCATTCGTGCATTTTGCCAAGCGCACCGATCATGGCGAGATTCATCATTGAGCGCGTCTTCGGCTCTATCACATCGTCGCCCCAGCCAAAGCCCCAACACCAGGCAGTCATGGCTTCCTGAAACGGGCGTGTAAAATCATCTGCTGCGGCAAGGTTCTTTTCAACGTATTCCGCCCCAAGCGTGCCTTTGCGTTGCTCCAGACCTTTCAAAAACAAATCTTCGTTAAACAGATCAGCCATTATGCATTCCCAAGTTTGATTGCGATGTTTTTTGCCTGGACTTAATTCCAGAGCGCTTCTCGTCCCTTTTGGCGACCATAGCCAGATTTGCCGTATCCGCCAAAGGGTGTTTCAACGCCCCCCCGACGCCGGAGCAAGGAAAACTCTTGTACAAAGCTCTTATAGAAATTGAAGAGGCGCATTTCGGATAGAACGCCGTTTTGATGGTGGTGTTTTGCTGCCTGTACAGCACGATCAACATCGGCGGCACCGGCAATAGAAACCTCTGCAAGTCATTCACCTGACCCGGGGTTGTCCACCCATAAACGACCGGCAGCGCCGCTAACCCATTTGTCGTCAACATGGTCTTGCCGATATGGCGTGACCTCGGTCACGCATCTCTCCGAATGTAGCCGGGCAATCCAAGTCGCCAGACGACCTGATCAAACCGGTCTTGCCCGAAAAAAGGCTCTCCATCGACGACCATGAGCGGTACACCCCAATGACCCGCTTCAAGCAAATCATTAGCGTTCTCCTGAAGGGTTTTTTCAGTGGCGGGCCATTCATTTTCGGAAAGGACCTCTTTTATATCGAGGCCAGCCCGCGCCATCGCGTTTTTCAGATGATCGCCTTTATCCCACCCCGGTGTTGAGCCATCCCAGAGCGTACGACCGACATGATCCAGAAATTCAAGCCCTTTGCCCTCGCGTACGGAGCCGACGAATAACCTAGAAAGGCGCTCGTTAAGTGGCTGGTTCTGTTCGGCAACCCAAAGCGACCCAGACATAAAGGAAATAGGTGACGGGTCGGGATAGGCATACGGCAAACCAAGGAACGCGGCAGTACGCAGGGTATCAGTTTCGAAATAGCGCTGCTCCAACATGTCCCGGTACTTGAAACGATCGGGGATGCGCAGCACACCCCCCAGAACCGGGCGCATCACAACCTCTACACCCTGACCGTGAAGCCAGATCAGACGTTCGAGCAAGAAGTAGCAGTAGTCGCTTTGCAGCGAATAGTAGACGTCTACCCTGTCAGCCATCTACGGCCTCGCGCATCCACTCCTGAAGTTTCTTGATCGAATGTTCCGACATGACCCCACAGCCCGGATCAAGCACCAGCGGGCCCGGTCTATACCCCTTGGATTTCAGGCCGCGGTGCACCGATTCGACAAGAACAATGTCTTCTTCAACGGTAGTCTGGCGGTCCTGAACAGCAAGACCCCGGATAACATCGCTATCCACGCCGCCTTCTGTGTACCAGCCGCGCCAGACGGCACAGTTGTCCACGTCAACGGCACGCCAATGGTACGTATTCAATACGTTGCCGGGGTAACACTGGAAGCTGAACATAGGCCAAAGGAACCAGGACTGGTAATCGCCTGCATGTTCATTTGCATCCAAATCTATCGGATAGGTCATCTTGTCGAGACTTTGGCATTCGGTCGTATGGCGTAAAACGTAACCACCTTTGTCATCAGGCTGAATGTCATATGTTTCTGGTTTGATCACCCCTTCGGCAAAGGTGGGGTGGTTCGTCGGGCAATGGTAGCACTCCGAATAATTCTCGACTGAGACTTTCCAGTTGCAACGCTCTGGGCATTCCACCCATTCGAGCGGCGCCAAAGTGTCGATTTGGGGCACGTAGCTGGCGATCTCTTTGCGTACGCCAGGATACCAGTCATCCATCGGTGCGGCGTCATCGTTGAGATTGACAAAGATGAAGCCATGAAAATCTTCGGAGCGCACTTCGGTGAGGCAGATTTTCTCGCGATCAAAACCGGGTACATTCTTGATGTTCGGCCCAGCCCGCAGGCCCCCTGTCAGCTCATAGGTCCATTGGTGGTACGGGCAGACGACAACGCGCGTGTTGCCCGATCCGCTGACCATTTCATGGGCGCGGTGCTGGCACACATTGTAAAAGGTGCGGATAACATTATCACGACCGCGAATGCAAAACAGGTTCTGTCCGGCAATGTCAAAGGCGAAGTAATCTCCGATATTGGAAATCTGGCTCACGTGCCCGGCAAACTGCCATGTGCGGGACAGCAGGCCATTCATCTCGTTCTCAAAGATTGCAGGATCGGTGTAATAGCGGGCGTCCAGCGAGTGCGTCAAAGGGGCATTCATGACTGATCCTCGTGATAAAGGCCAAGCTGATGGCGGCGTTGATGGAATTTTTCGACCCGCTCGACAATCTCGTCGCTTGCGGATGCGATTACGAATGAAAGCAGTATTTCAAGCAGCGCAATTGTCGAAACAGAAGACGGAAAAAACTGAGGCGTATCCGCCGCAACGATAAACCCATGATCAGCCCCCCGTATGATCGGAGAGGCGGGGCTGTCGGAAATTCCGATCACGATCACGCCCTGTTCGCGCGCGATGCGTACGGCCTCGACAACTTCGGACCGGTAGGGTTTGCAGGTTATGGCGATCAGAACGTCCTGCTTATCTGCCCATGCAAGATCATCGACAGCGGTGCTGCCCATGCGTGGGATGGCGTGGAACTGTATCATTCCGGTCGAAGCCAGATAGGTAAAGTTCTGCGCGTTCGAACTGTTCACACCAACGCCCAGTGTGAAGGTTTGCCGCGATGCCCAGATCGCCTCTGCCGCTGCTGAAAGCTGTTGGTCAGATATATTTGCAAATGTTTCTTCAATGTTTCGCAGCGCTGAATTGACCATATCAGCATAGAGACTACCAAGCTTGCCAGAGCTTCCAATCTGCTGCAACCAGCGTGCACGGTCTGGAAAACTTGCTGTCCCATTGCGAATCGCCGTGCGGAAGGGTTCTCGAAAATCCTCATACCCCTCAAAGCCAATCTGGCGCGCCATGCGTACCATTGTGTTGGGCTTAACCTTTGCGGCCTCTGCAATTTCACGCACAGTAGAAACGCCAACATCATTTGGGTTTTCCAATACGTAAGTTGCCGCCTTGCGCGTCTCTGGCGTCAGGTCGGTTAGCTCGTCTGCCAACCGCTCCAAAACACTATATGATACATTTGTGTCATTCATGATTGACTATGGTACAGATGATTGATTAGCCTGTCGAGGAATTTTGCGACTCTCGAACAGGAAAAATGTGATGTCTCAGAAAGATTTCCCCACGCGTACAAAAGTTGTCATTGTTGGCGGTGGCGTGATGGGGTGCGGTTTGGCTTACCACCTTGCGCACGAGGGGTGGGGGCCGGAAACGGTTCTGCTTGAAAAAGCCGAACTGACCAGCGGCTCAACATGGCACGCGGCAGGTCAGATCACCCATTCAACCAGTTCGTTTGGTCTGGGGAAAATGGTGGATTACAATATCGGCCTTTATTCAGGGAAGCTTGAGGAGGAAACCGGGCAAGCCGTAACATGGCACGGCTGTGGTTCGTTCCGCCTCGCCTATAGCGAAGATGAAATGGATTGGCTGCGCCACACGCTTTCTGTGGGTCGCTCTTTGGGATTCAACATCGAACTGGTCGGGCCAGAGTTTGTCGCAACGAAGCATCCGTTCTACAACCTTGATGGTGTCATTGGCGCGCTTTACACCCCCGATGACGGCCACGTCGATCCGTCGAATGTGACGATGGCAATGGCAACAGGTGCGCGCCAGAAAGGCGTGCGGATTTTCCGCCGCTGTCAGGCAACAAACATAACACAAAGCGATACGGGTGAATGGGTTGTCGAAACCCCGCAGGGAACCATCACCTGCGAACATGTTGTAAACGCTGGTGGCACCTATGCACGTCAAATGGGCGAGTGGTCAGGCTTGCAATTGCCGATGACGTCGATGACGCACCACTATCTGGTTACTGAAAACGTGCCAGAGTTCGAAGACCTTGAAACAGAACTGCCGGTCATTCGCGACGACAAGAAGGTTTCAGGCTACATCCGCATGGAACAAAAAAAGGGTCTGATCGGTATTTACGAAAAGCAAAACCCCAACACGGTTTGGGAAGACCATTGCCCATGGGAAGCTGAGAACGAACTTTTCGCCGCTGATTATGACCGCATCATGCCGTGGCTTGAAAATTCGATGGACCGGATGCCAATCTTTGCCGAGCTTGGGATTACCCGTGAAGTACATGGTGCCATCAGTCACCCTCCGGACGGCAACCCAATGGTCGGCCCTGCGCCGGGGGTTAAAAATTACTGGTGCGCCTGCGGTACGCAAATAGGCATTGGCTGGGGCCCCGGCCTGACCCGGGAACTCGCAAAATGGATGGTGCATGGTTCAGCGGACATTTCCATGCGTGACTATGACCCGCGTCGCTTTGGTGATTACGCCGTCAAAGAATGGCAGGTGATCAAGGCGAAAGAAGATTACTGCCTGCGCCATGAAATTCCGTTCCCACATTTTAACCGGCTTCAGGGGCGTCCGATCAAACCATCGCCAATGTACAAGCGCCTGAAAGAAAAAGGCGCAGTCTATGAAGAAGTGTTCGGTCATGAACGCCCCCGCTGGTTCGCCAAAAACGGGGTCGCGCAGCACGACCATTATTCTTTTCGTCGGAACGAAGTGCACGACATAGTTGGTCTTGAATGCAAAGCCGTGCGCGAAGCCGTTGGCATCATGGACATCTCTGCCTTCACCAAAGTGAAGGTCAGCGGGGCGGATGCCGAAAAGTTCCTCGACGGGCTTGTCGCGAACCGTTTGCCAAAGAAAGTGGGGGGGATCGCGCTAACGCATCTGCTGAACCGTCGTGGCCGGATCGAACTTGAAACGACTGTCGTGAAACTGGCCGATGACGCCTACTATCTGGTTTGTGCAGCGTTCTTTGAAAACCGGCTTCTGGACCATCTGAACGATAACCTCGCGGGCGAATCCGTTGTCGTCAAAAAACTCTCAGACGACTGGGCTGCTTTGACCCTGAATGGGCCAAAATCCCGCGAGGTGCTGGCGCAATGTACCGATGCGCCGCTCGATAATACAAACTTCCGCTGGCTTACCGCACAACAAATCAAAGTTGCCGGTCACGATGTCTGGGCATTTCGCATGTCTTACGCGGGCGAACTTGGCTGGGAATTTCACATTCCGCGCGAAAATGCACTTGCCGTTTATGATGCGCTTTGGGCAGCGGGTGAAGCGCACGGTATCGCGGACTATGGTTCATTCGCCATGAACGCGATGCGTATGGAAAAAGCGTTCAAAGGTGCAGGCGAATTGACGAACGAAGTCACGCTGTCAGAGGCAGATGTGATGCGTTTTGCCAAACTCGACAAAGAGTATCTGGGAGTTGAGAAGACCCGAACCAGTGCAGAGGAAGCGGCGAATGGTGCGATGAAATGGGTTTGTGCCTATTTGCAGATCGAACCCGATGGTGTTGAAGATGGTCACGGGGGCGAGGCGGTTTTACTCGGCGGCAAAGTTGTCGGGTCCACGGCTTCTGTCGCCTACGGCCATACCTACGGTAAAATTCTGGCGTTCGCTTATATCAAGCCATACGCGAATGTCTCTGGGACCGAAGTTGAGGTGATCGTTGCCGGGAAGCCCCGCAAAGGCAAAATCCTTGCCGAGGCGGTGTATGATCCGGCTTCGGTATTTCCCCGCACAGACGCAGCAATAGCGGTGGCATAATGACAATACCGACGAAAATGAAAGCCATGGTTCTGACCGGGCACGGTGATATGGAAAAGCTGGAATGGCATGATGATTGGCCAGTCCCAGATATTGCTGAGGGTGAGGTTCTGATCAAGGTTCTTGCCTGCGGTCTAAACAACACTGACGTTAACACCCGCACCGCATGGTATTCCAAAGGAACACAGGAAAGCACGACAGGCGGCGCGTTGGAAGGCGCAGATGAAGAAGACGCAACATGGGGTGGTGCGCCAATCACGTTTCCGCGGATACAGGGTGCTGATGTTGTAGGTGAAGTTGTTGCAGGATCGAAAGAGCTCGCAGGCAAACGAGTCATAATTGACACTTGGCTGCGTGACTGGGACGATCCGATGAGCATGGATAAAACTGGCTACTACGGCAGCGAATGTGACGGCGGTTTTGCGGAATACACCAAGGTCGACACGCGGAATGTGCATGTTATGGAAAGTGACCTGAGCGACGCAGAAATTGCCACGTTTGCCACGTCATACGTAACGGCGGAAAACATGCTGAACCGCGCAAATGTAGGTTTCGGTGATACTGTTTTGATCCCCGGCGCCTCAGGTGGTGTGGGCGGCGCACTTATACAGCTGGCCAACCGCCGTGGCGCCCGGACGATCGCAATGGCGTCTGAGCCAAAACATGCCAAAGTCGCGCGATCAAATCCGGCGCGCATACTGTCGCGCGCGCCAAAAGGTTTGAAAGAGCTACTCAAGGATGAAAAAATCACCGTTGTGGCGGATGTTGTCGGTGGTGAACAGTGGCCGGTTCTCATTGATCTACTGGAACGCGGCGGGCGTTACACCTGCGCAGGTGCTATCGCAGGCCCCATCGTTGAAATGGATCTAAGGACCTTCTACTTGCGTGATCTCACCTTCACTGGTGCAACGATCGTCCCTCCGGGTGTTTTTGCAGACCTGGTTGGATATATTGCGCGAGGAGAGATCAAACCGATGCTGGCGGCGACTTACCCTCTGCGCGAACTGCATGCTGCACAACGGGCCTTCATCAACAAAAAACACACCGGTAACATCGTGGTGGTGCCATGACACATCGGGAATTTGCAAAAGCCCTTGCAGAAACGGCCACTCTGCACACCGACCACCCGGATGTCGCAGCTTTTTGCCCATTCCCAAACAATGTGAAATGGCGTGAGTTAGAGCCGTTTTATGTGCCTGCAGCAAAAACGATGGTTACTGATACCGGATTTAGTACCGATAAATATACGTCCCTTCGCGATGCATTGATTGTATTGTGGGACAAGGCAAATTGGCGAAAAACCTATCGTGGCACGAATATCGGGGACGACTTTCTGAACCGGTTCGGTTGCTACGAACTTGTTGGTTATGAAGGACACTTTGAGTGCCGGGAAATGAGCTCGTTTCTCGTCTATTCAGATGCAGGTCTCCACTATCCCTGGCACCATCATCCGGCAGAAGAAATGTATATGATCATCGCAGGTGAAGCCTTGTTCGAAGCAGAAGGCAAACCATCGCGTGTTCTGGGATCGGGCGATACAGCATTTCATGCCAGTAACCAACCACATGCCATGACAACGCAGGACAGCCCGGTGCTGGCCTACGTAATCTGGCGAGGTGAGGGAATGGATACAGGCCCGGTCCTGACTGAAAGGCCGGTAAACGAATGAAAATCACCCGTATCTCAGTTTATAAAACGCATTTACCCTATGTTGGCGGGACTTATGTCTGGGGGGCTGGCAATGCTATCGCAACTGCCATGGCATCAGTTGTTGTGGTCGACACCGACGCCGGGATATCCGGGTGTGGCGAATTCACGCCTTGTGGTGAAAACTACATGGTCGCCCATTCCGAAGGGGTAGAGGCGTTCGCCAAACTGGCGGCAAAACAGCTGATCGGCGAAGACCCGCGGCAGGTTTCCCGGATCGAACGGCTGATGGATCATATCGTTCAGGGACATGGCTATGCCAAAGCGCCATTTGATGCCGCTTGCTGGGATATTCTGGGTCAGGCGTCAGGGCAACCGGTCTGGATGCTGATGGGTGGTAAACTGACGGATGGTGCGCCGATGTATCGGGTGGCACCGCAAAAGGCGACAGAAGAAACCATTGCCGAGATGGAAGTGCACCGCGCCTCAGGATACCGTCAGTTTCAGATCAAGGTTGGTCGTGATTGGGCGGGGGATATCGACCGTATCCGGGCAACCGTACCGTTGCTAAAGCCGGGCGAAAAGGCCATGGCTGATGCCAATCAGGGCTGGCGTATCGACAATGCAATTCGTGTCGCCCGGGCAACAAAAGATCTCGATTTTATTCTGGAGCAACCCTGCAAAACGTATGAGGAATGCCAGCAGGTTCGCCGGGTTGCAGCTCAGCCGATGAAGCTTGATGAATGTGTTACCGACATACGCATGGCACACCGGATCGTTGAGGATCGTGGAGCAGAGATGTGTTGTCTGAAAATCTCAAACCTCGGAGGGTTGTCCAAAGCGCGCCGCGTGCGGGATTATCTGGTGGAAAACCGCATTCCGGTTGTTTCCGAAGACACCTGGGGCGGCGAAATCACGACAGCTGCGGTTGCTCATTTCGCAGCGTCCACGCCTGAAGAATACCTGATTAATTCGACCGACCTGCACAACTACAATTCACGATCGACCGGGATAGGTGGACCAACCACCAAAGGCGGTAAGTTGTACGCTACAGACACCCCTGGACTTGGTGTGACACCAGATTTTGACAGTCTTGGACATCCCATTGCGGTCTATGGAGAATAGGCTATGAAGATCACCAGAGTAACGGCCTATCAGTTGGATATGCCATTAACAGAGCCTTATTTTCTGTCAGGCGGGCGGCTGAGGTTCGAAAAACTGGACAGCACTTTCGTCCGGATTGAAACGGATGAAGGTCTGATCGGCTGGGGCGAAGGCTGCCCGTGGGGCCATACATATCTTCCAGCGCACGGACCTGGCATTAGGGCAGGTTTGGAGATTCTGGCGCCCGCGCTGATTGGGCTGGATCCACGAGGCCTTGACCATATTAACCGGGTGATGGACGTGCAGTTACCGGGGCATCCATATGTCAAATCCCCACTGGATTTGGCCTGTTGGGACATTCTGGGGCAGGCGGCCGGAATGCCCTTGTGGCAGCTATTTGGCGGGGCAAGTGCGACACCTGTCGAGGTTAATTCCTCCATCTCTACAGGTACGCCTGACCAGATGATCGCATTAATCCGCAAAGCGTCACAAAAAGGATATCGGACTCACTCCGCCAAAATTGGTGGGACAGATACCGCACTTGACATTGCAAGGATTGGAGCAATTTCAGCGGCACTTCCTTCAGGCGAAAATGTAACTTTTGATGTGAACCGGGCCTGGTCGCCGGGCACCGCAATTCAGGTTCTGAATTCGACCAACACACGCGATTGGGTCGAGCAGCCTTGTCAGACGCTTGAGCAATGCGCCCATGTCGCTGCCCGTGTCCATAACCCGATTATGCTCGACGAATGCCTGCATACATTTGATGATCATCTGGAGGCCTGGAAAACGCGCGGGTGCGAGGGCGTGAAAGTAAAACCAAATCGTGTTGGTGGCCTTACACGCGCACGGCAAATTCGCGATTTCGGCATTTCTGTTGGCTGGCAAATGCATATCGAAGATGTTGGCGGGTCGGCCTTGGCGGACACCGTAGCCATACATCTGGCTGCGTCCACCCCAGATGAAAATCGCCTTGCAAGCTGGTTGTGCCACTATCATCTGGCGATTGATCCGGTTCCGGGGCAGGGTGCGCGGAATGTGAATGGCGTGGCAACTCCGCCATCTACATCTGGCCTTGGCGTCGTGCCTGACTTTAACATTCTTGGCGATCCTGTCGCTGTTTTCGGAGGGTAGGGCATGAGAATAACCCGTATCACTTTGTGGCATGTACCCCTGACCAGCCACACGACGTATTTCATGTCGGACGGAAAAACCTGTGACACAGTCGAAAGTGTTGTGCTGCGGGTTGATACGGACAGCGGGCTATGTGGATGGGGCGAGGTTTGCCCAATCCCGCACTACTTGCCGGCATACACGTGCGGTGTCTTGCCTGCGCTTGAAGACATGGCACCCATTCTGATCGGCGCAGACCCGATAGGGCCCGAAGCGTTGATGGCGCGGCTCGATCGCCATTTACACGGGCACGTCTACGCCAAATCCGTGATCGATATTGCACTTTGGGATCTGACGGCAAAGGCTGCAAACCTGCCACTTCATGCATTGCTCGGGGGGCGTTGTAGCACTGATATGCCGCTTTACCATTCGATCACGTGTATTTCGCCGGGGGATATGGCGGAAATAGCCTCAGAGGCGTTCTCTACCGGAATACGTCAGTTTCAGGTCAAGCTTGGCGCAGATGCAAACTGGGAGGCGGACGTCGCCCGCCTAACGCAGGTTCGCGAAGCGGTTGGCGAGGGGCCGCTTGTTTACGGGGACTGGAACTGTGGCGCGACACGGCTGGATGCAACCCGTGTAGCCCGCGCTGTCGCCCACATGGACATCATGCTGGAACAGCCCTGCCCAACGTTTGAAGATTGCACCGCGGTGCGCGCGGCCTCTGGCCTGCCGATGAAAATGGATGAACTGGCGCATGATACGGCATCTCTGCTCAGGGCGCACCAATTGGGCTGTATGGATGCTGTTGCGTTGAAACTGTCAAAATTCGGCGGTCTTTCCGCAACCCGGCGTGCACGTGATTTATGTCTCTATCTAGGCGCAAAAATGTGTATTGAGGACACTTGGGGGTCAGATATCACGACAGCGGCGCTGCTCCACCTTGGTGCCGCGACAGAGCCTAAAAACCTGCTGAATGTCTGTGACCTCTCTGGCTATGTCAGTCCCCGCCTCGACCCATCTGCGCCCGTGCGCGCCAACGGGCGTATCGCCCCGCCCGAGGGTGTTGGGCTGGGTGTTAACCCCGATGTTGTTGCGCTGGGCGGGCCCGCTGCAATTCTGGACTAGGAAAATACCATGCTAAAACTGCATACCCAGGAAGAATGGATCGAACGCGCCAAAGCCGTATTACCGGCTGGCGGTTTTGGTAATTTTGACCCCGGCATTATCATCGGCCGCGGCGAAGGTTCGCGTGTTTGGGATGAGGATGGAAAAGAATATGTTGATTACCTGATCGGCTCTGGCCCGATGTTGCTGGGGCACGGACACCCTGAAGTGTTGGAAGCCGTGCTGGAGCAGTTGCCACGCGGCATGACATTTTTTACGAACAACACGGCTGGCATAGAGTTGGCCGAGGAAATCTGCCGCGCTGTGACCTGTGCGGATCAGGTGCGCTATGTCACTTCTGGTGGCGAGGCGGATATGTACGCCATCAGGCTTGCACGTGCGTTCACGGGCCGTAACAAGATCATGAAATTTGAAGGTGGCTACCACGGTATGTCTGCCGAAGCGCAGATGAGCCTTGCGCCCGCCGCACGTGTCAACTTCCCCCAGGCTGTACCAGACAGCGCAGGTATCCCGGATGCAGTACGCGCGCAGATGCTGATTGCGCCTTTCAATGATCTGGAGTTTGCGCGGTCATTGATTGCCGAGCATCACAAAGAGATTGCGGCGATCATCGTGGAGCCGCTGCAACGTATCGTCCCACCTGTGCCGGGCTTTCTGGAAGGGCTGCGCGACCTTTGTACTGCACATGGAATTGTTTTAATTTTCGATGAGATCGTCACAGGCTTCCGGCTCGACTATGGCGGGGCACAGGAACGTTACGGTGTGGTGCCGGATCTGTGCACCTTGGGCAAGATCATAGGTGGCGGCTTTCCGTTGGCAGCGGTTGCCGGGCGTTCAGATATCATGGCGCATTTTGATAAATCAAAGGTTGGGGCGGATAAATGGCTGATGCAACTCGGCACGCTTTCGGGCAATCCGGTCGCGGCTATTGCAGGGTTGAAAACGATGGAAATCTTACGCCGCGAAGGTACTTATGATCACCTGCGCAGCCTTGGGCATCAGCTTATGAACATGCAGGCAGAGGCATTGAACGCAGCCGGAATTGCGCATCAGATTGTTGGTGACCCCACGTTGTTCGATGTGCTGTTCACCGACAAAACCATACGCACTTACCGCGATACTCAGGACGCAGACACCAGTATGAGTGCGTCCTATAACAAGGTGTTACGAGAGGATGGCGTGTTTAAATCATCCGGGAAAATGTATCCGTGCCTTGCGCTAACCAGAGATGATCTTGATTTGACCAGGGCGGCAGTAGAGCGTGCGGTCAGCGAGGGTCTTCATAATAAGTAAGAAAGTGACTGCCAGTTGGGTTTCTCGAACTGGCAGCCCATCCTCAAAAATCGAGGTTTTCCACACTTAGCGCATTTTTCTGGATAAATTCGCGGCGTGGCTCAACAACATCACCCATCAGTTTGGTAAAGATATCATCGGCATCGGCCATATCTTCGATTTTTACCTGAAGGAAGGTGCGCGCGTCCGGGTCAAGCGTGGTTTCCCAAAGCTGTTCGGGGTTCATTTCGCCCAAGCCCTTGTAGCGTTGTAGTGATAAGCCCTTTTCGCCCTCGGTCAGGATAGCCTGCAACAACTCAGTCGGGCTGTGGATCAGCACTTCTTTGTCCTTGCGGATCAGTTTTGCCGGCTGGCCGTAAACATCCTTCATCGTCTCGGTATAGGTACCAAGCTTGCGTGCCTCGCCCGAACGGATCACATGGCCGTCCAGTGTGCGCACCTCTTCAACACCGCGCAACAGACGCGCCAGTCGCATGCCTTTGTCTTGTGTCGGGCGGCCCTGCCAACCGCGTTCGTACTCAACAGCGATAAGGTCAAGCCGCGCGGCGACTGCATTTGCGACGCCTTGCAGATCGGTATCAACGGCACCCGCCACAAAGGCGGCAGCAATCGCCGCCTGCTCCAGAATGTGTTGCGGATAATGCGTTGGGAAGGTTTGCAGAATTCGCCGGACCTGTCGGGCCTCTTCCACAATACGCCCAAGATCCTGCCCAATGATTTCTTCACCAGATGCAAGGCGAAGAACAGCACCATCCACGCCTTGCTGAATCAGATAGTCGTCAAGCGCAGCCTGATCTTTCAGGTAAACCTCTGATTTACCCCGCGCAACTTTGTAAAGCGGTGGCTGCGCGATATAGAGGAATCCACCTTCGATCAGTTCCGGCATGTGCCGGAAAAAGAAGGTCAGCAGCAATGTACGGATGTGGGCGCCGTCCACGTCAGCATCGGTCATGATCACGATCTTGTGGTAACGAAGCTTGCTGATGTCAAACTCATCGCGCCCAATACCGGTGCCAAGCGCCATCACAAGGTTGCCGATTTCCTGGCTGGCGAGCATTCGGTCAAACCGAGCCCGTTCAACATTCAAAATTTTCCCGCGCAACGGTAGAACAGCTTGTGTCTTCCGATCGCGCCCGGTTTGGGCGGACCCACCGGCAGAGTCCCCTTCCACCAAAAAGACTTCGGTCTTTGAAGGGTCCTTTTCAGAGCAGTCCTTAAGCTTGCCTGCAAGGAAATTCACATCCATAGCCGTCTTGCGGCGTGTTAGTTCACGCGCTTTACGTGCGGCTTCGCGGGCCAGTGCAGCCTCGACAATTTTGCTGACAACTTGCTTTGCAATCGCCGGGTTTTCTTCAAACCACTCGGCCAGCTTTTCGTTCACCAAGCCTTCGACAGCCGGGCGCACCTCGGATGAAACAAGTTTGTCTTTGGTTTGGCTGCTGAATTTCGGGTCCGGAACTTTAACTGACAGAACGCAGGTCAAACCTTCGCGGGCGTCATCGCCGGTAAAGCTGATCTTTTCCTTTTTCGCGATGCCTGATGACTGCGCGTAATTATTGATGGTCCGGGTCAACGCCCCACGAAAACCAGCCAAATGCGCACCACCGTCGCGTTGCGGGATGTTGTTGGTAAAGGGCAGGACATTTTCGTGGTAGCTGTCATTCCACCACATCGCCACTTCAACACCTATGCCATCTTTTTCGCCAACCATGAAAATAGGTTCCGGCATAACGGGTGTTTTAGAGCGATCCAGATAGCGAACAAATTCTTTCACGCCGCCTTCGTAGAACAGTTCTGTCTTCAGCACTTCGGCAGGACGTTCATCGACCAGAATGATCCGAACGCCAGAATTCAGAAACGCAAGTTCGCGCAAGCGATGTTCCAGCGTTTTGAAGATGAAGTCCCGGTTAGAAAACGTCTCTAATGAGGCCAAAAATCGCACCTCGGTGCCTTTTCGGCCATTGGCATCGCCAACAACGCGTAGTGGTTCGACGGTAAAGCCACCTTCAAATCGGGCGTAGTGTTCTTTACCATCGCGCCAGATGCGGAGTTCCAGGTAATCGGACAGGGCGTTCACAACAGAAACACCCACACCGTGCAAACCGCCAGAGACTTTGTAGGAGTTCTGGTCAAACTTACCGCCGGCGTGCAGCTGGGTCATGATGACCTCGGCTGCTGAAACACCTTCTTCTTCGTGGATACCAACAGGAATACCACGACCATTGTCGCTGACAGAAACGCTGGAATCGGCGTGAATGGTGACGTTTACTGCGTCAGCAAATCCGCCCAATGCTTCATCGATACCGTTGTCTACAACTTCATACACCATATGGTGCAGGCCAGAGCCGTCATCGGTATCGCCGATATACATACCGGGTCGTTTGCGAACCGCTTCTAACCCTTTGAGAACTTTAATAGAATCGGCGCCATATTCTTCTGGTTTTTGTGCGTCGTCAGACATTCTGCTCTTCCTGATTTTCTGACGGTTTTTATATCTGGTTTAGGGGGGAATGTCACGCGAATCGCCCATAATTTACGCTTAGACAAAGGGAATGATCAGCCCCACAAAAATCAGCAGAATCCCTGCGGTAATATTTACCCGCCTGAGGGCCGAAGAGGAGGTGAGAAGCAGCCGCATACGGTCGACGAAAAGCGCCAAAATCAAGTTCCCAATCAGCGGAACAGCCATTGAAATAGCAACGATTGCAGCGATGTCAGGACCGGTGACTTTTGTAAGATCAAAGAACCCTGGCAAAACACCCATGTAAAACAAAATGGCCTTGGGGTTGCTGAGAATCACAGCAACGCCAGCCACAAACCCGGCCCAGGCACCGGGGCGCGTTAGACGTTTGTCCTGGTTGATCCCTTTGTCCGCATTGCGGATCAATGACCAACCCATCACGAGAAAAATAAGGGTCGCGACATAGCGCAGAACGGTCATAAAGCCATCAAAAGTTCCGACGACCCAACTTACCCCCAAAATAGCGAGAAATGGCCAGACGGCGTCACCAACCACAACGCCCAACGCGAGCGGCCATGCCGCCTGAAACCCGCCAGAGAGCGATCGTGCGAGCAGTGCAACCCAAACAGGGCCTGGGGTCAGGAACAATATGCTGATCGCACCCGCATAAAGTACCAGATCAAAAAGCGGCAGGGTCATGAGCAATTTATCTCTGCTATAGCAGAAACTCCGGCAGTTTCGGTTACTTCCAGATATTTGGCGCGTTCGCCAAGGTCTGCGAAAAGTTCGGCACCTGTGCCTGTCATCCACGCCTGTGCACCTAACCCACATATTTCATTATAAAGAGCAGCGCGGCGGTCAGCATCAAGATGCGCGGCGACTTCATCCAGCAGTAAGATAGGGGGTGCGCCAAAGCTTTCGGTCAATGCGCGCGCGTTGGCCAGTATAAGCGAGACCAGCAGCGCTTTCTGTTCTCCTGTTGAACAATCGCGTGCCGCAACATCCTTCGCGGCGTAGGTCGCCAGAAGGTCTGCCCTGTGCGGCCCAACCAGGGTGCGCCCGGCCAAGAGATCTCGGGGGCGGCTTTCTGCGAGTGCGGCAATCAGTGCAAGTTCTTCATCGGGCATTTCGACATCATCCGCATGGGTAAGGTGAAGGGCAGCGGTTGGAAAGCTTGTCTCTGCTTTAGCCTGAGAAGCAGTAAGCGCGGCGAGTGCATCTTTCCGATTGCGATGGACTGCAGTGCCCGCACGGGCCATCTGTGCCTCAAGTGCTGCGTACCAGGCAGGGTCGCGCACCTGATCCTTAAGCAGGCGGTTGCGTTCGCGCATGGCTTTTTCATAGGTCAAGGTGGCCTCTGCGTGACCGGGCTCAAAACTAAGGGTCATCCGGTCCAAAAAGCGCCTGCGCCCTTCTGCGCCCTCAATCCAAAGCCGGTCCATCGAGGGTATAAGCCACAAAACCCGTGCGACCCGACCCAACGCGATTTGGCTTGCGGCTTTGCCGTCTATCCGGACGGACCGGGACTGACCCGATTCAGACCACGTTTCAATTTCATGTAGTTGATGGAGGCTGTTCAAACTCGCGCTGACTTTCCATCCCAGCGTCTCGGGTCTACGCGCCATATCTTCGGTCGATGCGCGCCGGAGGCCACGACCGGGCGACAAAAGCGATATTGCCTCAAGAATGTTTGTTTTACCCGCCCCGTTTGGGCCATAAAGCGCAATGGGTCGTTCGTCTGCCGTCAGCCGCAAAGCCTTGTGCGAGCGAAAGTGCGAAAGTTGCAATTCAGCAATTGTCAGGCCGGACATACCGGATCTTTCCGGATTATAAGTTTGAATATGCCTGAGATGTTAACGCTCTGGCACGGCATCTCTTACACGCGCATCGGCATGACAACATAGATCGCGCTGGTGTCATTGCCTTCGCGCATCAGGGTTGGGTCACCGGAAGAATTGAACATGAAGACCGCATTCTCGCGATCAACCTGACTGGCGATTTCCAGCAGATATTTCGCGTTGAACCCAATTTCCAACCGCTCATCATTATAGGCGACGGCAAGTTCTTCTTCTGCAGCACCGCTGTCAGGGGCATTGACCGAAAGAATCAGTCGATCTTCGTCGAGCGAGAGTTTTACCGCGCGTGACCGTTCTGACGAAACGGTCGCAACACGGTCAACGGCTTGCGCGAAATCGGCGGCGTCAACTTCCAGTTTCCGCGTGTTTCCCGTTGGGATGACGCGGGTGTAGTCGGGGAACGTGCCATCAATGACTTTGGATGTCAGGGTGATTTCAGGCGTCGCGAAGCGAATTTTAGTTTCGGAAACAGAAACAGCGATTTGCATGTCGTCGTCATCCAGTAGCTTGCGCAGTTCGCCCACTGTCTTACGTGGCACGATCACGCCAGGCATATCCCCTGCACCATCTGGTAAACCAGAGTCGATCCGAGCAAGGCGATGTCCATCGGTCGCAACACAACGCAACACCTTGCCACCGTCAGAGTCTGCAACATGCATGTAGACGCCGTTCAGGTAGTAACGCGTTTCTTCGGTTGAAATAGCGAATTTTGACTTGTCAAAAAGTCGGCGTAAATCTGCAGCGCGCGCAGAGAAGTTAGACGCATACTCCGACGTTGCCATAACGGGGAAATCTTCTTTGGGTAAAGTAGCCAGTGAGAAGTTGGATCGCCCGGCTTCGACCGCAAGGCGCCCTGAAGCACCATCATCTGTCAGCGAAACCAGCGCCCCGTCTGGCAGTTTACGCACAATTTCGTGCAACATGACGGCCGAGACGGTTGTTGCGCCAGCACGTTCAACTTGTGCCAGCGTTTTATCCACGACTTCGATATCAAGATCGGTAGCGCGGAAGCTAACAGCATCGCCTTCCGCCTCTATCAGGACATTGGCAAGGATTGGAATGGTATTGCGCCGCTCTACGACCGACTGCGCCTGAGACACCGCTTTCAGAAGGGCTGCGCGCTCGATACTAATTTTCATTCCATCACTCCTACAGGTGTCGGGGCGGTGAACGTAGCGCATTCACCTCCCCGCTCAAGTCTTTTTTGGAATGTCTGTTGCTTTGAGGGGGGCGTCAAGGCCTGACCCGCAGCAATCAGGCCTCTAAACTGCGTCTCAGCAGCTCAAGATCCTCTGCGATTTGATTATCGAGCATTTTTAGCTCTTCCACTCGCTTTACACCGTGCATGACCGTTGTGTGGTCACGGCCTCCAAAGCGGCGGCCGATTTCAGGTAAACTGCGCGATGTCAGCTGTTTTGCCAGATACATTGCGATCTGACGGGGTCTTGCAATAGTGCGCAATCGCCGTGGGCCGATTATTTCGGACAGGCGAATATTATAGTGCTCGCTGACTTTCCGCTGAATTTCGTCAATTGTGATTTTCCTGTCCGAAGCGCGAAGTATATCGGCCAGGCAATCCTGCGCCAGATCAAGCGTGATCTCTTTGCCAACAAGCGAGGCAAAAGCGAACAAGCGCATCAACGCCCCTTCGAGCACGCGAACATTTGTAGAGATGCGATGGGCGAGAAATTCCAGCACGCCATTTGCCAGAACCAGATCGCTGTATTGCTTGCGATAGTGCACAACTTTCTGCTGAAGGATGCCAAGGCGAAGTTCGTAATCCGTTGGATGTAAATCCACGACCAAACCACATTGCAGTCGTGATTTAATGCGATCCTCAAGACCCTTGATTTCGCCAGGCGCACGGTCTGCCGATATGATGATTTGTTTGTTCTGGTCTACGAGAGCGTTAAAGGTGTGAAAGAACTCTTCCTGAGTGCTGTCTTTGCCAGCGATAAACTGGACATCATCAACCATAAGAATATCGACCGAGCGGAACAGCTCTTTGAAGTCCATCATCTTGCGTTCACGCAAGGCTTGCACGAAACGATACATAAACTGTTCTGCGGACAGATAGACCACATTTTGTTGCGGGCTTCTGCTTTGCAATTCGTGGGCAATCGCGTGCATCAGGTGCGTTTTACCCAAGCCGACACCACCATAAAGGAACAGCGGATTAAAGGTTACAGGCCCACCCTCTGCAACGCGTTTGGCTGCGGCATGTGCCAACTCGTTTGGTTTACCTACGACGAAACTATCGAAAGTGAATCTATTATCAAGCGGTGCGCCCGGAAGTTCGCTATCTTCTTTCGTTCCTTCCGCAGAATTCGCTGGAGTTGGAACTTGGCTGGGTGACGCTTTTCTTGAGGAAGAGATTGCAGGAACCGTGAATTCCACGCGACTAACAGCTTCCCCATTTTTTCCAAGCAAGTGAATAATTTGCTCGCCAAAATTGCGGGAAACCCAATTTCCCATAAAATTTGTCGGTACAAAAAAGGTTGCAACCCCATTGCGCAAGCTAGAGAATTCTAACGGTTCAATCCAGTTAACGTAGTTGTTTTTCCCAACTGTTTTTTGAAGTTCCGCCCTAACATGTCCCCAAGTTTCGTCTGTCATCTAGTGTTACCCACTTAGCAATTTTTCAATTTAAAGGCAGCCAAACTACCTTCCCGGAACAACCAGTTCTTTCACTGGGCCCGGCATTTATTGCGACAACACTTTCCTAACGCTGCCAGAGTGAACACACTGGCGGTGATGTGCCGAAAAGGCACACTCCAAGAACACACCAAACGGCGTGTTGAGTTTACGTTTTTGGATAGCAAACAAAGCAACGGAACTTTCAGTTCCAGGTTCTCTTTACTGCTTCCGCAAACGCGGGCTCTTAAGACATGTTCCACGGATCTTAGGACCAGCCCGAATTTTTGAGCCGCCGCACCGCTACATCAGAACAACGAACTTACGCATAGCAAGGTCTGTCCTGATGATTTAAAAACACGAGGAATTTTTCGGTTTATGCATTTTGGGTTTCATTAGGCAGATGCCCCCAAAAATGCGCGAACAAAACTCGTGTCCCTACATGTCCCCCCAAAGTAGACGTGAATCGCATGGCTAAGCTAGCAAGGCCTTAGCAGGCCGCGCAACAGAACTTCGAACTTGACTCAATCTTTGTCGAAACGAATCTCACGGTTAAATTTTTTTTTGTTGAGAAACTGGGAGGATGCCGCAGTTGCAAACAAAACAGGCGCGGCAAAAAAGCCACGCCTGTTCAAAATTTCAAAACCAGTGGTAGATTAACTGATTGCTTTTACACGCGCTGCGAGTCGCGACATTTTGCGAGCAACAGTGTTTTTGTGCAGTATACCTTTGGTCACACCGCGCATCAGTTCTGGCTGAGCTTCGCGAAGTGCTGTTGCAGCTTCGTCTTTGTTCCCAGAGGAAATCGACTCTTCTACTTTACGCAGAAAAGTACGAATGCGCGAACGACGCGCTTTGTTAACTTGAAACCGCGTTTCGTTTTGACGCGCGCGTTTTTTAGCTTGAGGCGAGTTGGCCATAGTCGGACGTCCCATCTTTTTGGGTTCGTGAAATCTGAAGTCGGGCTTCTATGACCGACTCAGCTTGAAGTCAACGGTGTTTACAAAGAATTACTTATTATTTGTCTCGAAATTGTGGTTCGCGTTTCTCCAGAAAGGCTGCCATGCCCTCTTTTTGGTCTTCAGAGGCGAATAGCGAATGGAACAATCGCCGCTCGAACAACAAACCTTCGCTAAGTGTCGTTTCATAGCTGCGATTGACGGCTTCTTTCACCACAGCGGTCGTCAGCATGGATTTTTCAGCAATTTTTTGCGCAGCTGACAGCGCCTCTTCGAGCAGTTTTTTCGCTGGTACAACACGGCTGACCAGTCCCGAGCGCTCCGCCTCCTTGGCGTCCATGAAACGACCGGTCAGGTTCATATCCATGGCTTTGGATTTTCCGACGAACCGGGTTAGCCGCTGCGAACCGCCGATGCCTGCTACAACCCCAAGGTTGATTTCAGGCTGACCAAATTTTGCAGTGTCCGAAGCAATGATAAAATCACACATCATCGCCAGCTCACATCCGCCGCCAAGTGCGTAACCTGACACGGCTGCGATGATGGGTTTGCGGCATTTCAGGAATTGCTCAGTCTCGCGGCCGAAAAGGTTACTCATGAAGACTTCTACAAAAGTCTTTTCTGCCATCTCTTTAATGTCTGCCCCGGCAGCAAAAGCCTTTTCAGACCCGGTGATCACAACGCAGCGTACCTTGTCATTCTCTTCTGTTGATTTCAGTGCGTCTGCCAGTTCGCCTAACAACTGAGTGTTCAGTGCATTCAGTGCGTCTGGACGGTTCAATCTGATAAGCGCGACGTGGTTTTCCACTTCGACGATCAGTGTTTCATAGGCCATGTGTTTGCCATTTGTTACTTCGGTTCAGCGCGATTCATTAGCATTCTGACAGCACGGATCAAGCTATCTTTGGCATTGCGGACAATAGAAAGACGAGCGACCGGACTGTACGATTCGCTTAATCTTTCCTTTACACCCTGGGTTGACGCAAGGTTCACCTTCGCGCCCGTAAACACGGAAACTGTGTTGAAAATAACCAAGTTCCCCGTCTGTTTGACGATAATCCTTAAGCGAAGACCCACCTGCCTCTATCGCCTCTGACAGAACGTCGCGAATAGCGGGAACCAGTGCAGAAATTCGCTTTTTAGGTAAATCTTTAGCTTTTCGGCCAGGCGACATTCCAATCCGGTGCAGCACTTCGCAGACATAAATGTTTCCAAGACCTGCAACGATTCGCTGGTCTAACAGCGCAGATTTGATGGGGCTATTTTTACCCTTTAGCCGACCAACCAGATATTCTTCGTTAAACTCATTGCCAAGCGGTTCTGGCCCAAGCGCAGAGAGCAGTTTGTGAGACTCAACATCCATAGACGGTGCAAGATCCATCGCGCCAAAACGACGTGCATCATTAAAAATAATCCGCGTACCGCCCTCCATATCCATCACGACGTGATCGTGTTTTTCGGGTGCGGGGTACGCATGATGAAACTCTCCGACTTGTCCGCCAGAAATTAACATTCGACCGGACATACCAAGGTGAATGATCAGCGTTTCACCTGTCGAAAGCTCCGCTAAAATGTACTTCGATCGACGGCGCAACGCCTTTACCGTTGCTCCAGTAAGCCTAACGGCCATATTTTCCGGAAAGGGCCACCGCAGATCGGGGCGATTAACCTTTGCTAAAACAATTCGTTTGCCTTCCATCACGGGTAACAACCCGCGACGAACCGTCTCGACCTCTGGTAATTCAGGCACGACAACCCTTCCTTTGTCAGAGGGCGCATTGTATCGCGCCCTCAGCGCCTTATAAGAGGGGCGGCATCGAAGGACAGCAAGACCCATGAGCGAGAAAACCACACATTTCGGCTTTCAAATCGTAAACGAAGACGACAAGGCCGGTATGGTTCATGGCGTTTTCACCAATGTGGCGTCGAAATACGATGTGATGAACGATGCCATGTCCATGGGGATCCACCGTGTCTGGAAAGATGCGATGATGGATTGGCTGGCACCACGTGCCGGGCAGAAATTGTTAGACGTGGCGGGTGGTACCGGTGACATCTCTTTTCGTTTCCTGAAACGGGCTGGGCAGGCGCACGCAACCGTGCTCGATATGACAGAATCTATGCTCATCGAGGGTTCTAAACGCGCTGAAGCGACAAAACAGGCCGAAAGCCTGAACTGGGTTGTGGGCGATGCAATGGCCTTGCCGTTCGAGGCAAACACATTTGATGTCTATACCATAAGCTTCGGTATCCGTAATGTGACCCGAATCCCTGATGCGCTATCAGAGGCTTATCGTGTCTTGCGCCCCGGCGGGCGTTTGATGGTGCTGGAGTTCAGCCAATTGCCAAACGCAGCAATGCAAAAGGCCTATGATCTTTATTCTTTCAACGTGATTCCCAAATTGGGCAAAATGATCGCGAACGACGCCGACAGCTATCAGTATCTTGTCGAATCGATCCGCAAATTCCCGGATCAGGAAACCTTTGCTGGCATGATACGGGACGCGGGGTTTGAAAACGTAAGCTATCGAAACCTGACAATGGGCGTTGCGGCACTCCACTCAGGTTGGAAAATTTAACAGATGCGCGGACCTCACAATATTTGGCGGCTCGTTCGCACAGGTGCCACTTTTGAGCGCACGGGCGCGATGCGGATCATTCTTGATGCATTGGAAGCGCCAAGATCGTTAAGAATTGCCGCGCGTGTTCTTGGCTGGCCATTTAAATGGCTGGGGCTGAAGGGTGATCCGAACATGCCGCCTGCGACCCGTGCGCTGACCGCGCTGGGACCAGCATACATTAAATTTGGTCAGGTGCTTTCAACGCGCCCGGACGTTGTGGGCGACGACATGGCCCAGCAGTTGACAGTTCTTCAGGACAAGCTGCCGCCGTTCACTGTTGAGCTTGCCAAAGCCTGCGTCGAAGAACAGCTTGGCCGCCCAGTGGATTCTATGTTCTCAGAATTCAGCGAACCGGTTGCCGCAGCCTCTATCGCACAAGTTCACAAGGCAAGGCTTGCGGATACAGGTGAAGAAGTAGCGGTTAAAGTGCTTCGCCCAAATATCGAGCGCGCATTTCAAAAGGATATAGATGCCTTTTACTTTGCCGCTTCAGTTATCGAATTTCTGTCACCCTCTTCGCGACGCTTGCGCCCAAACGATGTCATCGAACATTTTGAGGGGGTTGTTCTGGGTGAGCTGGATTTAAGGCTGGAAAGCGCCTCTGCCTCTGAATTTGCAGCAAACACTGTAGGGGACGCTGCGTTTCAGGTACCCGACGTTCGCTGGAACTATTCGGGGCGTCGCATGATGACGCTGGGTTGGGCTGAAGGGGTGCCGCTGGGGGACAATGCAGCACTTGATGCTGCCGGACACGATAGGACAGTTCTGGGCGACCGGGTGCTTCAACTCTTCCTTTCACATGCGCTGCGAGATGGGTTTTTCCACGCGGATATGCACCAGGGGAACCTAAAAGTAGCAGCAAATGGCGATCTGATCGCATATGACTTTGGTATCATGGGGCGGATCGACGAATACACTCGTCGCGTCTATGCAGAAATTCTGTTTGGCTTCATTAAAAGAGATTACAAACGGGTCGCTGAAGTTCACTTTGAAGCCGGGTATGTACCCGCCGACCGCGATGTCGACGAATTTGCGCGCGCACTTCGTGCTGTTGGAGAGCCTATTTTCGGGATAGACGCCAGCGGCATTTCTATGGGTAATTTGCTGAGTTATCTGTTTGAAGTGACAGAGCGGTTTGGCATGGAAACCAGAACCGAACTTATTCTTCTGCAACGCACGATGGTGGTGGTTGAAGGTGTTGCAAGGTCTTTGAATCCGCATATCAACATCTGGCAGGTCGCGCGTCCGGTTGTTGAAGATTACATCAAGGAAAGCATCGGCCCACGCGCTTTCGCACGTGATTTGGTGCGCACCTTGCGTGTTGTCGCCCGCTTCGGGCCCCGGCTTCCGGAGATGGCAGAGACCGCCTTGATCCGTCAGTCCCAAGACACGGTCGCCCCGCCGCAACCGTCGCATTGGCGCCCTGTAGGATATGTGTTTCTTGGTGCCCTTTTCGCGGGTGCGGGCTTTTGGCTTTCAACTTTGCTCTAACGCCGCCAGTTCCAGCAACATTGCATCAGCATAGTCGGCAGCACCTCTTTTTGCTTTCCACAGGCAATAGGCAGCCATACGCCAGTGAAACCAGGGTGCAAGCTGGGTGTAGCGTTCCGAAACCTTTGGGTTCTCGTAGGCTTCCAAAAAGTCGTATTGTTCACCCGATGACAGCGCGATGCCGCCATAGAGGCTCTGCATTGCGGGTGACAGGAATACGGCGATGTCTTCACAAGGGTCACCAATTGAGGGGCACTGCCAGTCTATAAGGCGCAACCCTTCGGGTGACACGAGCACATTATTCGGCACGACATCACCGTGGATAAGGCACAGTTCAGAAAGAGGTGCGACGTCGCGCAAAGGTTTCATGGCCAAAATCTTAGCCGCTTCCGAACTGGAACAACCTGCCAAGATAGTCTCTGTTATTGCCTGAATTGCGTCAGAACCTGACGGGGTTGTTCTAAGATCAGGTCGCTCTGGCAGGCGATGTATTTGCGAAAGCAGCCTTGCAACCTGCGTGCCATCTTTCCGCCAGCTGTGGCCCACAACATGTTCATAGACGATGCAGAAACCGAGCGCTGTTTCCATCGTTCCGACAAGGGATGGCGCGATTCCCATACCATTCAGCGCACGCAGTACGTTTGCTTCGGACACACCGTCATTCGGGAAAAGCGGGTTTTTGTTACAGCCGCTGAACAGTTTTACAACCAGCGGTTTCTCGGGAGCTTCGACTTTCCAAATCGCATTTGTCCGACCACCAGACAATGGAGTCCAGTCCGCCCCGACAGGCACAAGGAAACGGCCTTCCAGTTGCGACCGGAGCAGGTCAGGCAGAAGCGGCTGAAGGGATGCTGGATCAGACAGAGCACTACCTTTAGAATTATAAGAGCACGCGCCCTGTTAAGCCTGCAGAAGTTACGCTTCAACCCCTCAGCTTGGTGGGTGTTGCCGCAGCGCGGTAACCGTGCTTGCAGGAACGCTCGCGCCGCTTTCGAGGATCAGAACGGTTTCACCGTTTTCGATCCGTGCTTCGGATACTGACGAAAAGGTTTCGGCCTGTTGTGTTTGCAGCAGTTCGCCGCCAGAAAAATGCTCAACTTCAAAGTTGTAGATTCCGAACGGAAATGGTGAACCATCGTCGCGGACCCCCGCCCATTCGACGGTGCTCTGGTCAGCAGGAATTTCGATTCGTTGGATCTCTGACTGATCTGCAGCTTTGACAACAAGAAATGCCTGATCTGCCAGAGCATCAGGGGTAAATGCAATTTCGACCGGGCTTCCGTCAAAAGAAGCGGGCGCAGCGGCACGCGCTTCCATCCCGATCCAATCTGCAAGCTGTGCGATTCCAAGTACGCCAGACTGGGAGCCAAGGTTTTGCAAAAGCTCATTCGTGCGCACTTGTTGTTCAACACCAGAAAAAGTCGCGAGCTGGACGGCAAAATCCGCAGACTGAATAGGGTTTTGCGGATCCTGGTTTTGCAGTTGGGTCGTCAACATTTTTAGAAAAGTTTCAAAATCAGAATTGATCACCGTAGCGGGCGGTGTTTGCGGATTGGCCGCTGAAGTAACCGCAGGGTTTGCAGATTGAGGGATTTCCATTTGCGTCCTTTCAAAGCCGTAAATCGAGCTCTTCCGCCCGATCTAATGTTAGCTTCAAGTGGTTTCTGCTTGCTGTGGCCGTATCAGTTTGCGCTGAGCCGGTAGATGACGCTTCCTGCTCGGGAACATCTTCCGAATTCTGATGACTTTGACCAAAGTTAAAGGTGACGTCAGAGAAGCCGATATCGCCGAATTCTTGAGTCAGAAATTCGATATGCCTCCGCATAAGCTCCAGCGTTTCTGAGCGTTCAGCATTGAGCGTTACCATTACGCCTGACTCGGAAGTCATAACTGTAAGCTGAACCAGACCAAGCTCTTCAGGCGACAAGTTTAGTTCAACGGGTTGATCTTGCTGAATCTTCGCAACATTCGCCAATTGCTGTGCAATATTCCGGCCAATTTCAGTGCGCGTCGGTCCTGGTTCCGGTCGAGAAACCATACTGTTCGGATCGACCGTCAATTTGGCTTCAACATTCACATTATGCGCGTTTGATGTCGTCTCTTCCAGCGAGATATTGAAAAGCGTTGAGTCACCTCCCGTTATTTCGGAAGTGATTGTTGCGTCGGCTGATTGCAAAGAATTTAACGTCGTAACGAGGTTCTGACGCTGAATGTTGCTAACCTCCTCAGCCTGTATCAAAGACAGGGCGGGAGGGTTGAAGGCATCAATTTCAGACCGACGGGCCGCAGAAGCAAATCCAATAATGGGTGGACGCTTTCCGTAAATTTCTTCTGCCATTTCTCCGCCCGCTGTTGGGTTGTGTGCTTCCCTGACGCGAGAAGCCTTTGTTCTAGAAGTATCGGTTTCTAGTTGATCTGGCCTTATTAAAGACTGATTATCATTAGAAGAAACAGCCAGAGCCGATTGAGAGTTTTCTACATTCTCAAGCTGAACAAACGTTGTTGCCGCCTGTTGAGATGATGGCACGCGCAGCTGGACCTCAGGCGAAGACGCGTGTTTAAGAAGCGTGTCGAGATCAGAATTTATGGTGCCTAAAGTACTGTTTTTTGCTGCAGGTAAGTTCTCTGGCTTTGTCGTGCGTGCGATGCTGGGTGATTGTGAACTCGAGGAGATATCTTTGATATCATTGATAGCTGGCAAAGAGTCTAAGACTACTTTTTCGGTATTCAACTCGCTCTGTGCATCAGTTTTTGCGATTGCATCCTCAAATAGAAGGGCCTCAAAAACCTCTCCCCCCGTATCGAGAAAATCTGAGCGGGGGTTTTGCGGGTTACCAATTGCGGAATACGGCAATCCAAATTCCCCCCCGAACCCTGGAGCATCAGGCTCGTGGCGCAGTGACACCATCATCTGATCAAAATCCGGCCCCGTGTGATCAGTTTGATCTGCCCTCACGATTGGATCGTCGCGTACCGCGCCATCTGTTTGCAACCGTAGTTGTGCGTCAGTTTGTTGTTGAATCTGCATGACCGCCTTGGAGTTCTTCCGCGCTAGATACCTTTCTGTTTGATTCTGGTTACTGGTTCTTTACCCAAACCCGCCAAAGTCACGAAAAGTGTTTTCAATTGAAAGGAAACGACGTGAATGAAATAGCAGCCTTTCAGCCAAACAATGCATCAACTGCGGAGTTGAGTAGTAAAGACCAAAAGCTGCGCCATGCTGCGGAACAGTTAGAAGCGAACTTTCTTGCGGAAATGCTCAAGGCCGCAGGGCTTGGTAAATCTCGAGAGAGTTTTGGGGGCGGTATCGGGGAAGAGCAGTTCAGCTCTTTTTTGCGGCAATCGCAGGCTGAGGCTTTGGTTGATCGTGGCGGTATTGGGCTTGCACAGAGCCTGTTTGAGGCCTTGAAGGATCGTCAGGATGGTTGAAGTGATTCAGAACCGAGAGCTGCTTTCTTTGGAAAAACTTCTGGACGAAGAAAGAAAGAAAATTCTTCTTGGGGACGTTGTTAACGTTTCGCGTCTGGCCAGTCAAAAAGAAGCATTGCTATCGCGGCTTGGTATGTCGGCGGAGGACGCGGGGCAGCTAAGTCAGCTACGGGCAAAGGCGGACCGCAACAGAGAATTGCTGGAAGCAGCGATTCGTGGAATCCGGAATGTCACGCAAAGGCTCGAGTTTCTGCGCCGCGGTCAGAGGCCGCTCCTTACGACCTATGATCAATCGGGCCAAAGTCAAAATCTAGGTGGACCCGCCGCTACGTCTTTAGAAAAAAAGGCCTGAGCGCTGGCCTTTAAGATTTGACTTAATTGCTTTGTGCACGGCGTCCTCAGCTTAGGTATCTCTTAGCTTTTTTGCCCAAGATTGGTTTTGCATTCCAGAAGGGGCTGCATGGCGTCGGGCAAGCCCGATGTTGCGCAAACGTCAGAAAGACATCAGATCCCGCCACAGAACAGCGGGGCACGTAATTTGGTGCAAAAGCACTGATTTAATTAAGGAAATGACCATGTCTAGTCTACTGACAAATACCAGCGCAATGGTTGCGCTGCAAACGCTGAAAACAATCAACACTGATCTTGGGAAAACACAAAGTGAAATTTCGACGGGGAAATCTGTTGCTACATCTAAGGACAATTCTGCCATCTTCGCGATCTCCAAAGTGATGGAATCGGACGTTGCGGGCTTTAAGGCAATTTCTGACAGTCTTTCATTGGGAGAGTCTGCAGTATCTCTCGCAAGGCAGGCAACAGAAACTGTCACCGATCTTTTAACCGATATTAAAGGGAAGGTTGTTGCCTCGCAGGCTGAAAATGTCGACCGGTCAAAAATCCAGACCGATATTTCCGCGCTGCGTGACCAGATCACCTCGATTGTCGGGGCAGCACAATTCAACGGTATGAACTTGCTGCAGGGTACCGAAGATGTGAATATTTTGTCATCGCTTGACCGGAGCAGTGATGGGTCCGTGAACGCGAGCAACATTACAGTAAACCGCCAGGATCTATCAAGCGGTGCAGGGTCTTACGGAACTGGAACCAGCCTAACGCCAAACGCGACGTCAAGTTCCGCAACCATTTCCGCAACCGGTAATACCTCGGATTTGACAATCGCTGCCGCCGCAGATGTCAGTGGTGACACCTTCGACATTACAATCGCCGGAACTTCGGTTTCCGTGACTGGCCTCACGGGCGACCAGGACGCAGCCGCAACAGCAATTTCTGCGGCTATCAACGCACTTGGCCTTGAAGGTATCAGCGCATCATCAGTTACCGACACCGTGACGATTTCTTCTGCCAGAGCCTTTGAGGACGTTGGCGTAGCCGCCACATCGGGTGGTACTGGTATAACAGTTTCCGCCGCTACAATTGGGGAACGCGCTGAAAATGTTACCTTCTCCACCTCTGCGAATGTTAATGAAGGCGATGGTTACAAAGTAACTGTTGGCACAGATGAGTTTACCTATGTTGCGGGTAAGGGTGAAAACTTTGAAGATGTTGCAAACGGCCTGAAAACAGCAATTGATGCTGGCGGTCTTGCCGGGATTACGACCAGGGTTGCAATTGGTTCCTCTGGCGAGGCTATTCTGAAAGTAGACAACTCCGGGGCGGATGTTGCGTTGGCCTCGGCTGGTGCTGCTGGTGGTGACGCGTCCGGTGGCTTGTTTGGCCTGGATGGTATTGATGTAACAACTAATCAGGGTGCAGATGCTGCTCTTGCCAATATCGAAGTTCTGATCGAAAGCTCAATCGACGCGGCTGCTTCTTTTGGGTCGTCACAAAGCAGGATTGAGACGCAAAACAGCTTTGTTTCCAAACTTACTGATTCATTGAAGGCAGGGATCGGTTCATTGGTTGACGCAAATATGGAGGAAACCTCTGCAAGGCTACAGGCGCTACAGGTGCAGCAACAGCTTGGCGTTCAGGCGCTTTCTATAGCAAACCAGGCACCACAATCGCTCTTGTCACTGTTCAGATAACCCTTTCGCGGGGCGCCTTTCTGGCGCCCCGTCATTCGCGCTGAAAATCGCGATTTGAATGCCTCAGTCATTGAAAGGATATGACGTGAACGCCTACACCATGGCCAAAACGGCCTATTCCGCTTCTGCAACACCGGTTCGCACACCCAGAAGCACCGAGTACCAAACCTTTGCGCGGGTCACACAGAAACTAACCCAGGCAGACGGGAAAACTGGCGCTGAATTTTTGGATTTGGTACGCGCAATTCATGAAAACCGCCAGCTTTGGACGCTTCTTGCTACAGATGTTGCGGGTGATGGAAACGCATTACCACAGCAGTTGCGGGCGCAATTGTTTTACCTTGCTGAATTCACAGCGGAGCACAGCCGCAAAGTCCTGAAAAACGAAGCCAGTGTTGAGGCACTGGTCGATATTAATACCGCGATTATGCGCGGCCTTCGCACACGGACGGATTTAGCATGAGCGGCCTTGTTCTGAAGCTAGGACCAAAGGAACGGGTCCTGATCAACGGTGCCGTGATTGAAAATGGTGACCGCAGGTCGCGCCTGTCTATCGTGACACCAAACGCGAATATCCTGCGGCTGCGTGATGCCATTCACCCGGAAGACGTGAACACCCCGGTACGCCGCGTATGTTACATAGCGCAACTTGTTCTTTCCGGTGACGCAAAGAAAGAGGAGGCGCGCATGCAACTTTTGCGTGGCATCGAACAGCTCAGCCAGATTTTAAGAGACGCGGATAGCAAAAGACATCTGGATGCTGCAAGTCAGTCCGTTATTCATGACCAGTTTTATAAGGCGCTCAAGGCGCTGCGGTCATTGTTGCCGCGTGAAGAACGGCTTATGGCTGCGAGGCAGTCATGAATTTTCAACCTGTCCTCCCGCTGTCCGGGTATCCCGGATGGTTGTTTTTAAATCGCACGCTTGAAACACAGCAAACAGCGCATGACAACACGCAGCAGATTAAAAGAGAAACCGCCTATTTCGAGAAAAACATAGGCCGGATTCAAACCGCCGAGGCGCTCGTCCAAGACCGAACCCTTTTAAAGGTCGCTTTGGGAGCGTTCGGTCTGGATGACGACATCGGCAACAAATTCTTCATTCGAAAAGTTTTAGAAGATGGCACGTTGGAGCGTAGCGCCCTGTCAAACAGGCTCGCTGACAAAAGATACTTCGAATTTTCCAAAGCATTTGGTTTCGGGGATTTTTCGACTCCGAACACGCAACTAAGCGATTTTGGAGCACGCATTGCGGAGGCCTACAAAGAACGGCAGTTTGAAGTTGCGGTTGGTGATCAGGACGAAAACATGCGACTGGCGCTTGGCGCACAGCGCGAGTTAGACGCCCTGACCAAACGCGATATTTCCGACAATGCAATGTGGTTTACAGTTATGGGCAACGCTCCTTTGCGCAACGTGTTTGAAACTGCACTGGGTCTGCCTTCCAGCTTTGGGTCGCTGGATTTGGACAAGCAACTTGAGGTTTTTCGTGACAGAGCGGAACGGCAATTTGGTGCGAAAAATATAGCGCAGTTTGCAGACCCCGAAAAACAAGAAGAGCTGGTAAGAAATTTTCTGATCCGGGCCGACATTCAGAAGCAGAATATTTCAATTCTTGGCGGACAGACCGCGTTGGCTCTGCTTGAAAGCGCAAGCGCTATTCGGCCCTTTCGATAAAGGTTGAACTGGTGTGGTCCCTCCCTCTTAGAATCGCGCAGTTTGCACTAGGCTGCGCCCTTTCCGAATAAACTTTTCTACGATGCTGTATCCGGCACTTGTACGTTCTTTAAAATACCGGAAAGCCGCTCGAAACTGGCTTGTCTATTGTCTGTTTCATCTTCGGAAAGGAATGCATCCAGCGCCGGCCAAACTTCGATCGCAGCATCAATCGTCGGGTTGGACCCGGCACTGTACAACCCTGCTTGAATCATCATTTCTGCCCGCTCATATGCCCCCAATAACTGCCGTGTTTTAGTGATTATGGCGGTTTCATTTTCTGAGGCTGCGTTTGGCAAGCTTCTGGAAACGGATTTTAGTAAATCAATTGCTGGGTATCGCCCTCGTTCCGCGATTGTGCGATCCAGAACGACGTGCCCATCCAGAACGCCCCGCAGAATATCGGCAATCGGTTCTTCCATATCTGATCCCGGGACCAATACACTGAACACTGCTGTTGTCTTAGCCCCCTAAAACTGAGCCACTATTTGAGTGTCACAGGAGGAAGAAGGGATGGCTCGGAAACGGTATTCGGATGAGGATGCGCTGAAGATATTGCGCGAGATTGACGTACATCTGCATGATGGTTTGGATGTTGTGAGC
>NZ_JALKAK010000009.1:0-176199 GCF_023015645.1 Pseudohalocynthiibacter sp. F2068
GTCAACTCAACGAGCGACCTCGAAAGACCTTGCAATACCAAACGCCAGCAGAGAAATTTGAAGCATGTGTTGCGGCGATCAGTTGAAACCACAGCTCACACCCGCCGTTCGCTGCACTCAACACGAACGTCCGCAATGGGCCGGTCTCTCCCTGCGGATGAAAGAAACGCGCAGCTACTCAAGGTGATGACTGGATAGATCACCCCTCCGCTGATGACACTGCCCGCTGATAGAGATGCCATGTGGTGTGGCCAAGGATGGGCAGAGAGAAGATCAGGCCCAGAAACGCCGGAACAAGCGACAGCAGCATCGTGACCGTGATGATCGCCGCCCAGGTGAGCATGACCACCGGGTTCTCCTTAACAACGCAAACGGACGTGAGCATCGCGGAAATGAAATCCATTTCTCGGTCAAGCAGCATGGGCATGGCGACGACCGTCACAGTGAACAATGCAGCCGACAGAATTGCGCCTGCGCAGGTGCCAATTGCAAGGAAGGTCCAGCCCTGCGGTGTGAAGAAAACGATGTTCAAAAACTCGTCAAAATCCGAGAAGGATGAATCCTGCAGGATGATCGCCAGCCAAAGCCGAACTTGGTATGCCCACACCCAAAAAATGAACAGGGTGACAAAGGCCATCCAGCCCATTTCGCGCTTGCGTTGATTGGCCACGACGGTGAGGATTTCAATCCAGCCGAAACTCTCTCCCTTCTGTAATCGGCGGGACATTTCATATAGCCCTGCGGCGGCGAAAGGCGCGACTAACGGAAAGCCTACAACGGCGGGAATGATCATCCAGATCTTGCCAAGCCAGACCAGAGTCCAAATAAATAGGATTCCGAAAATCGCATAGAACAGGCCGAAGAAGCCGCTCATGAAGGGACGCGCCAGAAAGTCGGAAAACCCGGCCTTCAGCGACGCGGTAATATCACCCGCAGTCACCTTGTTAACCTCGGGCATGGTCGGCTGCTGAGGCGTCAGATTGTCCGGTGGCGTAGAACCTGCGGTCTTGGATGCCATAACACACTCCTC
This sequence comes from Pseudohalocynthiibacter sp. F2068, assembly GCF_023015645.1. NCBI lineage: Bacteria > Pseudomonadati > Pseudomonadota > Alphaproteobacteria > Rhodobacterales > Paracoccaceae > Pseudohalocynthiibacter > Pseudohalocynthiibacter sp. F2068. The sequence continues at coordinate 1,031 of NZ_JALKAK010000009.1, forward strand.
CCTATGCACGGCAACGCGCTGGTCCGTTTGCCAACAGACCCAGCAGTGAAACAGATATCCCTTCTCCACATACGAGTTTGTATCAGGGGAGGCATAAGGGCAAGGGGAGGAGTATGCCAGCTAAGTCCCGAAGTGCGGTCCCAGTACTTCATTGTGCTGCGCTGTAGATCAACGACCGCTTCGGTGAAGCTGCAACGCGGCTCGAACGGTCGTGATGAATGACTGCTGTGGGCCGAGTTAAGACAGCCTTGTTGCTGAACCCCGATCGATGAAGTGGCACGAAGTTTCTACATCTACTGTGATTGCAGAACTCGGCTAGGAGGTCTTCATTTGTCTAAATGGCACCCAAACGGCACCCGAAAAGAATTTCTGCTACCCGAAGGAAAGTCAAAATATTCATAACATTTTGTTAAATATAAGGAATTCTGGTAGCGGAGGAGGGACTTGAACCCCCGACACGCGGATTATGATTCCGCTGCTCTAACCACCTGAGCTACTCCGCCAGAAACGAGGCCCGATGTAGGCGAGGGGTGCGAGGCCGTCAAGAGAGAAATGCACTTTGCGGCGCTAGATGGCAACTCAAGGTCAGGCGGGCCCGAGCACGTCTGCTCGCAAAGGAAAAATTAAACCGCTTACCTGCGTCGCAAACGGCATTCCAAAACTTGTGCCCAAGACTGTCGGCTAAGCAAAGCTGACGTCTGTTTCATCAGCCATTTCTTAAATGAAAGGCTTAGAAGGCGGACCATAGTGTCCAGCGGCTCTCTGAATTCATTCATCCTGAAACGTGGCTGAAGCCCATACAAACTGTTAAATTCCTAGATTGCAGTCTGGCAAACCCCTGTTGCATTTTTTATATTCTGCTGCCATGCGTCGCGTGACATGATGATTGGCGCTATACCAGAGTGGTGCGGACCGATGTTTGAGGGCAGGGTTGAAAGATTGGGAACTGAAGGCGCAACATCTGTTGTTGAGATTTCGGATCTGACCTATGCCGTCGATGGTGCTGAAATTCTGCACAATATTTCGTTCTTAGCAGACGAAGATCGTATCGGAATTGTTGGGCGAAACGGTTCGGGGAAAACCACGCTGGTAAGGGTGCTTGCCGGGCTCATTGAACCAACCTCTGGCGTTGTCAGGGTCTGTGGTTTTGATCTTGCAAAAGACCGCAAAGCTGCGGTTCGCACTCTCGGTATCCTGTTTCAGAACCCAGATCACCAGATCATCTTTCCCACCGTCGAAGAAGAAGTTGGTTTTGGCCTACTTCAGCTGGGATTGTCGAAAACAGACGCTGCGGCCGAGGCCCACAGGGTCTTGCAATCTTTCGGGAAAACACATTGGGCCGATGTCGCGATACAGCAGCTTTCGCAGGGGCAGCGGCAGTTGGTGTGCCTGATTTCGGTGCTTGCGATGAAGCCTAAGGTCATTATTCTGGATGAGCCTTTTGCCGGGCTTGATATCCCGACCACGCGCCAGCTTGGCCGATATCTTGATCAGACCTCAGCAACGCTTATCCATATCACACACGACCCAGAGATTTTGCGCGCCTATCAGCGTGTTATCTGGCTTGAGAAGGGAGCTGTAGAAATGGACGGGGCTGCCAAAGCGGTTCTGACAGCGTTCACAAATCGGATGGAGCAGATTGGAGCAAGTGATGATATCTCTCACGTCTCCGGTTAAAACACCGTGGCATTCATGGCCCGCAGGCCTGAAGCTTGGGCTGTTATGTGTTGCGACGATGGTTTTGTTTTCATTGGAAAACGTGTTTCTTCATTTGGCCGCGTTTGCGGCGTGTATTGGTCTATACTCGGTTCCGGGATATGTTTTCCTCAAAGCTGGTTGCAAGCGGTTGGTGTTCCTTTGGCCGTTTCTGGCTGTTATTGTTATCTGGCACGCGATAACTGGCACTCCGGTTGAAGGGACAGTTATCGCGCTCCGGCTGCTCACTGCTGTCGGGCTCGCCAATCTGGTCACGATGACCACGCGCCTGTCGGATATGGTTGAGGTTGTGAAAATGCTGCTGTCGCCACTGCGGGTTTTGGGTTTGAAAACACGGCCCCTTGAGATAGCGATCGCGCTTGTCGTCAGGTTCACGCCGGTGTTGGCACAGAAGGGTCGCGATTTGACATTTGCCTGGCGCGCAAGATCGCCAAAAAAGCCAAAGTGGCAAATCATCATGCCCTTTACTCTGTTGGCAATCGATGATGCGGAACATGTGGCCGAGGCGCTTCGCGCGCGCGGTGGAATATAGGATAAAAAGGGAAGAGAAATGGAAAGAAATCTGGTAATGATCGCCCTTTTTGCGGCTCTTATCGCGGCACTTGGGCTTATCCCGAAAATCACTCTGGCATTTGGTGTTCCGATAACAGCGCAAAGCCTTGGTGTGATGTTGTGCGGTACGGTTTTGGGCTCTAAGCGGGGTGCACTTGCAGTTCTTTTGTTCTTGCTGCTTGTTGCGCTTGGTTTGCCGCTATTGGCAGGTGGACGCGGCGGTCTCGGGCTTTTCGTTTCTCCGACAGCAGGATTTCTGATTGGTTTCCCGATTGCGGCCTTTGTCACTGGTCTGATCGTTGAAAAATGGCGAAGCGCCCCGCTGACGCTTGTGGCGGGTATCGCCGCGGCGTTGGGCGGAATTGTTGTTCTTTACGTATTTGGTGTCATTGGCATGTCGATTACGTTGGATAAATCAATTAACGAGGCGACTGTACTGGTAGCGGCATTTATTCCTGGGGATGTCCTTAAAGCCGCAATCGCAGGCATGCTTACAGCCGCGCTTGCCAAGGCGCGTCCCAACAGCGTTTTGTCGCGTACATGACTGAGACAAAGACAGAGCAATTGTTGTGGCAGCGGCGCTCTGTCAGGGGATATCATGACACGCCGGTTCCGCGCGATGCAGTCACGCGAATTCTTTGCGCGGCACGGCGTGCACCAAGTGGTGCCAACCTTCAGCCGGGGCGGTTTCACGTTCTTACTGGTGCGCCGTTTGAAGGGCTGAAAGGTGCCTTGGCTTTGGCCGTCGCCGAAAAACGACCGATGGTCGCGCAGTATTCCTATTTCCCGCAGCCGATGCCAGCAGACCTGAAGGCCCGCCAAAGGACGGCGGGTTACGCGCTTTATCATGCTTTGGGGATCGAACGCCGCGATATCGCAGGGCGTAAGGCACAGTTTGACAAGAACTACAGGTTCTTTGACGCGCCTGTCGGTATTGTCGTCACCATCCAGAAAGATATGGGCAAGGGGTGTTTCATGGATCTTGGCATGTCGCTGATGGCGTTATTCCTTGCTGCTGAAGATCTTGGATATGGCACGAGCGGAATTGGCGCGCTCGCGAATTATGCGGACGTGGTGCAACAAACACTCGACCTGCCTGACGACGAACTTGTCGTCTGTGGTGTTGCGCTGGGCCGAACCGATGAAGATGCCAAGGTAAACACGGTGCGCACGGAACGCGACGAACTGAATATTTTCACGAGCTTTCGCGGGTTTGACACCTAAGCCTCAAACAACACTGCCGTGCCCAATCCGCCAGCTGCTGCAATCGCGGCCAGCCCGATGCCGTTGCGCGCAGTCAGTTCGTGGAACACGCGCACTGCCAGGATTGCACCCGACGCACCTATCGGATGCCCCCGGGCCAGTGATCCGCCACCGAGGTTGGTTACATCTTCGTTTATCCCGGCTTGCTCCACACAGGCAATCGCCTGCGCGGCGTAGGCCTCCATAATCTCGGTAACACTTATATCTGAAGGTTTGAAGTTTGCCTTTGCCAGCGCGGAATTGATGGCCGCAACAGGTGCAAGCCCGGGAAGTTCTGGTGCCGCACCCAGCGTTGCGCCATTCATGATCCGCATTCTGGGGCCATTGATTTTTGCGGCTATGTCTTCTGAGACGATAAGGCAAAAGGCTGCCGCATCCGCCGCAACAGATGTATTGGCGGTAGTGACGCTACCACTGATAACTTTTGCGCGGTCGCAAAGACCTTGGGTCAGGTTTCGTGTGTAGGCATCATGATCAAGCGCGCTATGCGCGACAATCTCGGCGCTGAGGCGTGGGCCTGCTGCCAGCGCTTTCTTGTGACTTTCTATCGCCCATGTGTCTTGTCGTTGCTTCGAAATCCCGAGTTTTTGGGCAAGCGCCTCAGCAGCCTCTGCCATATCCGGGTCACGGTTGGGCCACGGCGAAAAGGCTGGCTGGTCATAGGGCAGGGGTGGCGTGCCATCAAATGAGGTTGCATAGCGAAGCGGCCTGCGTGAATAGCTTTCCACGCCGCCTGCGACCACGATCTCGGCCTGTCCGGTCTTGATCATCGCATCGGCCAGCAACAGCGCATCAAGCCCCCCACAGCACTGTCGGTCAATGCTAAGCCCCGCAACGGTTTCTGGCAGGCCCGCCGCCAACGCAACGAGCCGCGCCGGGTTGCCACCCGCGCCAAGCGCATTTCCGGCAATCAATTCGTCCACGTTGCTTGCATCAAGGCCTGCATTTGAAAGGCACGCCCTGATCGTGGGGGCGGCAAGTTCGTGCGGCAAAAGACGAGACAGCTTGCCGCCACGCGGTGCGACAGGTGTTCTATACGCCGCTATGACAAAAGAACTTGTCATAGCGTGCCTCCCACAATTTTGCGAATTGAAGGGAGATCCGGTTTGCCCGAAGACAAGAGCGGAAAATCTGGCAGAAAGATGATTTTACGCGGGGCCTTAAGGGGGCCGAGGTTCTGGCGGCAAAGCCTAATCAAGCGGTCACGCGTTTCGGCATTTTCGTTTCCTGCGACGATTGCAACAAAGACATTTCCACGTTTTGCATCGGGGCGCGGCAGCACGCAGCAATGCGGAACAGCCGGGTCTGAAAGTAAGAACTTCTCGATTTCTTCGGGGAAGGCATTTTGATCTGCAATCGTCACCATCCTGTTTTTACGCCCCGCAATGAACAGGTTGCCCATGTCATCGAGCCAACCCATTTCGCCGACGGACAGGAACCCGTCCTGCCAAACGGTGTCTTCACTGTCGCCTTGTCCATACCCATCAAAAAGAAAGGGGCTTTTTACCCAGACCTCTCCGACTCCGTTCTTCAAGGCCATTTCCTTTTGCCGGATTTCCACGGTCACGCCGGGGTAAGCCTTGCCAACAGATCCCACCGGAGTTTCGACATCCGCGATCGTGATAAAGCTTGTTTCTGACGCGCCATAAAATTCGTGCAAAGCGGCATTGGGAAAAAGCGCAGCCGCGTTTTCGCGGGTTGCCTGATCAAGGTTGCCGCCGCCACAGAAAATAAACCTGACAGCGGGCAGGACCTGCGGACGAAGCAATTTTTCAGCGGAAAAAAGCAAGCGCAACTGGGTTGGGGTCGCGTAGAGAACGGTGGTTTCCTTTGCCGCCAGCGCCTTGATCTGTCGATCCGGGCGCAGTTGCGCCAGTATATGTATATCCGCACCGATATGCGCGGCCTCCATGACGCTATAAAGCGCAAGTGAATGGCTGAGACGCCCCAGAATGCCATAGCTGTCTGTAGGGGTTAAATTAAAGCTCGCCGCGTTGATTTCAAAACTTCTGATCCACGACAGATGGGTTCGGCGAATGTTCTTGGGTTGTCCTGTTGTGCCGGAACTCATGCATTGAAAATAGGGCGTTGCATCATCGTCAGTACGCGCCTTTGATTTTTTCCCTGCCATTACTTCCGTAACAACACTGAATTCCGCGCCTTCCTCACAGGCCCGAAAGATCTGGTGAATGGCCGTCACAGGGTCAGCGTCTGAGATCAGGCAAACTTCTGACGACGCGCTGGAAATTGCCTCAGATGCAGGATCAGAAGGTTTGGAACCATCCGGCGCAACAATCCGCGCCTGGTCATGCCAGGTGAAGGACGTTGAAACATCGGAGGCAATTACTGTCATTTGCGAATTTACCCAAGTTCATTTCTATCTAGCGAAAGAGCAAGACAGATGCACTGCTAAAGAAATACAGGCTGGCCTGCATTGCATTTCTTGAAGGGCGCGGGGAAACTATTGGTACTCCCTAGGGGAATCGAACCCCTCTTTCCAGGTTGAAAACCTGGCGTCCTAACCGATAGACGAAGGGAGCACCGTTTAGTGAGCGCGTATTTAGCGAGTGGTGTTGATAGACACAAGTGAAAAATTGCAAAATCTTAGGGTGCGGAACGGTTTTTATTTTGTCTTGGTTTGGAAACTTCGGCCTACTGCTTTGGCATTTCGTTTTGGTTTAGTGAAATGGCGTCGATCCGCAGGCGCTTTTGTACAAAATGAATAGCAATCTGATTCTTCAAAGTATGTTTGTAGGCACGACGCCACGGAACCGGAATAAAACGAAACGCACTCTCGCGCTGATCAATTTGCAGAGACTGCCGCGTCTTCGAGTCTTAGCTGAACACTTTGCCGGCCACCCCATGTGTTGATCTCCAGGCGTCCGGTCAGGTGGAAACGCGCACCGTTGTGTTTTTCCAGCAGTGGGCCAAGCGGGCCATCAAATGCACCAAAGCAGATAGCATCAATCCGGGCACCCAGCCCGTCACCAAAGCTGAGCTTCAGATGCGTTTCTCCAACACGTTTGGAAAAGAGGATTTTTTGGTCAGGAAAGGCAAAGCGCGGGGCAGGGGCGCTGGCCCCGAATGGTCCGGCCCCGTCAATCATTTCGATCAGTTCAGGTGTTGCGGCGCCGGGCATCAGAACGCCGTCGAGCTTCAGGTCAGCGGGTCCTGCGTCCCCGGCACCTTGCCGCGCCAAAAGCTCTGACAGGCGCTCCATGGCAGGTTCCAGCTTGTCGCGCGCCACACTAAGGCCAGCAGCCATCTTATGCCCGCCGCCTTTCAGCAAAAGCCCCTCGGACACGAGCCATTGGATGGCAGCGCCAAGGTCAATTCCGGCAACGGACCGGCCAGAGCCTTTGCCTTCCTCCCCATCAAGGCCAATCACGACAGCGGGGCGGTTGGTGGCCTCTTTCAGGCGTGCTGCAACAATACCGACGATACCGGGGTGCCAACCTTCACCAGCGGCCCAGACAAGCGGTGCCTCTACCCCACGTTCTTCGGCCTGCGCCATGGCAACTTCCCGCACCCGGTTTTCAATTTCCCGGCGTTCTGCATTTAGCTGGTCCAACCGTTCGGCGATGGAATGCGCTTCTGCCAGATTGTCAGTCGCGAGCAGCCGTGCGCCCAGATCCGCTTTGCCAATACGACCACCTGCATTCACACGGGGGCCAAGCAGGAACCCGAGGTGATAGGCGCTGGGTGCGCTGTTCATACGGGCAACATCGGCCAGCGCGACAAGGCCGGGGCGTTTGCGTCGTGCCATGACTTTAAGCCCCTGACGCACCAGCGCGCGGTTCACCCCGATGAGTGGCGCAACATCCGCAACCGTTGCCAGTGCCACGAGATCAAGCATTGCCATCAAGTCAGGTCCGGTCGCGCCGTTTTCACGCAATTGGCGGTTCACTTCTACCAGCATCAAGAACACGACACCCGCCGCGCAAAGATGGCTTGAGGTGCCGTCTTCGTCCTGACGGTTCGGGTTCACGACGGCATAGGCAGCTGGCAGCGTTTCGCTGCCAAGGTGGTGGTCCAGCACCAGAACATCTGTTCCCGCTGCGGCCTCTATCGGTTCAAACGATAGTGTGCCGCAATCAACGCAGACAATCAGATCATGATCCTTTGCCAAGGCCTGCATTGCCGAAACGTTGGGGCCATAGCCTTCGTCAATCCGGTCTGGCACGTAAAGCGTGGCATCCCGGCCCATTGCCCGAAGCCAGCACAACAACAATGCGGCTGAACTGCCGCCATCAACGTCATAGTCTGCGAACACCGCGATCTTCTCGCCGGACTTTGCGGCCTGCAGAAAACGGGCTGCGGCGCGCTCCATATCTTTCAGGCTGCGTGGATCTGGTAACAGATCCCTAAGTTGCGGCTCCAGAAAGGCAGCCGCGTCTTCTGCGTTTACGCCACGACGCACCAGAAGACGGCATAGCGGCATTGGCAGATCAGTGGCTTGCTGCATGGCTTCTGAGAGACGATCATCTTCAGCGCTTGGCCCAATCCACTTGCGCCCGGTTGCAGAGGAACTGACGCCAAGAAACCCTGTCATGAAACACGTTCGAGAAACGACACTGTCTGCCACGCGGTTACGAATTCGCCGTGTAAGTGGGCGACGGCGCTGTCATGCACCAGTTGCGGGTCAAGCGGTGTTGCCCCCGGCTTCCACGACATATCGGCATTGCTGGAAAACGCCGCACAGGCATCTTCAACGAGCACAACCTCAAACCCATAGTTTGCAGCCATTCGTGACGTTGTCGAAACGCAATGCGGCGTGGTCAGTCCGCAGATAACCAGTTTCTGCGCACCATTCTTTTGCAGGCGGTCCAGCAGGTCCGTCCTGATAAAGGCCGAATTTACAGATTTCTCAATGATTGTTTCGCCGGGTAACGGTGTTACCTCTGGCTTGAAGGCATGACCCGGCTGGCCGGGGGCCAACGGGCTTCCCGGTGTTTCACTGGAATGGCAGACATGGATCACAGGCCAACCCTGCGCGCGCCAATGATTCAGCAGCCTCGCGGCATTCGTTTCGGCGTTCATGTTGTTTCGCTTGCCCCAGACAGGGCTGTCGAATCCGACCTGAATATCAATCAGGATAAGGGTGTCAGTCATGCCTGACCCCTAATCAGTCGGGTGGCGGTAAATCATCCGCCGAACCGAACCGGTTTTTGAGCGCATCAAAATGGTTTCAGCGGTCAGATATCCAACTTCGCGTTTGATACCGGAAACGAGTGATCCGTCTGTAACACCGGTCGCGGCAAAGATAACATCTTGCGTTACCATATCGTCCCGCGTGTAAACACGGTTCAGGTCGGTGATGCCAGCCTTGGCTGCGCGGCCTTTTTCATCGTCATTTCTAAACAGCAAGCGGCCATAGATTTGACCGCCCATGCATTTCAAAGCCGCTGCAGCCAATACACCCTCAGGTGCGCCGCCAGAGCCCATATACATGTCAATGCCAGTGATATCTGCTTCGGCGCAATGCATAACACCTGCAACGTCGCCATCCGTGATCAGCCGGATTGCCGCACCGGTCGCACGGATTTCTGAAACCAGATCTTCGTGGCGGGGGCGTTCCAGAATGCAAACAGTGATGTCCTCGCAGCTTCCGCCCTTGGCCGCTGCCAGCGCTTCGACACGCTCGCTTGGTGACATGTCAAGCGTAACGGTGTCCGTGACAAAACCTGGACCGATTGCCAGTTTTTCCATGTAAACATCGGGCGCATGCAACATTGAGCCGCGTGGACCCATCGCAATGACGGCCAGCGCGTTTGGCATATCTTTCGCCGTAAGCGTCGTGCCTTCGAGCGGATCAAGCGCGATATCGACACCCGGGCCACCACCACGGCCAACTTCTTCGCCGATGTACAGCATTGGTGCTTCGTCACGCTCGCCTTCACCAATGACGACAACACCATTGATATCAAGCATGTTCAGCTGCGTGCGCATTGCATCGACAGCTGCCTGGTCTGCGGCTTTTTCGTCGCCCCGGCCAATCAGGCGGGCCGATGCCAAAGCCGCAGCTTCCGAAACCCGGGCAAGGCCCAGCGACAGCATGCGATCGTGAAATTCTACCTCGTTGGTCATTCAGTTTTCCTAATTCAATACGCAAATCTACTAAGCTTAACTCTCAATAGCCCGGTGTGGTGTTTGACGCTAGACCGTTTCAATCCGGATTGCGACCGGATCAGAGGCAAGCACCCCTGTCGCTGCAAACCCTGACAGCGCGCGGTCAAGTGCATCGCGTGTGGTTTTATGCGTGACGATCAACACTGGTGCAGCGGCGTCTGCGTGGCCGTATTGGCGCATCCTGTCGATTGAAATGCTGGATTCACCAAGGACCGTTGCGATCTTAGCCAAGGCGCCGGGTTTGTCATGCAGATGCATCCGCAAATAATAAGGCGCGGCGGAGTTCGCCTTGGCAGGCTTCGCAGTAACAAGGCTCTGTGCGGGCTGGCCAAATGTGGAAACGCGGATGCCACGTGCAATATCCAGAACATCGCCCATCACGGCGCTTGCGGTCGGGCCTTCACCAGCACCAGCACCGCGCAGAACAACCTGTCCAACGCTGTCACCTTCCACCACGACCATATTGGTTGCATTCTCAAGCTGTCCAAGCGGAGATTCGGCAGGCACGAGGCAGGGCGACATCCGGCTTTCAAGGCCGCGTCCTGTCATCTGTGCAACGCCCAGCAGTTTGATCCGATACCCCATGTCAGCGGCGGCTTCGATATCTTCAATTGAAACGCGCTCTATCCCCTCAAGTTCCATCGCGTCGAAATTCACTTTGGTGCCAAAAGCGATAGCAGCCAGCAGGGCGAGTTTGTGCCCCGCGTCGATACCCCCGACATCCAGTGTCGGGTCCGCCTCGAGATAACCAAGCGCATTGGCCTCTTCGAAAACCTCTTCATAAGGAAGTTTGGCATTTTCCATCCGCGTCAGAATGTAATTACAGGTGCCATTCATCACACCCATGATCCGTGTAACCTGATTGGCGGCAAGCCCTTCGGTCAGCGCTTTGACAATCGGGATACCCCCGGCAACAGCGGCCTCAAAGCGGATCACGCGGCAGTTCGCCTCTGCGGCTTCCGCCAAAGCCTGACCATGAATGGCGAGCATTGCCTTGTTTGCAGTCACAACGTCTTTTCCGGCATTGATCGCAGCTTCGGTTGCGGCTTTCGCTGGGCCGTCCGAGCCGCCCATCAACTCGACAAAAACATCGACATCATCGCGCTTGGCCAGAGCGACCGGATCATCCTCCCAGTCAAAGCGGGACAGGTTGACGCCACGGTCCTTGTCGCGTGACCGCGCAGAGACGGCGCTGATCACAATTTCGCGCCCGGTGCGGGCCTCAAGTAAAGCTTTGTTGCGCTGAATAATTTTCACAACGCCGGCTCCGACGGTTCCCAGACCAGCAATGCCAAGGCGCAAGGGTTCGGACATGGGTATTCTCCGTCAGTTTAAGTTTCGCAGGTCTGTTATCGGGATTCCCTGAGCCATGCAATCTGAACCGGGAGAAACAGTCTTATTGATGCTTTTCTGTGGCTTCCGTCAGTTCTGTGCTGCGGTGTCATCCAGTTCCTGCCCCCGCAGCGCATCGGCGCGTGCCCGCAAGCTTTCTGCCCGCGCTTCAACCTCTTCAATGGACTCGTCGTCAATTTCGGTAGAGCCAGCGTCTGCCAAGACCTGATCCATCGGGGCAAGGGTAGGGTAATCTGCGGCCAGTGCCTGATCGCTTAGAGCTGAATCAACGTCTGGAAACTGTGTGCAGCCCGCAATCAGCAGCAGAACGCAAAGGTGAACAGCAGAAAAGCGAGGCATTCTAAAAGCTCCGGGTGTCAGGTGGCGGCAGCATAGACAGCGGGAACGGAGTGAACAAGCCACGCGACGTCGTGGTGTAAAAAAGAAGAAGTCGTAAAAAGTTAAAACGCATCTTTGAAATGAACGCGTGTTCAGATAATCATGTCTCATGGCACGCAAAACAGGTTCACATTCTGAGATCACCGGCCCACGGGTTCGCGAGGCCGCGCAGAACCTATTTGCGCGGCACGGGTTTGCCGCCGTCTCGATGCGTCAGATCGCAACCGAAGTAGGCGTGCAGGCGGGTGCGCTGTATCTTTACACGCCCGACAAACAAACGCTGCTGTTTGACCTTATGAAAGGCCATATGGAGGAACTGCTTGAGGCTTGGAGCGAGGCAGAAAAAGGCAAAACGCCAATTGAGCGTCTGGAGGCATTTGTCCGGTTCCATATTCGTTTTAATATCAGTCGATATGATGCTGTTTTTATTGCGTATATGGAGTTGCGAAACCTTACGCCTGAGAATTTCACAGAGATTGAAGCGTTGAGAAAGCGTTACGAAAACGCGCTCGAGACGATCTTGCGGGATGGTCAGGAAGCGGGCGATTTCGAACTTCCCGATACCAAGCTTGCAGCACTGGCAGTGATTGCAATGCTCACCGGGGTCAATACCTGGTTCAAAGAAGGTGGGCGGCTGAACAGGGATACGGTGGAAGGGATTTACTGGGATATGGTGCGCAAGGCTGTCGGCACCTGAGGGGGGTATTTTTCCAGGATTTGCGCGTTCGCCGCCAAAGGCATGCATTCTAAAAGATTTTTGCCTCCGGCGGGGATATTTTTGGGAAAAAGAAACTAATGCGCGGGTTGAATGAACGTTCCGTTTCGAAGGTCGGCAAACGCTATTTGCAGTTCTTCCCGTGTGTTCATGACGATCGGCCCATGCCAGGCGACAGGTTCCTCTATTGGGGCGCCTGAAATCAGCAGGAACCTTACACCGTCAGGCCCTGCCTGAACGGTGACTTCGTCACCCGTGCCAAACTGCACCAACGTCCGGTTACCAGACATGTCGCGTATGTTGAGTTCCTGACCAAACACTTCCTTTTCGAGCAACACACCACGCGGGCGTGACGCGTCGACAAAGGCGCCGCTCCCTGCGAAAATGTAAGCGAAGGCTTGTCTGTAAGTATCTATCGGGAAGGTCTTTTTCACGCCCGGGGGTACAGAGATATCAAGGTACTGCGGATCAGCGGCGATACCATCAACCGGGCCGGTTTTACCCCAGAAGGACCCAACGATGACCCGCACCTTTGTGCCATCATCATCGATTACCTCTGGAATATCTGCCGAGGTGACATCCTGATATCGGGGCGCTGTCATCTTGAGGCTGCTTGGCAGGTTCGCCCAGAGCTGAAAGCCATGCATCTGCCCGGATGCGTTTCCCTTGGGCATTTCCTGATGCATGATGCCGGAACCTGCTGTCATCCACTGGACGTCACCCGCGCCAAGTGTGCCTTCGTTCCCCAGTGAATCACCATGTTCCACAGTGCCATTCAATACGTAAGTTATGGTTTCGATGCCACGATGCGGGTGCCAGGGGAACCCGGCCAGAAAATCCTCGGGGCGGTCATTGCGAAAGTCATCAAACAACAGGAACGGGTCTAACTGGTCAGGGTTTTGAAACCCGAAAGCGCGATGAAGGTGGACGCCAGCCCCTTCGAGTGTAGGCTGCGCAGATGAAAGTGATGTTACGGGTCGTAGGGACATGATCGGGCCCTCCTTTCAATGGTGAACATAATACATGGCCCCCTAGATTTCACTGTGCGTGAGCGCGCATAACTTAGCAGATTAGAGCGCATAGCGTCTTCTACCGCACATATCATGGTGTCTGGGTGAAGAGACGAATGGTCCAGTCGCGCAACTGGCTTGTTTCGGGGCTGAGGGCAGCATCGTCTTTTGACGGCATCAGAAAGTGCCCTTGTGCCATTGGGATTTCTATGTCGAGCGGCTGGGCCAGCCTGCCTGCCATCAGATGGTCCCGCGCGTAACGCTTCATGATCATTGCAACGCCGGATCCTGCCATGATCAGCTCGATTGCGGCCAGAGAGGTGTCGACGAACAAACCCTGTCGGAGCGCCTGTGTCTCTAATCCCTGCATTTGAAAGAATCGAAGCCAATGATCCTGATATCCGTGTATATGGATCAATTCCCGTGCCAACAGATCGGGAATTGTTTTAATGCTTGCACAATCTTCGGGTGCGCAAACCGGGATCATGACTTCTTCAGATAGCAGTTGCGCACTGGCACCGAACCAGCTTCTTGGGCCCAGCCGGATGTCTATATCGATGTCTTCCTCGGTTGCGGAATCGGCCCAGATTGCCGAGATCAGCCGAATGTTGATGTTCGGGTTGGCATGCCGGAGCGCCCCCAGACGCGGGGCGATCCAGAGGACAGAGGTGGATATAGGCGCACGCAGGGTTACGGTTTTCGCCTCTGACGGGCCCAGCAAGCCGCGTGTTGAATAAGCGATATCACTAAGCGCCTGTGCAATGGACGGATAGTAGGCGTGCCCGATCTCTGTAAGCTCCAGCGTGCGTGAGCGGCGGATGAACAGTGCGACACCAAAGGTTTTCTCAAGCGAGCGTACCTGATGGCTGACAGCAGCCTGCGTAAGTCCCAGTTCTTCTGCGGCAGCGGTAAAGCTGTGCCGCCGGGCGGCACATTCGAATGCACGCAGCCAAACGAGATTAGGAAGAGATGCCATGTGGGTTTACCCCCCCCCTGTGTCACAAAAATACTTTAGGACAGAACGTTATATTATTCGTTTTATTCTTGGCAAGCCCCGTGCTTATCCTGAGCTGAACACGGTATCGCGCGCGGCGCATAAAAGGGAATGCTTCATGAAAGTTGGATTTATCGGTCTTGGAAATGTTGGTGGTAAACTTTCCGGAAGTTTGCTTCGCAATGGCGTTGATCTGACGGTGCTCGATCTGAACGAGGACCTGATGCAAAAATTTGTCGAAAAGGGTGCAAAACGCGGGAAAACCCCGGCGCAGATGATGGCGGATTGTGACGCGGTGATCACGTGCCTGCCAAGCCCAGCAGCATCAGCAGCCGTTATGGAAGGCGAAAACGGTATTCTGGAAAACATGGGTCCCGGTAAAATCTGGATGGAAATGTCCACGACGGATGAGGCAGAGGTCACGCGCCTAGGAGCCAAGGTCATTGCCGCAGGCGGCGCTGCGGTTGACTGCCCGGTTTCGGGCGGGTGCCACAGGGCAGATACCGGTAATATTTCGATTTTTGCGGGCTGTGACCGGCCAACTTTTGAACGCATCCTGCCATTCCTGACAACCATGGGGCGGCGGATTCTGCACACGGGTGAACTTGGCAGTGCCAGTATCCTGAAGGTCATGACCAACTACCTTGCCACAGCAAATCTGCTGACCTGTTGCGAAGCACTGGTCGTGTCGAAAGCAGCCGGCATGGACCTTAATACAACCTATGAGGCGATCAAGATTTCTTCTGGCACCAGTTTTGTGCATGAAACGGAAAGCCAGGTTATTCTGAACGGTTCTCGCGATATTTCCTTTACGATGGATCTGGTTTTGAAAGATATCGGGTTGTTTCAGGAAATTGCAGACCGGGCGAAAATACCGCTCGAGATCAGCCCGCTGATGATCGACATCTTCAAGGATGGCATGAAACGCTACGGCGACCGCGCGCAGTCAGACGACATCATTCGCCGTCTGGAAGAAGCAACCGGCCTTGATATCCGCGCGCCGGGATTCCCCGCCGAGATGTTAGATGATGAACCGGAAGAACCGGGATATGAGGTGAACCCGAAGGCAAACAGGTTGGCTGCGGAATGAGCGGGGGAGATTACATAAATTTAGATCGCTATCCGATTGATAAACAAAATAAAGAGTCCTTTGCATCGATGGTGGAAAAGGTTCGAAGGGACCTAGCGAAAGACGGATGTGCAGTGGTCAGGGGCTTCCTAACCGACGCTGGTCTTAAAGCTGCTGTCGCCGAGGCGGACAGCGTCGCGGACAAGGCGCATCGCTCTTACAACAGTACCAACATCTATTTCACGCAGGATGACGAAACGCTGCCAGCCGACCACCCGGCGCGGCAGTTTTATGAACGATCCAATGCTTTCATACCTGCGGACAACTTCGCACCCAATGGCGCGCTGCGTCAGATCTATGATTTTCCGGGGTTTGATGATTTCATTCGCCTGTGTCTGGATGAGCAAGAAGACCGCTTTTTCCGGTATGCCGACCCACTTGCAGATGTAATCGTGAATACGGCGGGCGAAGGAAACGGCTTTCCCTGGCATTTTGACACCAATAATTTCACCGTCACGTTAGCTTTGCAAAATGCCGAACAAGGTGGGGCTTTTGAATATGCGCCAATGATCCGCAAGAACGGCGAGAATATTGAAGAGGTGTCGCGGGTTCTCGACGGGACATCTGAAAATATCCACACGCTCAATCTGGAACCGGGGGATCTTCAGCTTTTCCGCGGGCGTTATTCCCTGCACAGGGTCGCGCCATTGTCGGGCAACCGGCCGCGTCATGTTGCGATTTTTTCCTATGTTGAACAGGAAGGCATGTGCGGCAGCCCGGAACGCACGCGGCAACTTTATGGGCGTGTGTTGCCGATCCATCTGGAACGCGCGAGCCTAAGGGCTGATGACTATGTGGATTAGTGAAACAACTCTGTGTGGGTAGAATTGAAAACGAGCAACTTTAGCTTTTAGGGCGAAGGTCCTGTTCCTTTTCGCGTGGCCCTGAAAGCTTCCAATGAAGCGCAAGGTGCAAAAATCCCTTCATATCGGATTTTTGCGTCAGTGACTGCCTTTGTTCGACAGTAAGGGTGGTTAGAAACGTGCGATGATCCATAAATGCTCCTCAGGCAGCAGCGGAAATCTAACAGCAACAAAAATTGTCGAAAGAATTTAAATTTCACAAGCAGAGAAGATTTTGGTTCAATGGCTTGATGAACCCGCATTCCTTATGTTTGCAAATGAGGAAGCGAACTCCATTCTCGACCTTTCTATCCGTGCAAGGTATTGAGCCCTGAAAAGGAACCAGCGCATGCCTCAGAACGACACTAAAGACCCCGAAGAAATCCTGGCGACTGTCAGCGTTTCACCGATGCGCAGGTACTTTGCGATGGGCGTTCTAATCGTCCTTGGCACCATGTTGATTTACATTGCTTTTGATAAACCGCCCGCGAATTTTGGCTGGCAGGTGTTCCTTTTGGCTTTGGGGACTACCGTGCTTTTTGTCGCTGAAAAGCTGCGGCGCGCGACCTCGCTCGAGCTTGAGCTTACTCAGACAGAACTGCGCGAAAGTTCGGGCAGGGTGCTTGCCTATGTAGACGACATAGTAACCATTGATCGCGGGGTGTTTGCCTTTAAACCTTCAAATGGTTTCATGTTGAAACTAAACAAGCCAATGGAACGTGTCTGGGCGACAGGGTTGTGGTGGCGTATCGGGCGACGTGTCGGCGTTGGTGGGGTAACCTCAGCATCACAAGGCAAATCTATGGCTGAAATTCTGACAGCTCTGACGATTCAAAAGTTAGAAGCTAAAGAAGAACTTTAACTTTCCCACAATAGTTGCGGCGCAAAACGTGGGCTGGTGATGACCAGATTGTGCATCGTAAATGCCGGAATCCCGAGCGCAAATTGCCTAAAGTCCATTGTCGACGTCTGAACGTCATCCACAAGGCCAGTTATCGGGACATAGTCCATGTTGGTTTCAACGATGATGGCTGTGTCACCGTTGCTCATGGCTGGAATTTGGTCTTCAATGTCTGCAATTGTGCCGTCTGTCCACGAAGGTTGCCCAGCAGTTGCCTGTGACCAGTTTACGTCGAACTCTTCATCAACATTGTCCCATGTTACAACGGTCACGCGTATCCAGGTTGGACGGCCGGTGTTCGTCAGGTAGTCAAACACTGTTTGCAGGCCATTCAGATAATCCGGATTGATCGGGTCTGTTTCCCGCGAAAGCATATCGCCAAGCGTATAAGCGGCTTTCAGGTTCGTATTTTGTGTTCGGAAGGCGTCGAAGTACAGATACATCCCGACATATGCCCACGCGAGCATTGGCAGCACGATAACAGCTTCTATAGAAATACTGGCGCGTGTTTCTGACAGAAAATGACCAAGACGGGATTTGATATATTTCAACATAATACTACTCACGACCTCGGTTCATTTACAAAGGCAGAGGTCGACACCAGCGCATAACCACCAGTGTGGTCGACGCGCATGTGAAAACCCATTCCGTTCCCCGTGAAGATTGGGTCAAAAATTGCACAGGCCCGCACGAGCATCATCTCGTTGTCCCCGCCACCATCAAACGCGACAACAGGGGTGATGGTGCCGGAACGGTCAACGCAGGTTGCGTTGGACCCAAGCGGCGACCAGGTTGTCGTACTTACAGGGCGCAACTCAAGCTGCAACGCGTTCATACAATCCGGAAGGATCGTCGCGCGGTTACAGATAAGCGTTTTCAATTCGTCATGTGTTGGACCAGTCAGATTCCCAAGGCGCAGGTCGCGAACCGTCAGATCCAGAGCACGCTCAAGCATCACGTGGCGAACCGCCAAAAGGCCTGATTCAAAGGCCGACATGAAAATGTAGATGAATATCGGAAAGACAAGCACGAACTCGATTGTCGCGTTGCCTTTTTCCGAGCGCCTGAAACGGCGGATTAAACGCGTGAACAAATTCATTGTGTAAGTCTCAACTGGTTAATTTGACGCGCAATCGCATTGAAGGCTTGCGAAATCTCTGTGCCTTCGACCCGGAAGAAGTGGCTTACGGTTGACGCACAGCTGCGCATCACGTCGGCACCGTGGTTGCTGACTTCAAAGCCAATCGTGAACACAGTGATGTCCTGGGCTTTTGCAGCGTCGCAAATGTTGTCGAGCATCGTGTCCGCCTGGGACGCCGTATAGACCGTGTCGTAGTACCGATTGCGGTACGAATAGCTCACATTCCGATAGAGGTAGTACCACAAAGTGTAGTTGTTCCAGTGGATGTATTCGCTTTCTGAGTTATAGGCCCAGTCTTCGATCCGGTTGGTGTTCACGTTCTCACCATCGGTCATCAGAACCACAACTTTCATGGTTTCATCGTCATCCCAGGCCGCGGGGCGCGTTGAAAATGCGCTATCCACGATGCCTTGGTTTGCAAGTTCCTGAACGATTGGCCGTGTTGAAGGATCCAGCAAAATGGAACCCCATTTCATACCAATATGGATCGCCGTATTCGCGCGCGCACGATAGTTATCAATCGTGTTGTGCATTGCGGTCACGTCCTGGCTAAGCGGAACGATACGCTCATAAGTCTGCATCGGGCAGCCGGGGTTGCGGATCGGTTGATATGAGCTGCTGCTCCACTCAAAGTGCTGCATTTGCTTATAGTACCGATTGTAATTTCCATTGGCGTCCGTGCCGAAGTCCAGCCCGGTTTCATCAAAATCAGATTCAATAAAATCGATACAATGAGAATAATTATGGTTCGGGATGGATGTCCGCTGTATCTGGTTAAAGATGGCAGGACCCGCATTCACATGCGCCGTGTAGGGGATAATGGAAAGCGAAATCAGGTCTTCGGCCTCTTCACGAATAACCGTGTCGACAAATTCCTTTGCCGCAACCCGCAGGTTGTAAATCTTGTTGTTTCGCCCCATTGAGCCGGAAATATCCACCACAAGTGAAATTTCCACGTTTGATACGCGCTCTTCAGCGGCACCCCCGGCAAGTGCATGCAGGGGCGTGTCGCCCATCATGTCAAGAAACTGGCCCATCCGGTCTTCACCACCAGTGGCGCCGCTTTGACGAATTGGCATAAACAGCGTTCTGACGTCAGTCGCGGCGAGCGCGCTTACGGTGCGGTAGTTCAGACCCTGATCAACGGTTACGGAAAGCAGATAATCCCGCATGCCGGCTTTGTCGAAGTAGTCTTCAACAACAGACTGAGGGTCCAGTGTCTGGTCAAGGTCTGCCGCAGCCAGAATGGAGCGGTCCAGCGTGTTCTGAAGTTTCGTTCGGGTGTTTTCGTAGCGCATCATATCAACGGCCATGCCGCCTACCATGAGCATCAATACGAAAATAAAGAGTGAGAAGATGATGAGAGAGCCATTTTCATCTCGGTGGAATTTCGCCGCTTTTGACAGAAAGGACCCTTGGGTGCTTTCCATTTTCTTTGCAGCATCTATACCGTGATCGAACTGAACAGAACGCATCGTCACATACCTCTCTTGATGTCGCTGTAAACGACCTCGAAACCCCTCGCACTTAAATGAGTGCCCGGACATAAGGCTTTAAGGTTGTGGCAAGATTTGGGCAAAGATGGGTCCGAATTGAAAAACGCCAGGAAAACTTGGGCTTTTTTGCATCACTCTTGGCCGTTTTGTTTCGCATCTCGCCACAATAAGGCTAATTTAGCCACGTTGTTCACGTTTTGAGATCAATTAACAGTCCATTTAAGGGGCAAAAAGCAGCAGAATCATTCGATTCGCGTGAGACACGTTAACCAATTCGTCATAATGTCGCAGGACCCAGAAAGTTGCGAGCGATTCTCGCGACTGCAGGATTTGGAGAGAGAAATGACCGGCATCCAAGAGCCCAGTTTTCGTGAATCAGTAGATATAATGTTTAACAGGGCTGTTGCCTTAATGGATCTCCCACCGGGTCTTGAAGAAAAAATTCGTGTTTGTAACGCAACTTATACCGTTCGGTTCGGCGTGCGCCTTCGTGGCCAGTTGCAAACCTTTACAGGGTATCGTTCTGTTCATTCTGAACATATGGAACCTGTGAAAGGCGGCATCCGCTATGCAATGGGTGTTAACCAGGACGAAGTTGAAGCGCTGGCAGCACTGATGAGCTATAAATGTGCGTTGGTTGAGGCCCCATTTGGCGGCTCCAAAGGCGGCCTGCGTATTGATCCGCGCGAATATGATGAACACGAACTGGAGCTTATTACCCGTCGGTTCGCATACGAATTGATCAAGCGTGACCTGATCAACCCGAGCCAGAACGTGCCTGCTCCGGACATGGGAACGGGCGAGCGCGAGATGGCATGGATCGCCGACCAATACGCGCGGATGAACACCACAGACATCAATGCCAGGGCCTGCGTAACAGGCAAGCCCCCACATGCAGGTGGTATCGCGGGCCGAGTTGAAGCAACCGGTCGCGGCGTTCAATATGCTCTGAAAGAATTCTTTCGCCATCCTGAAGATATTGCGAAAGCCGGACTTGACGGGAAACTGGACGGGAAACGGATCATCGTTCAGGGCCTTGGTAATGTGGGTTACCATGCTGCCAAGTTTCTGTCCCAGGAAGACGGCGCCAAGATCATCGGTATCATCGAACGCGATGGCGGCATTTTTGATGAAAAGGGGTTTGATATTGATGCAGTTCAGGCTTGGCTCGCCAAACATGGTGGTGTCAAGGATGTGCCGGACTGCAAATACGTTAAAAACGGTGCACTGCTGCTTGAAGAGGATTGCGACATTCTTATCCCTGCGGCTCTTGAGGGCGTGATTAACCTTACCAACGCTGATCGCGTTAAAGCCCCTTTGATAATCGAGGCTGCAAACGGCCCGATCACATCAGGTGCTGACGAGATTCTGCGGAACAAAGGGACGGTGATTATCCCGGATATGTATGCAAACGCTGGCGGTGTGACCGTGTCCTATTTCGAATGGGTCAAAAACCTCAGCCACATCCGGTTTGGCCGGATGCAGCGCCGTCAGGAAGAGGGCCGTCACCAGCTTGTTGTGGATGAGCTTGAACGCCTTTCTGGTGACAAGAATCTTGGATGGCAGTTGTCCCCGGATTTCAAGGAAAAGTACCTGCGCGGTGCGGATGAGCTGGAACTCGTGCGCTCTGGTCTGGATGACACCATGCGGTTTGCTTACCAGTCGATGCGCGAAGTCTGGCATGGCCGCAATGATGTTACCGACCTGCGCGTTGCAGCCTATCTGGTTGCGATTGACAAGGTTGCCACCAGTTACCGCGCCAAAGGGCTCTGATTCCATGGCCGGAGTCGATCTGGCGTTTTCTTGCAGATGCGGCACTCTGAAAGGGGTGTTGCATTCTGTTTCTCCAACGACGGGCAGCCATGTAAAATGCTATTGCTGCGACTGTCAGGCGGCGGCGCATCATCTTGGTGCGGCGGAGGTGCTGGACGAGCATGGCGGTACAGAAATCTATCAGACGATTCCTGCCGAAATAGAACTGACAGAGGGCGCTGAAAAGCTCGCCTGTATGCGCCTGTCACCCAAGGGTCTCATGCGTTGGTACGCCTCTTGCTGCAACTCCCCGCTTTTCAACACGCTGGCCTCAGCGAAACTGGCCTTTGTGGGCGTCCACGTAAGAGCGTGTGAAAAAAACGCCGAAGCATTCGGACCGCTTGTTGCAGTGGTAAATACTGGTGGTGCAATTGATCCACCTGAAAACCTGAAAGATTTTGGCATGCGACGCGCGATTTGGGGATTTGTCCGTCGTAATCTCGGCGCGAAGTTACGCGGCAGAACCGAGAATTTTTTCTTTGACGCAAATCGAAATCCCATCGTTACGCCATATGTGCTGACGCTGGAAGAACGGCGCGCAGCCACACCGAAATAACAGAAGCGACAAGTCCTGTCGGAAAATGCCAAGTTGCGAGCGGAGACGCATTGCACATTGTCTGTGGACTTGGTTCTATCGTCTCGTCTGACTATGGAGTAAGAAATGCGGTTTTCCGGCCTGCGGGTGATAAAAGAAGGTTTGTCTGGCAACAAAGGCTGGACCCCTCACTGGCGCAACCCTGAACCAAAGTCAGAATATGACGCCATTATCATCGGCGGCGGTGGTCACGGCCTGTCGACAGCTTACTACCTTGCAAAGAACCACGGCATGACAAACATCGCCGTTTTGGAAAAAGGTTACATTGGCGGTGGCAACGTTGGCCGGAACACGACCATCGTGCGCGCCAATTACTTCCTGCCCGGCAATTCTGAGTTCTACAGTCATTCGCTGAAACTGTGGGAGGGGTTGGAGAAAGACCTAAACTACAATGTCATGCACTCTCAGCGCGGACAGATTGCATTGTTCCATTCCGATGGTCAGCGCGATGCTGCCGTGCGCCGGGGCAATGCGATCCGAAATCAGGGCGATGACGTAGAGCTGCTGTCGCGCGAGGATGTGCAACGTTTGCTGCCTTATCTTGACTATGAACAGGCGCGGTTTCCGATCTATGGCGGATTACTGCAGAAACGCGCAGGAACTGCACGCCATGACGCGGTGGCCTGGGGTTATGCACGCGGTGCGGACCAGCGCGGTGTTGATATCATTCAGAACTGCGAAGTAACGGGCATCGACATTGAAAACGGTGCTGTGAAAGGTGTGCAAACAACTCGCGGAGCGATCTGCGCCAAAAAGGTCGGGATTGTTGTGGCCGGCCGATCTGGTCAGGTTGCGGCCTTGGCCGGGATGCGCTTGCCTATTGAAAGTCATGTTCTGCAGGCCTTTGTGACAGAAGGGCTAAAGCCCTGCATCGACCATGTTGTAAGCTTTGGGATGGGTCACTTCTACATCAGCCAGTCTGACAAGGGTGGGCTGGTCTTTGGGGGTGATCTGGATTTTTACGCCTCTTACGCGGCACGTGGCAATCTGCCGATGGTTGAACATGTGATGGAGGCTGGAATGACCCTGATGCCGATGATCGGCAAGGCAAAACTTCTGCGCAGCTGGGGCGGTATCATGGATATGACGCCTGATGGCTCCCCCATCATCGACAAGACAGACACCAAGGGGCTCTTTATCGACTGTGGCTGGTGCTACGGTGGGTTCAAGGCTGTGCCGGGGTCTGGCTATTCATTCGCGCATCTTATGGCGACCGATACCCACCATGAGGCCGCAGCGAAATTCCGCCTTGACCGGTTCCGAACCGGTGTTGGCCTTATGGACGAGGAGGGGACCGGTGCTCAACACAATCTTCATTAAAAAGACGGCAGTGGCTGTGCTTTTAGGCAGCCTTGTTGCAACCCCAATCGCGGCTATGGACATGCCGATGGGGTGTTTTGAACGGAACTATACAAAGGCGCATCTGTCGGGTCAGCCCGCACAGGTTGTTGAAAGTATCCGCGTCTTGTTTACCGAAGAGACCTTTGACGATTCCACATATCTTCACGCCCGGATGCAGGTGCTTCTGGCCAATCAGGGGCATGTTCGCGCAGAAGGATTGGGTGGCGAAACGCTGGATCAGTTTTTGATCTGCGATGCAGGCAACGGCAAACAAGCCCCTGCTTGTTTTGTAGAATGCGACGGTGGTGGCATGCAAATCAGCCGCAACAGTGGCGGGAAACTGGAGTTTCGCACTGATTATCTGATGGTTGGCGACTATGACGAATGTGGTGGTGCAACCGACCTGACAGAATATCAGGGTAAATCAGTGACCTACCGATTGAACCAAGTTAACGACGCACGCTGTGACGACCTGCGGCACTGAGCATTAAGAGGCTGAAATGCGTATAAAATGCCCACTTTACGGGGAACGCGACAGACGCGAGTTTTACTATGTCGGGGATGCCAGTGCGCTGGACCAATCTGCCGGAAAAGCCAACATGATTTGCATTCAAGGGATGTGGGTGGATTGAGTATCTTTGATAAAACCAAGCAACAGGTCAGGACACTGACCATGCTCATTGCGATTACAGGAAGCAATGTGGCGACAACGGCGCATGCCTCCGACCAACCTTCGCCGGAGGAAATGGCCAGTGAAATCGTTGAATTTGCAAACACACAGGACGTTCCTAACTACGGCCCCGGGACGGAAGTGCGGTTGTATGCAGATGGTGCTGCAGTAGTGCGGGAAATCAGATTGACTGATCCGGAATTAGAACAATTTGCCAAGACAAATAGCACTGAGATGTTGGCTCTTTTTGCTCCCGACTACCAAAAGGAGGTCTGTTCGAGTTGGATTGGAGCGGCATTCGTTCGACGCGGGGTTGTCTATCGCACTGTTGTTACGGACACAGATAGAACTGAAACTGCGCGGTTTGAGGTGGACCAATGCTAGAGGTTTTTCTGTCGATGTTCGGGGCAACCGTGTTGGGTTTTGTACTGTTTAGTGGAGGCAACGATGCGGCTTAAATGTCCGCTTTGCGGAGAACGCGACAGACGCGAATTCTATTATGTCGGGGATGCCATCGCGCTTGACCGTCCGACCCCGGACGCGGGTGACGTGGCGTGGGATGATTACATCCACAACCGCGACAACCTGGCCGGTGTGACCCGTGACCTCTGGTATCATGAAAGCGGTTGTTCGGCATGGCTGGTCGTGACCCGTAACACGGTGACGCACGAGGTGTTGTCAACGGCACTTGCCTCTGACATCAAGCGGGGGGCTGCAAAATGAGGGTCGAGGGGAAAGGCCTGATCAACCGTGACACGCGTGTTGGGTTCAGCTTTGATGGCCAACGATACACTGGCTTTGAAGGCGATACGATCGCCTCGGCCCTGCTGGCCAATGACGTGCGTTTGACTGGGCGCAGTTTCAAGTACCACCGTCCGCGTGGCATTCTGACCGCAGGGTCAGAAGAACCAAACGCCCTGATGACCGTGGGCGAAGGTCCTAGCCAGAGCCCAAACACCCGCGCCACCACGCAGGACATTTTCGAAGGTCTTGTTGCGCGCAGCCAGAACAATTGGCCGTCCCTGAAAACGGATATTCTGTCAGTAAATGACGCATTCACGAATTTCCTGTCAGCAGGGTTTTATTATAAAACTTTCATGTGGCCGCGCAGCTTTTGGGAAAAGGTTTATGAGCCTTTCATCCGCCGCGCAGCGGGGCTTGGTGCGCTTTCAGGCAAACACGATGATGACCGATGCGAAAAGGCTTTTGCCTTTTGTGACATATTGGTTATCGGCTCTGGCCCCTCTGGTCTGATCGCGGCGCTGGCGGCTGCGCGCGCTGGCGCTGATGTAATTCTGGCCGAGGAAGACAGCCGCTTTGGCGGGCGCTTGCTGACCGAGACCTACACGCTGGATGAAAAGCCCGGGCATATTTGGGTGGACGAAGTAATTGCTGAACTGGAAGCAATGGATAACGTTCGCCTGATGCACCGCACGGCAGTCACTGGTGCCTATGATCAGGGCACCTACGGCGCGCTTGAACAGGTCTCAAACCATCTTGCCGCACCACACGCAGATGCGCCGCTTGAATGTTTCTGGCGGATCGTTGCGAAACAGGCGGTGCTTTGCGCCGGCGCTATAGAGCGTCCCATT
Source organism: Pseudohalocynthiibacter sp. F2068 (assembly GCF_023015645.1). Lineage (NCBI taxonomy): Bacteria > Pseudomonadati > Pseudomonadota > Alphaproteobacteria > Rhodobacterales > Paracoccaceae > Pseudohalocynthiibacter > Pseudohalocynthiibacter sp. F2068. The sequence goes on from NZ_JALKAK010000009.1 coordinate 26,660, forward strand.
GCCTTTCCGATGAACGACCGTCCCGGTATCATGACCGCCAGTGCCGTCAGGGCTTACCTCAACCGCTGGGGTGTTGTGCCGGGACGCGAGGTTGCGGTCTTTGGCAACAACGATGATGCACATCGTACCGCGCATGACCTGGCGGCGGCGGGTGTAAAGGTTGCAGCACTGATCGACAGCCGACCAGATGCTGACGTCAGCGGTGATTTCCCCGTTTACACGGGTGCCGAGGTGGTGGACACCAAAGGCCGCCTTGGCCTGAGCGAGGTTCAAATTCGCACAGCATCAGGAACAGAGACGCTCAAGACCGATTGTCTGGCAATGTCGGGTGGCTGGAACCCCACGCTTCACCTGACCTGCCATATGAATGGCCGTCCAATCTGGAACGACAGTATCGCCGCTTTTGTTCCAACGCCGAACATGGTCCCGGGCCTTGATGTTGCCGGGGCTGCGGCTGGTGTATTTTCAACAAAAGGGGCGCTTAAGTCAGGGCTGTTCCGCGCGAAAAAAGCCTTGGATGCGCTGGGCATTAAAACCCCATCCATACCGCTGCCAAAGGCCGAAGACGCTGCCTACAACATTACCCCGCTCTGGCAGGTCGCTGGTAAGGGCCGCGCATGGCTCGATTTTCAGAATGATGTGACCACCAAGGACGTGAAACAGGCCGCAGCCGAAAACTTTGCCTCGGTCGAGCATATGAAACGCTACACGACGCAAGGCATGGCCACCGATCAGGGCAAAAACTCGAACGTTGGGGCGCTTGCGGTGCTGGCGGACGCGACAGGCCGCGCAATTCCCGAAACGGGAACAACGACCTTCCGCCCGCCTTTCACCCCGGTATCAATCGCGGCAATGGGGGCCGGTGGTCGCGGCAAGGGCTTTGCACCGGAACGGTTTATGACGTCCCATGCTGCCACCGTTGAACGTGCTGCGCCGATGATCGAGGCGGGCCTTTGGTATCGTCCATCCTACTTTCCGCGTCCCTGTGAAACCACATGGCGCCAATCCTGCGACCGCGAGGTCGAAATGGTGCGCGAAAGCGTTGGCATTGCGGATGTTTCAACCCTTGGCAAAATTGATATTCAGGGGCCTGATGCAGCGGCATTTCTGGACTTTGTTTATACCAATACCTTCAGCACGCTTAAGGTGGGTCGCACGCGGTATGGCCTGATGTTGCGCGAAGACGGCTATGTGATGGATGACGGCACAACAGCGCGTCTTGGGGAACACCATTACCTGATGACAACGACAACAGCCGCCGCCGGGCCAGTGATGCGGCATCTGGAATACGTGCATCAATGTCTTTGCCTGGATATGAACGTGCGGTTCATTTCAGTGACTGAACAATGGGCGCAATTCGCCGTTGCGGGGCCAAAGTCGCGCAAATTGCTGAACACCATTCTTGATGCACCAATCGAAAATGAAAGCTGGCCGTTCATGGCCTGCGGTCCGGTCACGCTTTTGGGTGTTGATGCCCGCCTGTTCAGGATTTCGTTTTCGGGTGAACATGCCTATGAAATCGCCGTGCCAGCGCGCTATGGCGATGCGCTGTTCCGCGATCTGCTTGCGCGGGCCGAGGCGCTGGGCGGTGGCGCTTACGGTATGGAAGCGCTGAACGTACTGCGCATCGAAAAAGGGTTCATAACGCATGCCGAAATTCACGGACGCGTGACGGCTTTTGACATCGGTATGGAACGCATGGTTTCCGCCAAGAAAGATTGCATCGGCAAACCTGCCGCAGCCCGCCCCGGATTGGTTGATCCAGAACGCGAGCGGCTTGTCGGGATCAAACCCATTGGCGAGGTGAAACAACTCGTGGCAGGCGCACATCTGTTTAACCCGAATGACGAAGCCGTACGGGTGAACGATCAGGGATATGTGACCTCTGTCTGTTACTCTCCGACGCTGGACAGCAATCTTGGTCTCGCATTTCTGAAAAACGGCCCTGCACGTCATGGCGAGACAATAATGATGGTGGATCATCTTCGCAGGCTCGAGGTTCAGTGCGAGGTTTGCCATCCGGTGTTCCTTGACAAGGAAGGGGAGAAAACCCGTGGCTGAATTGATTGCTAAAACCCCAGCCGAAGGTTTGTTGCCGGTAACTGCAGGAACAATGACCCTGACCGAGATTCTACCTGCATGCGTGACGTCGGTCGCACCGTTCAAGGGGCAGGAAAAAGCGGCTTCTGCTGCGCTCAAGGCGGCTTGTGGAATGACTATGCCCGGCCCAAACCGCGCAACCGGAAAGGACGGCGCGCGCGCTGTCTGGATGGGGCAGGGACAGGTTTTTGTTCTTGGGCCGGACGCGCCTGCAGACCTTTCTCAATACGCCGCATTGACCGACCAAAGCGATGGATGGGTTGTTATGCGTCTTCATGGGACAGGGGCCGAAGATGTGCTGGCGCGTCTTGCACCCATCGATTTGCGCGCCACGGTCTTCAAACGCGGTCACACCGCCCGCACCACTTTGCTGCACATGATGATGTCGGTGACGCGCAGCGGAGCGAACAGTTTTGACATCATGGTGATGCGGTCTTTTGCTGTGACCGCTGTGCATGATCTGACCATTGCCATGAAATCTGTCGCGGCGCGCGAATGAGCGCGCTATTTCACGGCTGATCGCGCGGGAAAAAGGTGTAAGTTTTTAAAATGGGCCGCTTTTGAACTTACAAGATTTGCAAGTTTCGCGTAAAACACCGCTCAAATGACACCTCTGGTGTCGTCGCCATCTGGACAGATCGTCTCTCTGGCCTGATACTGCGTCCATGAGTCTGCCTCCCGGTTTCATTGACGAACTCCGCACACGAACATCGCTCTCGCAGGTGGTGGGCCGCAAGGTTATGTGGGATGCGCGCAAGTCCAACCAGGGCAAAGGCGACATGTGGGCGCCATGCCCCTTCCACCAGGAAAAAAGTGCTTCTTTTCATGTAGATGACCGAAAGGGATTCTACTATTGCTTTGGGTGCCACGCCAAGGGTGACGCAATTTCCTTTGTGCGCGAAACCGAAAATGTGGGCTTTATGGAAGCCATTGAAATTCTTGCGCGGGAATCTGGCATGCAAATGCCCGCCCCTGATCCGCAAGCGCAACAAAAGGCCGACAAACGCAGCCAGTTGGCCGAGGTCATGGAACAGGCTGTTCAATACTATCGCCTGCAACTGAAGACTTCCGCCGCAGCTGACGCCCGCGACTACCTTGATCGCCGTGGTTTGAATGAAGCGGCGCAAGCCCGTTATGATATTGGTTTTGCAGCGGAAATTCGACAGGGCGTGTTTCAGCATCTGACCGGGAAGGGCGTTGATCCGGAACTGATCATCGACGCGGGGCTCGCTGCGAAACCTGATGATGGTGGTGCGCCCTATGACCGTTTTCGTGGCCGTATCATCTTTCCGATCCGCGATGCGCGAGGGCGTGCTATCGCGCTCGGCGGTCGGTCGTTAGACCCGAATGCGCGCGCAAAGTATCTTAATTCACCCGAAACAGCGCTGTTCGATAAGGGCCGCAGCCTCTACAATCACGGCCCCGCGCGTGAGGCTGCAGGCAAGGGCCAGCCGCTGATCGTGGCCGAAGGGTATATGGATGTCATTGCCCTTTCTGAGGCTGGATTTGGAGCGACAGTTGCCCCCCTTGGAACAGCCATCACCGAAGATCAACTCCGGCTAATGTGGCGTATTTCACCGGAACCCATTATTGCGCTTGATGGCGACAACGCCGGGCTGCGGGCTGCTATGCGTCTGATAGATATAGCACTTCCCATGCTTGAGGTTGGTCTGTCGCTTCGGTTTGCTCTGATGCCGGAAGGGCAGGACCCTGATGATATTCTTCGTGCGCAAGGGCCCGGCGCGATGCAAAAACTGTTGGATCAGGCTCAGCCGATGGTTCAGCTTTTGTGGCAACGTGAAACCGAAGGAAAGATATTCGATAGCCCGGAACGCAAAGCTGCGCTTGATAAGAGCCTGCGCGATGCGATCCGCAAAATTCAGGACCCGTCAATCCGGAACCACTATGGCGAAGCGATCAAGCAGATGCGATGGGACCTGTTCGGAACACAGCGCCGTAAAACGGCTTTCAAAAAAGGGGATTGGAACAAACGCCAAATCGCCACACCTTCACCAAGCACAAAAAACTCTCTTCTGGCTGCAGGAAATCAGGTTGAAGAACATCTGCGCGAGGCAGTGGTTCTTGCGACGTTGCTTTTACATCCTTCTATTATAGGCCAGTTCGAGACTGCTTTGGAACGGCTGGAGCTTTCGAACCCGGATCACAACGCGCTCCGCAATGCACTCTTGAGTCATCTTGGTGCACCGGCAGAGAATTTTCGTGAAAATATAGCGGAAGATGCGGGGCGGGAGGCCCTTGAAAACCTGTTTAATGCGCGCCATGTCAAACTTGCTCCAACAGTGCGTAATCCGGGCGATGTTGAAATTGCCGTTCATTGTATAGCCGAGGAACTTGCGAAACTTGATGCACAACGTGGCATCCGGCGCGAAATTTCCGAAGCTATGCAGGATTTGACCGGCCTTGCCGATGAGGGTTTGACCTGGAGGATTGGTCAGGCCGCCGAAGCCCGCAACAGGGCGGAACGTGCTGAGACGGAGGACAAAGCAGAATATGAGACGGCCCCAAACGGGTTGTCCATGAACAAAGACGAACTGAAACGCAGGGACGATATCTTCTCAACAATTACGTTTTCCAAGAAAAAAGACCGCCAAAATTAAACGGTTTGATGAGGAAGAAGTAAAGAAAACAGTTTAAACGGGTTGCGAATCACCGAATCACACGATTGATTCGGGTTAACGCCGATTTCCGAATCAGCCCGCCTTCGCGAGGAACATTGAATGGCCGCCAAAGATACCGACGACCGTAAGCAGGAAGATCAGGACACCGAACAGGGGCTCGATATGAGCCAGAGCGCTGTCAAAAAGATGATTGCCGAAGCGCGCGAGCGTGGCTACATCACCTACGATCAGCTTAATCAGGTTCTGCCACCAGAACAGGTTTCTTCGGAACAAATTGAAGATGTGATGTCGATGCTTTCAGAAATGGGCATCAATATTATTGAAGACGACGAAGCCGAGGAAGAAGAAAAAGGTTCAACCGATCTGGTTGAGACCAGCAGCGCACGCGACGTTGTTGTTGCGACTGCTGAAAGCGAAAAGCTGGATCGCACGGATGATCCCGTGCGCATGTATTTGCGTGAAATGGGTTCGGTCGAACTGCTTTCGCGTGAAGGCGAGATTGCAATTGCGAAACGGATAGAAGCCGGACGCAACACGATGATCCTGGGGCTTTGCGAAAGCCCCCTTACATTTCAAGCGATTACGATCTGGCGCGACGAGCTTCTGAACGAAGAAATTTTATTGCGCGACGTGATCGACCTTGAGACGACTTTCGGCAACACGATGGGCGAAGAGGACGAAGAAGAAGAGCCAGTTGTTTCCCCGTTAACCGTTGGTGCAGCCGCGCCTGCGCAAAAAGAAGAAACGCCGGAGTTAGACGCCGACGGTAACCCGATTATCGCTGAAGACGATGACGACGAGGATGAACAGGCAAACATGTCGCTCGCTGCGATGGAAGCCGCGTTGAAACCACGTGTCTTGGAAACGCTGGACCTTATTGCGCGCGACTATGCCAAACTGTCTGATATGCAGGACGTTCGGATCTCGGCGACGTTGAACGAAGACGAAAGCTTTTCTACCGGCGAAGAAGACACGTACCAAAAGCTGCGGGCCGAAATTGTGGAGCTTGTGAACGAACTGCATCTGCATAACAACCGGATCGAAGCGCTGATCGACCAGTTGTACGGTATTAACCGCAAAATCATGTCGATCGATTCGAACATGGTGAAACTGGCAGATCAGGCTCGTATCAACCGTCGCGAATTTGTTGAAGCCTATCGGGGCCACGAGTTGGATCCGACCTGGCTTGAGCGGATGAGCGAAAAGGCTGGACGTGGCTGGCAGGCGCTGGTCGAACGCTCGACACCAAAAATTGAGGAACTTCGTGCAGATATGGCACAGGTTGGGCAGTATGTCGGTCTTGATATCTCAGAGTTCCGTCGCATCGTTCAGCAAGTTCAGAAGGGCGAAAAAGAAGCGCGTCAGGCCAAGAAAGAAATGGTCGAAGCGAACCTGCGCCTTGTTATCTCTATTGCTAAAAAATACACGAACCGCGGCCTGCAATTTCTTGATCTTATTCAGGAAGGTAACATCGGCCTGATGAAAGCGGTGGATAAGTTTGAATATCGCCGCGGCTATAAATTCAGCACATATGCAACATGGTGGATCCGTCAGGCGATTACCCGGTCGATCGCCGACCAGGCACGCACAATCCGAATTCCAGTACATATGATTGAAACCATCAACAAACTGGTGCGCACAGGACGCCAGATGTTGCACGAGATTGGCCGTGAGCCAACGCCGGAAGAACTGGCTGAAAAACTTCAGATGCCGCTTGAAAAAGTGCGCAAGGTTATGAAAATCGCCAAAGAGCCGATTTCTCTTGAAACGCCAATTGGCGATGAAGAAGACAGTCAGCTTGGCGATTTTATTGAGGACAAGAATGCGGTTCTGCCGCTTGATTCCGCAATTCAGGAAAATCTGAAAGAAACAACGACACGTGTTCTTGCCAGCCTTACCCCAAGGGAAGAACGTGTTTTGCGGATGCGGTTTGGGATCGGAATGAACACGGACCACACGCTTGAAGAAGTTGGTCAGCAGTTCAGCGTTACGCGCGAACGTATTCGTCAGATCGAAGCCAAGGCGCTTCGCAAACTGAAACACCCAAGCAGATCACGCAAGCTTCGCAGTTTTCTTGATCAGTAAAATACGCAGGCAGCAGCGTTGCCACTGCCTGGAAATTAGCAGAATTCGAGATTTTCAGGTTACATATCGCTTGTTAGGCTGAACCTGTTCGTACAACAGGAGGTGCCTACATGCGTCAGACTTGCTCTTTTTCCGATCAATTTCAGTTCGACTACCTTAGCCTTACCTCTTTATGAGGAATGGTGTTTGAACGGAGAACAGAATTTTGGGAACGCGGCGCATTTTTTTTAGAACGCCGTTACAAGTTGCGCGCTGGCGGGGTTCATGCGGCCAGCGCGTGTGACTTAGGACTTTCAGTCAACACCGCAGCGGGAAACTGGCATTGGGACGACGACAGCGCCAGTGATATTGATGCGCAGATCGTTCTGCGAAATCCCGCGTCTGGAACTTATGATAGTTGGGTTGGGACGATCGGATCGGAAAACCGTGATGCTGTTTTGCAAATTTAAACATTCCAAAAATGAACATTAGCGAGAAACAGTTTTTCGAAAGATTTTTCATTTATGGCTAATAAACAATTAATTAATTGTTTCCTCTAATGTTGTCGAATCCTCATATTTCGTTAAATATTTTTAATATCGAACATTTTGTGACAACCCTTGCAGGCGTTTTCCGCTGCACACCGGATCAACTGTTTGACAGATGACACATGCTTGTTCAGCTTTGGTTCTAGGAAAAGGAGCGCTGATGGCACTTAGCATGGCACAGAATTTTGCAACGCGTTGGGTTGCAGAACACGCATCGGATTTGTCTGGCTGGACGGCCAAAATCTTTGACTTCGCTGAAACAGCCTGGCGCGAATATCAATCAGCAGACTGGTATGTTGAAAAACTACGCGCCGAAGGGTTCAGCGTAGAGGCAGGATCTGGCGGCATGCCAACTGCGTTTTGCGCAGAATGGCAGAATGGCGATGGGCCAGTCATCGGAATGTACGCTGAATATGACGCAGTGCCCGGGAATTGCCAGGCGGCGAAACCCGAACGCGCGCCACGAACGGGGCTGGGGTTTGCTGCTGGTGGCCACACTGACCCGCATTCTGCCCTTGGGATGTCAGGCCTTGGCGGACTTTTGGCGACAAAAGCAGCGATGGAACATCATGGTATTAAGGGGGGGTTACGGTTCACGGGCGAGCCAGCGGAAAAAGTGCGGGGGTCAAAGCCAATTCACGCGGCCAGAGGCTATTATGACGGGTTGGCGGCGATGTTGTCGTTTCATCCGTTTTACATGCTGCCGATGTGTAACACAGTGCGCTGGGACACACATTGTGGCGCGGCGTATTCAATGATTTATCGATTTATTTGCGATGAACCCGAACGCTGGGGCATGGGCGATGGCGCGCCGATCCCACAATCACATTCCGATGTGCGCGCACCGGGTGCCAACGACGCTTTGGTTGCGATGTATTCAAACAGTCGTTTTTTGCGCGATTCCATGCTGCCGCATCAGGGGGGCTGGTCGATTTCAGAGGCTATCCTCAGCACAGGGCAGGCGACCGCTGACAATCTTCCTGCTTTGATGGCTGACATCCAGTATATGATGCGCGTTCCCACGGTTGCCATGGCAGAACAGGTGACCGCCGCACTTGACCGAAATGCCGAGGCCGCCGCAGCAATGACAGGTTGCCGGGTCGAGCGGCACTGGGTTTGCAAATCTCGTCCCGGTTTGGCGAACCACGCCATGGCATCATTGGTTTGGGAGGCGATACAAGCCGTTGGTGCGCCAAAGTGGGATGACGCCGGATTAGATGCCGCGCGCGCGGTTCAATCTGCCTGTGGATTCGAACCTATGGAGGCGCCTTTGATCGAGGCGTGTCATCAACTGATCGACCCGCAAGAGGCAGAACGGATTTTACGCCAAGACCTTGCACCAAAACAGAAAAACTCAACTTCCGATGACTATACGGACATAACATGGCACACACCTACCGCACGGTTCTACATTGCGCGGCCAGCCCTGAAAGCACCTGCAGGAGCTGCCTATCCAAGTTGGGCGATGAATGCGTTGGGGGGTATTTCGGTAACCATTGACCCCATGGTACAGGCAGCGTCTAAAACGCTCGCCGTTTCGGCCCTTCGGTTGCTGGAAGATAAATCTGCGCGTGATACTGCCTGGGAAGAATTTGAAACCCGAACCGGCGGCGGAGTTGGCGGCGAAAACTGGAGTCCGCCGCTTTGCGATTATGAGCCGCCAATTCATTTTCACTGGCCCGAGTATGTTACCACGGCGCGCGGGCGCGACTGGTGTATACCTTCAGCCGGTGGGCCTGTGTGATCAGACAGAACAGCCGATTGTGTGAAATTTGTCGGGCGTATGTTGGGGGTCACATTTGCCTCTACCCAAAACCTTGCGTAGGTCCTATAGTGCCTGTGGATAACCGGGGATAGGCACCAAGGGAGAGGCTATGCGTTGCCCATTTTGTGGAAATGTAGATACGCAAGTTAAAGATTCACGCCCAGCTGAGGATCATGTCGCCATTCGAAGGCGCCGGTTCTGTCCGGCCTGCGGTGGGCGGTTTACGACCTATGAACGCGTTCAGTTGCGGGACTTGGTGGTGATCAAAACCAATGGACGCAGGGAAGACTTTGATCGTGACAAGCTGGAGCGTTCCATCAGGATCGCCTTGCAAAAACGCCCGGTTGAACCGGAACGCATGGATCAGATGATATCTGGCATTGTGCGGCGGCTTGAAAGCATGGGCGAGACCGATATTCCTTCGGGCACCATCGGTGAAATCGTGATGGAATCTCTGGCGCGGATAGACACGGTGGCCTACGTCAGATTTGCCAGTGTTTACAAAAACTTCCAGGCGGCGGACGACTTTGACAAATTTGTCAGCGAATTGCGCCCGCCAAGCCCCTCGGAAGAGTGACCACGTCTGACAAACGCTATATGGCGCTGGCCCTTGGGCTGGCGTCGCGAGGGCTGGGCCAGGTTTGGCCAAACCCCGCTGTGGGCTGCGTGATCGTTAAAGAGGGTCGCATCGCAGGCCGCGGGTGGACACAACCCTCTGGCAGGCCCCATGCCGAAACGATTGCTCTTGAACAGGCCGGATCGCTGGCGAAGGGCGCAACTGCCTATGTGTCGCTCGAACCCTGCGCGCATCATGGAAATACACCGCCTTGTGCGGAGGCATTGGTTGCGGCCGGTATCGCGTGTGTCGTAAGTGCGCTTGAAGATCCCGACCCGCGTGTTGCAGGGCAGGGGCACGAAAAGCTTCGCCAAGCTGGTATTGAAGTTGCAACGGGTGTGATGCACGCCGAAGCGGAAGGCCTAAACCGTGGCTTTCTTTTACGCGTCGAACAAAACCGGCCATTGCTGACGCTGAAGCTTGCCAGCAGTTTTGATGGGCGTATTGCAACCGCGACAGGGGAAAGCAAATGGATCACAGGGCCGGATGCGCGCCGTGCCGTTCATGCGATGCGTGCACGGCACGATGCGGTGATGGTTGGGGCAGGTACTGCACGGGCGGATGACCCGTCGCTGACGGTGCGTGGACTCGGCGTTACGCGCCAGCCTGTTCGTGTTGTCGCGTCGCGCAGGCTCGACTTGCCGCTTTCCAGTCAACTTGCCAGCACGGCAAAAGAAGTTCCGGTCTGGATTTGTCATGGACCCGAAGCCGATTCATCTCTGGTTTCTGCCTGGCAAGGGATTGGTGCGAAAACCTTGGTCTGTAAAACGGTTTCCGGGCAGCTTGATGCTGCATCTATTTTGCAGGCTCTGGCGGAACAGGGTCTTACGCGGGTTTTTTGTGAAGGCGGTGGCGCGCTTGCTGCATCGCTTCTGAGCGCTGATCTCGTTGATGATCTGATTGGCTTTGGCGCGGGCGTGACAATCGGCGCTGAAGGCCAGCCCTCGATTGGGGCTTTGGGCCTTGCCCGGCTTTCCGAAGCGCGCCGTTTCAGGCTGCTCTCCGTTCGTTCAGTTGGCTCTGACATCCTGCATCACTGGACGCGATCCTGAGGCTATCGCCATAAATACGCGTAACTGGAGAAAAGCCCCTGCAGCTTTGAAAGCGTACGATTTAAGGGGCCATGATTTGGCAACTCTCCGGTTTCCAGCCGATCAAGAATAACCTCGATCGGGCAGGGGCGATTTGTGACCGGGTCATGATACCGCGGATAGTCAATAAGCGCGGCATAGGCCAAAGCTTCCAAAGAAACTCTTACATTTCGTCTTGCCGGAACTGGGCCAAAATCCTGTGTCAAACCCCAGCCCGCATAAAACGGCGCACCGAGGCAAGTCACTGGTTTTCCGCGTAATAGTGCCTCAAAACCCAGTAATGACGTCATTGTCCAGACTCTGTTGCACGCCTCGATCAGGGCGATAGGGTCCGTGTCTGACATAACCTGATCCGCATGTCTTAATGCCTCGATCTCAGGGATTGCCCCCTTTCGCAGACCCGCCATGACGTCGGGGTGTGGTTTGTACAGGATCGTGGCATCAGGATTCGCCTCTCGTACCGCTTCCAGCAGTTCGAGATTGCTTTTAACGTCATCACATCCCTTTATGATCGACGCGTCATCTTCAACCTGGCCTGGAACCAGAATAAAGGCGCCTTCCGGAAGGTTCAAAGAGCTATCGGATTTTAGGTTGTACTTCGAAATTCCAGAACGCCTAATGCGTTGTAGAATATCAGTTATCCGACTTTCAGCGCCACTTTCCAATTCGGCCCGCGCTGCGATCATCTTCTCCAGACGGCTCTCGCGTTCCGGGTCATAGTAAATACCCAGATCATCGACAACCAGTGAAAGCGGCGGAACAAGCTCTGCTCCCAACCCTTTGGAACGAAGAAAGCCGTCTTCAATGCGCGCTACAGGTAATTCGTTTGCGGCATTTACCAGTTCGAATGTTTCCTTGCCGGCCCAGACCAACATGTTTCGGCCTTCGGCGCGCGCACGTTCTGCTGCGCGGTTTGGCCTATCTTCAAACCGAAGTTTCCGCGTCTGGCCAAAAAAGGCCTGCAGCGACTTGCGCTTCCAAAGGCGCATGCCGACCGCGACATATCCAGCGTTATCTTCGCGCCATGCGCGTGCCTCTGCGCCTAAGGCGTTCATTGCACCTTCAAGGTCGCAAAGCCGGTCATGGTAAGGGTCGTACCAGGTGGGATAGAGGATCATCGTTGCAGCAAACAGTTGCGCACGCGAAAGCTTGCGTTCACGGCGGGCAACCGGGTTTTCGTCTTGTGTAAGGCCCCAGCCGGAATAAAACGGCTGGCCAAAGACACGCGGTTTGTGACCCGCAAATATTGCCTCAAATCCGAGTTGTGAGGTGACTGTATAGACAGCAACCGCACCTTCCAGCAGTTTCCAGGGCGATACAGCGTTGCTGAGCAGCGAAACCCGGCCACGCGCGTCGGCCGTGTTGAAATGCCCTTCTCGGTGCCCTGCCTGAGTGTCCGGATGGGTTTTGATGACAATGCGCGAGGCCGGGTTCTCCGCCTGTGCAAAAACCAACATTTCGCGGAACATTGCTTCGTTTGCCGCACCGTACGTGATTGAAGCGTCATCTTTTGTTTGGTCGATGACAAGGACGTAACCTGGCTCGGGTACAGGAAGAGACGGATCAAACGCATTGTATTTGGATAGATGGGCGTCACGAAGGCGCGCGATTGCGGCGCGGGCCCTATTAAGAAGTGCTGTATCATCAAGCGCATGCGTTGTCAGCAAATGTTCAAGGTCACTGGGGTGCGCGCTGTCAAAATAAACCCCGCGTTTGTCGAGATGAAGACCAATCGGTGCACTGCCGGATCGCCCCGGGTGGACCGAGCGCAAAAGCGCATCTTCAACACGCAGTATTGGCGTTTCCTGCTCTGCAGCAACTTTTTCACCGCGCGGCGAAGTAGGGCTTTTCCCCCAGACACCAATCATGTCGCCGTTTTTTGGGCGCCCTACACGAATCTTGTAGCCCGAGAGTTCCAGAATGCGACGGACACGCCCTTGCGTGAGGAAGCCACCGTTGTAAACGAGCAATCGCTGAGGAGAGATCTCCTCAGCGACTTCTGTATCGTTTTTCGCTTGCATGAACCGGCTTAGTTTTCAGCCAGAGAGCTTACCGATTCCACAGCTGTGAGTGAGCCGGTGATCGACCCGAGGGTTTTGCTCCACTGTACGAACGGCGCTTCTGTAACATAGACGGTATCGCCATCCCGGATTGAAAAATCCCGTGCCATAAACATGCCCGAAGGTTCCGTTAAATCAAGCACATAGATAACCCGTTGCGCACCAACCAAGTCGTCGCGTCCGAGGACGATATTGGCGATTTCTGCGGGCTCATTTCTGAACACAAAAACACCGGTCGGATCAGCAATTCCGCTTTGCAGGCCGCCGACCTGAGCGATAGCTTCAATCGCAGACATATTTTGACGTTGGAAGTTTACGCGGCTTTGCGCACCGGTTGCGCCAAGCGCGGTAAACGAACGTGTATCCTGTTCGACCAAAATACGGTCACCGGGGCGCAGCGCAATATCCAACTCAGGGTTACTGTAAAGATCTTCAAACCAAATTTGGCCCATAACATCGCCGCGGCTGACCTTGATCAATGCAATTTCGGGTTGGATTGCAATGCCGCCCGCCCGCGCAAGCATTGAAGATAGCGTTCTTGTTGGTCGCTCGATCGGGTAAACGCCTTGGCCAGCGACCCCCCCAACGATAGAAACCGTTGCCCCGTCACCCGCCAACCGGCGGACCATGACCTGCGGGTCTGGTGTCTGGGTATCAAGTTTCGACGTGATCAGACGGCGCAGTGCCTCTGGCGTATTGTCAGCGGCCCGTATGCGTCCGGCGTAGGGTACAAAGATAAACCCGGCGCTATCGACCTGTACCTCTTCCAATGATGCGGGAACACCTGCGGTTGTTAAGATACCGTCGTCCACGTTTTCCCAGAAGCTAAGACCCAAACGGTCGCCCGGGCGGATCGTATCGGACCCAACAAGTCTTGCGTTCTTGAATGCATCCGAGAAGCCGAGCGATGGTGTTACGGCGGTTGCGCGCGTTACCCTGTCGTTCACAGAAATGACAAAGGCATCACCCTGCTGTTGTATCGAGCTGCTATAAATCTCGCGTTTATTCGGGCCCGAACGGGGCAACCCGCACGAAGATACTGTGGCAACAAGCGTGATAAGGGCCACACTTTTAGCCCACCGCGAAGACGTGATTTTCACTGCCCTGCGCTCCTTATTATAAAATTCTGCCTCAACTTTTCGTGCAAACTACGAGAATCTCGTATGAAAAGCTAGTTCGGCCTTTTTCAAGTTTACGTCACCAATCGAAACTGTTGCCGTGGAGTCGCGTTGCCAGAATCGAGTGCATCGTAGGGATCATTGTGTTCCAGCATCATATCAACCACCTGACGCAGCAGTTGTCGTCGCCCACGCGCCGAATAAAAACCACCGGGTACTTGTGATGTTTGTAGCAGGTATTTGCGATAGTCTTTATATGCGCGTGCATCGGGGCCATTTGGATCAGAGAAGAATGCATCAAGCGCTTGGTGAGATACAAATTCTGGTTTGGCGTAGACAGCACTGCCAAAAACTTTGATCGGTAGCCCGCGCCATAGAACCTGTTGCGCAGCGGTCGAGTTTACTGTGACAGCACTTCGGGCGTGGTCCAGCAGCCGGGCGAGTTTTCCGCCACGTACGTAGTGTACCCTGTCTGATACACCGTATTTCGACGCGTCTTTCTTGATGGTCCGGCGTTGTGGTGCGCGTCCGTCTTCAAGAGGATGCGCCTTGAAAACAAGGTGATGATGACGGGGGGCACCCTTGGCGAACCCTTCTATGGTCAGGTCAATGAACTCAGAATTTGAGTCAAACGGGCTATGGTTTTGAAAACTACTGTCATGTTCCAGTTGAAGCAGCGCAAGATGATAAGGAAAACCACCCTGTTTAATGCGCCGAGTTGCCAGAATACGTTTGACTGCGTGCCAAGGCATTAACAGAAGGCTGAGCAAATAAAACTGAAATTCCTTGGTGACGGAAAGCGCCCTGTGGGGGCGGAAATTTTGGTAGGCACCGTTTCGGAACATGACAAACCAATGGTAGAGCGCACCGTAAAACACGTGCTGGCGCATATCACCCCAGTGGGCAGGGACCTCGTGAACATCAAGATCATTGTCAGCCAACGCAGTTTGCATTTCTTTGACGTTGATATTCATCAGGCGCGAATGGCCATTTATCCCGTCCCGTTCATAGGTCACCCAATAGGGCCTTAAGTACCCCTCTTCAAAAACATGAACCGTCAGGTCAGCTGATTTGGCACGTTTGATAGCCTCAGCGTGAATTGGGCGTGTATCCCCGTAAAGCACTATGTCTGTTATGTTTTTTTCTTCAATCAGCGCATCAAAGTGCGTGGGCCATTCCGATTGTGTGCTTTGAAAAGGAATGAAGCTTTTTTTGTCAAACCAGAACGCCTTGTCGCCAGCGTTGAACCCGACACGCCACACGTCTGCCCCTGCGGCGCGCAGCATATTGCCCAGCCGATAGAAAAAGGGCCCGTGGGGTCCCTGTAAAAACAGGAATGTTCGGTTGGATCCGGTAATTTTACCCATCATGTCATTTTGCTATCATATCAATCGTGCCGGGCTACAGTACTTTTTGTTCTGTGAGAGGGGCCAAAGTAAGGCGAAAATAGTTAACAAGTCGTTATTTTCTGTGGTGTACAAGGCTTGCGCACATGCAGTGCAAAGGCTAGGTCAATGGACTAGGTCAGAGGGCAGAGAGGGCCAATATGTTTACCGGCATTATTACAGATATCGGACGTATTCTGGAACTGGAACAGCGCGGTGATTTGCGTGCACGGATCGGCACCAGCTACGATATCAGCGGGATCAACATCGGCGCGTCTATTGCATGTGATGGTGTTTGTCTGACTGTTATTGAATTGGGGACGAAACCTCAAAACTGGTTTGATGCCGAAATTTCTGCGGAAAGCGTGTCAAAAACCAATATAAAAAGCTGGACAATCGGCAAGCGCCTCAACCTGGAACGCGCCTTGAAAGTTGGTGATGAACTCGGCGGTCATATTGTTTCGGGGCATGTGGACGGTGTTGCTGAGATTACATCGATGACTGACGAAGGGGACAGTACACGTGTGATGTTCCGCTCACCCACGGAACTTGCAGGTTTTATTGCACCTAAAGGATCGGTTGCGTTAAACGGCACCTCCCTGACCGTGAACGAAGTAGAGGGTGTAAACTTCGGTGTGAACTTCATTCCACACACTAAAATTGCGACAACATGGGGTGATGTTTCGGTCGGTGATATGATCAATCTCGAAATTGATACGCTTGCCCGCTATGTTTCAAGGCTTCGGGAATGGAACGCTGCATGAACCTGATTGGTCACAACAACGGTCCCACGATCGAGAAAGGTCAGGGCTGGCGCGCACATTGCTGGAAAAAAGCACGCCGTGAGTTGCTACCGCAATTGCCGCTCGAAGTGATCCGAATGCGCGTGAAGCGAGCGAAACAACTTGGGCTGGAATATAAAACCTACGCGTCGCTTCGCTCTGCCTCGGGCCGGGATGTTATCGCGTTTCTGTTTTCCTCGAATTCTTTGCGTATATTTAAGACGAACGAAGCTTTGCCGGAAGACCGGGAAGCCAGGCTGAAAGCTGTTCAGAAATGCGGTAAGTTACTGCTTGTTTCCAAGCCCCTTCAGCCAGAGATCACAAAGGCGCGGATATTACAGGACCATGGCATTGTTCTGGATGATGTAAAATCGGCACCTCGGTTCACAGACGGCTGGGCTGAGGTTAAGTCGGGCGTACGCGCCGTGCTTGATCCGATGAAGTTACCCGGTGCCGCAGTTGTCATGGTCGGAGACACAAGCTGGGAACGCGAATGGACTGTTGCAGGTAAGCTTGGTTCCTATCTGCCTGCTGAAATTTTCTTTGGCGACAGAACAAACTGATAATCTGCCCAGCGGGCACTACGAGATAGAAAGTTAAAGCGGATGGCCGAAGGCAACTACAGCGACCATATTTCTCCAATAGAAGATATCATCGAAGACGCCAGAAACGGGCGTATGTTTATTCTGGTCGATCATGAAGATCGCGAAAACGAAGGTGATCTGGTGGTTCCTGCAGAAAAGGCGACGCCAGAGGCTATTAATTTCATGGCAAAACACGGGCGCGGGCTTGTCTGTCTGACGCTGACGGGTGAGAGGATTGACGCGTTGGGTCTGCCTTTGATGGCGTCTTACAATTCTTCGCGTCATGAGACCGCTTTTACAATCTCGATTGAAGCGCGCGAAGGTGTAACCACCGGCATATCCGCGCATGACCGGGCGCACACGGTCGCCGTTGCAATCGATGAAGCAAAAACAGGTGCGGATATTGCAACACCTGGTCATGTCTTCCCGTTGCGCGCGCGCGATGGCGGGGTTCTTGTACGCGCGGGACATACGGAAGCAGCAGTAGATGTAAGCAGGCTCGCGGGTCTTAATCCCTCTGGCGTGATCTGTGAAATCATGAACGAAGACGGGAGCATGGCCCGGTTGCCAGATTTAGTCGGCTACGCGAAACAACACGGCCTTAAGATCGGAACGATCAGCGATCTGATTGCCTATCGGTTGCGTCACGACAACCTCGTTCGCGAAACTGTGCGGCGCGACGTTACATCGGCTTATGGTGGAGAATGGGAGTTGCGGGTCTTCACAGATCAGGTTGAAGGAACAGAGCATGTCGTGTTGTCCAAGGGTGACATCACAACACCGGAGCCGGTTCTGGTGCGAACGCACGCGCTGAAAGTGCTTGAAGATGTTCTTGGGCTTGGCCCAAGCGCGCCCGATGAAATGGCGCTGGCAATGGAACGTATTGCAGAGGCTGGGCGTGGTGCCGTAATCCTGTTCCGCGAGGCGCAACCCAAGTTGCATCTTGACGAAGCCGCAACCCCGCGCACCCTGCGCCACACAGGGCTTGGTGCGCAGATCATGTCGACCATGGGTTTGCGGAAAATCATTTTGCTTAGTGATTCACCCATGCCGAAAGTGATTGGTCTTGAAGCCTATGACCTGGAAATTGTGGGGACGCATCCCATCACCGGTGATGGCAGCAAGGAGTAAAACTGATGGCCACTGCAGAGCAGCATTACATCCTTGAGCGACCAAGTTTTGACAAACCCGTCAAACTGCTGATCGTCGTGGCACCCTACTACAAAGACATCGCCGATAATCTGGTTGCCGGTGCAAAAGCGGAAATTGAAGCTGTGGGCGCAGGCTGGGATATTGTGGAAGTGCCCGGCGCGCTTGAAGTTCCAACGGCAATCGGCCTTGCCGAACGACTTTCAAATTATGATGGGTTTGTTGCGCTCGGATGTGTCATTCGAGGCGAAACCACGCACTATGATACCGTTTGCAACGACAGTTCACGCGCTTTGCAATTGATGGGGCTGCAAGGTGTTTGCATCGGAAATGGCATACTGACGGTTGAAAACCGCAAGCAGGCCGACGTGCGCGCCGATGTCAAAGATCAGAATAAAGGGGGCGGGGCGGCGGCGGCAGCCTTGCATCTCGTTGCGCTTTGTCGCAAATGGGGTCGCCAAAGCAAGGATGTGGGTTTTAAACCTTCACCAGACAGCTTTCGGATAGCCGATGAACAAAGCAGGCCTAAAAAAGTATGACTCAAGACCGCGGCACTCAAAGGCGGCAGATGCGCGCCGCAGCACGATACTATGCCGTACAGGCGCTGTTTCAGATGGAACAGTCCGATAGCAGCGTTGATGATGTACGTCGCGAATTTGAAGATTTCCGGTTTGGGGAAATCTTTGAAGACGTTGAAATGGCCGAAGGCGATGTGAAGCTGTTTCGTAAGCTGATTGAAGACGCAGTCACGCATCAGTCAAGGATCGATCAAATGACAGACCGCGCTTTGGTCGCCAAATGGCCAATCGCGCGGATTGATCCAACCCTGCGCGCGCTGTTTCGCGCGGCTGGCGCCGAGCTTTGCGAAGGCGCCGCACCTCCGAAAGTTGTGATTAACGAATTTGTCGATATTGCCAAGGCGTTTCATCCAGACGGGAGAGAGCCCAAATTTGTGAACGCTGTTCTGGACCATATGGCGCGTGAAGCGAAATCCGACGCGTTTTAAACAGATGGCGTACTGAAGTTTTTCTGACGGCAGAGCCAAACAGGTTTTTTATTTTTTATATAGCGCTACTTTCAAATTGAGGCGTGCAAACGCGCCAAATCTTTTGGCACTTCGTGCGGTTTGCGTTTCGCGCGAAGATATTTAGAGGATAAAGAAATGTGCCTGAATTGTTTCTTTTTCCCATAAATATCCCCGCCGGAGGCTAATATCACCCAAAGGGCGAAAACAAAAACGGTGCGGAACACACCTCGATTTTGATTATTTTTGGCAGGACAGTTATTTAGGCCCCAGTGGTGCGCTGCGACCAATAAGCACGTTTATTTTGGTTTTGATTCCAATATCTTTAGGGGAGCGCGTGCTTTGGAGAGGGTGCTATGCCTAAGCTTGTTCGTCTTTACATCATTCACGTCTTGATTGGATTCTTGCTTTCAGCGGTATTCGTTGCGTTGCTGTTAGTAAGTAATGTTGGCAATCTTTGGCACCTGATCTCAACCAGTTCTATGGGTTTGGTTGCGGTTGTTATGCTGTTCGTGTTCAACGGAATCGTTTTTGCAGGTGTGCAATTTGGTTGGGCGATTATGCGAATGTCGTCTGATGATACCCCGTCTGGCGGAACCCGGATGCGTATTAAACGCCCAATTGGCGGCCCGATCAGGGTTCAGGCTGAGGTAAAATCAAAACCTTGGTAGACGTGAGTGGCGGGCCCGCCGCAGCCGTTGAGGTAAGCTAATTCCCGAGGACCTGGTTTTACAGGTGGGCGCCGGGTAATCGGACCAGGATCTGAACAGAGCCAGCTCCCTCGGAGTTGCTTAAGGCCACTGGAATTTGACCTCAGGATACGAGAAGGGCAGAACCCGCCGATCCCCTATCTATGGGTGTCGGAGCTGCGGGGCAAGGTCATGCTTGCTTATTTTACAAAAGCGTCGCGGTGAATTGTTTTTGGGTTTCGCAATGTGGCGTTTGAAATGAGTCCGTCGACGTGTTTTGAAAAACAACTTGCTTAATGTTCCCCTATTGTTCATGTTTTTTCTATGATTGAGACGCTTAAGCCTGGTCAATTGCTTGCGCGCGGTGTGTGTCGGCACCTGCGGCAGCATAACTTTGTTTCAATAGAAGAATTTGTCCCGGAACGGGGTTTGCGCGTTGATATTATGGCGCTGGGTCCGAAAGGTGAAATTTGGGTGGTTGAGTGTAAATCGAGCCGCGCTGATTTTCAGACCGATCAAAAATGGCAGGGATATCTTGATTGGTGTGATCGATATTTTTGGGCCGTAGATGAGGCGTTTCCGACAGAGTTGCTGCCAGATGAAACCGGGCTTTTGATTGCTGACGCTTATGACGCAGAAATCATTCGCATGGGACCGGAAGAGAAACTAGCAGCCCCGAGGCGCAGGCAATTGACCCATAAGTTCGCGCGTCATGCAGCACAGAGGTTGCTCGACTTCCGTGATCCGGGCGTTGCGGCTATTTCTGTGCTTTGACTGCCTCTGCAGCGACGCGCAGTTCCTCAGCGATCTCAAGCGCCTCTTCCGGATCAAAATCCAGCGGGAGTTCGACGCCTTCTGCCTCAATGTAAATCCGGACCATTCCAAGTGATGTAGGTCCTATTTGAAGATTTGCGGCGGCGTCGCTTTCGCTGTCGATACCCATAGGCGTGTCTCCTCTTTATAGGTGCGACCTAGCGCCAAGAGTGAGGGCTGGCAAGACGACAAAAGCTTGACTTAGGCAAGGAAACTGGCAATCGTGATCTTAAATCTGGAGGGATTGATGAACACTGTTTCCCGAATTCGAGCATTCAACAGGTTTTACACACGACATCTGGGTCTTCTTGAGAAGAGTTATCTGGGCAGCGGTCACAGCCTGAGCGAAGTTCGCGTCCTGTACGAGATTTCAAACAACCAAGGAATGACCGCACGGCAGTTGATAGAGAGCTTAAATTTAGACGAGGGATACCTGAGTAGAATTTTAAAACGTCTGGAAACAGAGGGTTGGATTGAGAGGGCGCAGTCGAAAAAAGACCGACGCCAATGGCTTTTGGCCATGTCGCCTGCAGGGTACGAAAAGATTGCAACGCTTCAACATCGATCAAACAGCGAAATTGAAACCATGTTAAGGCCGATTTCAGAAAACGATCAGTCCGCATTAACGGGCGCGATGGCAACGATAGAGAACGTACTGACGAAACAACAGCAATGCGATGTCCAGTTTCACGATCTGAGAACTGGTGATGTGGGCTGGATTATTATGCGTCACGCAGAGCTTTATGCCGAAGAAGAAGGGTTTAAAGCGGAGTTTGAGGTGCTCGTCGCTGAGATTTTGGCGGCGTATATGCGAAATCACGATCCTGATTGTGAGAGAGCCTGGATCGCAGAGCAGGGTGGTCAAAGGCTTGGCTCTATTTTTTGCGTCCGTCAAAGCCGGAAAGTCGCAAAACTGCGGCTGTTTTTTCTGGAGCCACAGGCGCGCGGTCTTGGCCTTGGGCAAAAAATGCTGGACATGTGCATGGGTTATGCACGTGGCAAAGGCTACGAGAAAATGGTGCTCTGGACGCACGAAAGCCACGAGGCCGCCTGTGCCCTCTATCGCAAGTTTGGCTTTGAACTGATTGACAGCAAACCTGAACGGTCCTTTGGTCGGGATCTCGTCACGCAGAACTGGCAGATTGCGTTATA
This sequence comes from Pseudohalocynthiibacter sp. F2068, assembly GCF_023015645.1. Lineage (NCBI taxonomy): Bacteria > Pseudomonadati > Pseudomonadota > Alphaproteobacteria > Rhodobacterales > Paracoccaceae > Pseudohalocynthiibacter > Pseudohalocynthiibacter sp. F2068. The sequence goes on from NZ_JALKAK010000009.1 coordinate 48,239, forward strand.
AAGCAATTCATATGCTTGTTCTTCAATCTGGCACTTGCATTAAAAGAGAGCTAACGCTAAATCACGGCGTGTGCCGCCTTAGCTCAGTAGGTTAGAGCGCTTGATTGTGGATCAAGAGGTCCCCCGTTCGAGCCGGGGAGGTGGTACCATTCTCAAACTTGTAAAGATCGCCTCTACCCGAACGGTCATTGCTTTCTTTGGCGGGCAGGCGTAAGAGGCACGCTTCCCTGCTGGCTAAACCCGCTTCCGTATCTGAAAGACCCGAAATGACTGAATTTGAAGGCATCCCCGCGCCGCTGTCCCGAGCGCTGGTCGCGCGTGGATACACAGCGTTGACTCCGATACAGGAAGCGATCTTGGAGCCAGACCTCGAAGAGCGCGACCTGCTGGTCTCTGCTCAGACGGGTTCGGGCAAAACAGTTGCATTCGGGTTTGCGCTGGCGCCAACGTTGCTGGGGGAAGAAGAACGTTTTGAGCGGGCAGGGGCTCCTCTGGCTCTGGTCGTTGCGCCGACGCGCGAACTGGCTTTGCAAGTCGAACGTGAATTGCAGTGGTTGTTTGCGGAAACAGGTGCACGCATCGGTTCTTGTGTCGGTGGGATGGACATGCGCACGCAAAGGCGGATGCTCGACAAGGGCGCACATATTATCGTTGGAACGCCGGGTCGTTTGCGCGACCACATTGAACGCGGCTCTCTTGATATGAGCGAGCTGCGCGCTGCGGTTCTCGATGAAGCAGACGAAATGCTTGACCTCGGGTTTCGCGAGGACCTGGAGTTTATTCTGGGTGCGGCTCCGGAAGACCGGCGTACATTGATGTTTTCTGCAACCGTGCCAAAGCAAATCGCACAACTTGCGCAGACCTATCAAAACAATGCGCGGCGTATTTCAACAACTGCAGAGCAGAAACAGCATGTCGATATTGAATACCGCGCGCTGGTGACAACGGATAAAGATCGTGAAAACGCCATTATTAACGTGCTGCGCTACTATGATGCGCCAACAGCCATCGTTTTTTGTGCAACCCGAGCGGCGGTGACGCATTTGACTGCGCGGTTCAACAACCGCGGTTTTACTGTCGTCGCGTTGTCTGGAGAATTGAGCCAGACAGAGCGCAGCCATGCCTTGCAAGCCTTGCGGGACGGACGTGCTCAGGTCTGTATTGCAACGGATGTTGCGGCGCGTGGGATCGACCTGCCGGGGCTCGAGCTCGTCGTGCACGCTGACCTGCCGCAAAACAAAGAAGCATTGTTGCACAGATCAGGCAGAACTGGCCGCGCTGGCCAAAAAGGGGTTAGCGCGATTATTGTTCCCGTCCGGGCGCGCAAGAAAGCAGAGCGCTTGCTGCAATTTGCCAAAATCAACGCCTCTTGGGCAAACCCGCCCACCGCCGCCGAGGTCAGCGCGCGGGATGACGAACGCTTGATTGCAGATATGGCTGCTGCGGCCAGTTCAGAGTTGGAACTGACCACCTTGACGAAAGAATTGCTGGAACGGTTTTCACCGGAACAGATTGCGACGGCCTATGTTCAATTGCATCAGTCGCGCAGATCAGCGCCAGAAGAATTACAAACACTCGATCTTGGCGCAGCGCCGGAACAGCGCAAAGCGCGTGAAGGATTTGCAAAAAGCACCTGGATCAGGCTTTCGATCGGGCGTGATCAGCGTGCAGAGCCGCGCTGGATTTTACCGATGCTGTGCCGTGCCGGAGACATTACCAAGGACGATATTGGTGCGATCCGGATGCAGCAGAATGAAACCAGCGTAGAGTTGGAACATAGCATCGCCGAAAAATTCTTTGGGTCCCTTGGCCCGAAGGCCGAACTGGAAGATGGCATCAAAGTAACGGAAATGGATGGTCCGCCAGCGGGTCAATCTAGTTTTAAACCTCGCGATGGAGCGCCAAAAGAAAGGTACAAGAAGCCTTTCGGCAAGCCTCGTGGTGACAAAACGAATGAAGAACGGGTTAAGCCCGGTAAATTTACAAAGCCCGGAAAACCCGAGAAAGCAGAACGCGCGCCACGGCCTGCGTATGCGGACAAGCCCCGTGCCAAGCCAGCAAAGCAATGGGAGTCGAAATTTGGGGGCGCAGCCGACGCAGCACCGCGACGTCCGGGTTCTGAGGCATCAAATAGAGCTGAGCCAGCAGAAAATGCGCCGCGCAAAGCACGCCATGTTTCAAAAACCCCGGGCGCAAAGTACAGTGGGAAGCCAGGCGTAAAATCTGATGCGAAATCTGGTGGTTTTGGTGACAAACCTGCGGGCAAGCCTTTTACGAAATCGGGCCCTAAACCTGCGGGAAATGCAGGCGGAACACCGCCTGGCAAACCGAAGCGTAAGGGAAGCGCCTACAGCGACCCCAGCAAGTCGTTCAAAGCGCCAAAATCAAAAGCGCGCGCAGGCGGATCAAAACCAAAAAGCAAGATCAAACCACGCGACTAGGGTTCTATACGGATCGTCTGGCGCAAGGTGCCAGACGTGCGATCAAAGATCAGGATTTCGTCGCTTGCGGTGACGACTGCATACCAGTCGCGCCCTTGTGTAAAGGCTGTGGCTGTGGTGCCATCCGGTAAAGTGATTGCCTCTGGTAGTGGTGCAGACTGAGCTACAGGTTTCTCACTGAAGCGGATGACAAACAACGCGATGATGATTACAAGTCCCGCAATCATAGTGCCGGTCAGAACGGTCACCAACAGGCGCAGAAATTTCAGGTTTGCCGGAAGCTCTTCCGGTGTCGGAGCATCGTCCATGGCCAAGCCATCCCTTTCTATCATCACGGTCGTGATTGCGGCTGATCCGCCGCCCCGCCTTGATAAGGCGCTTTCGCGTGACGTGCCAGAGGAAGCGTCGCTTTCGCGCTCAAGGCTGGTGAAACTGATCGGGGCGGGTGCCGTGTCGCGGGGTGGTGAAAAATTGACTGACCCCAAGGCAAAGGTTTCCGAAGGAGATGAGATTACCATAGAAATTCCGATTGCGGAGGAAACCCACATGAAGCCCGAGGATATCGCGCTTGATGTGGTCTATGAAGATGACGATCTTATTGTTGTGAACAAACCTGTTGGCATGGTCGTTCATCCGGCACCGGGAACACCATCGGGTACGCTGGTAAATGCGCTGCTCGCGCATTGCGGTGATACGCTGTCGGGCGTTGGCGGGTCTAAACGCCCTGGAATCGTACACAGGATCGACAAAGATACCTCTGGTTTGCTCGTCGTTGCCAAATCAGACAAGGCGCATCATGGGCTGGCTGAGCAGTTTGAAAAACATAGCGTTGAACGGCACTATCTGGCGGTTGTTTACGGTGCACCGGACGCTGCGGACCCGCGTGTGCGTGGCACAAAAGGCGTTAGCTTTGAAACTGGCAACATCATGCGGATTACAACACAGCTCGCGCGTCACAAACATGATCGCCAGAAACAGGCAGTTCTTTTTTCAGGTGGACGTCATGCGGTTACACGTGCGCGGATTGTCGAAACCTTTGGTACGCCGACTGTTGCGTCTCTGGTGGAATGCTGGCTGGAAACAGGTCGGACGCACCAGATCAGGGTTCATATGGCGCATGCGGGGCATGGCCTTATAGGGGATCCAACCTACGGAGGGCGGCGCAAACTGGCGCTGAAGGCCGTGGGCGAAGCAGGAACCGAGGCCGCCAAACATTTTCCGCGTCAGGCGCTGCATGCTGCGACTTTGGGGTTCAAGCATCCTGTTACAGGCGAAGTGCTTCGCTTTTCAGCCCCTTTACCGGATGATATGCAACAGTTGGTCGCTTCATTGCGGGGTGAAACATCCGTAACAGTTTCGCGATAATACGTTTCAATCACTGGCATTTGACATCTGGTGTTCACAGTTTGTGGTAATCTTGTTTGGTAACGATTTCGACCTTGAAACCGAGTGCTTGGATACTTAGTTAATGCTATGTTAATGCCCTATACATGAGGGCAAGAGGAAGGAATAGGGGCCGCAAAATGAGCAATTATACAACGCTACCGGCACCATCGCCGGAACAAGGCTTGAACCGCTATTTACAGGAAATCCGTAAATTCCCGCTTTTGGAGCCGGAAGAAGAATACATGCTGGCCAAAAGCTGGGTCGAACGCGAAGATAGTGAAGCCGCGCACAGGCTCGTCACATCGCACCTGCGTTTGGCCGCAAAGATTGCGATGGGTTACCGTGGCTACGGGTTGCCGCAAGCAGAAGTGATTTCCGAGGCGAATGTTGGCCTGATGCAGGCTGTGAAACGCTTTGACCCGGAAAAAGGCTTTCGCCTCGCGACTTACGCGATGTGGTGGATTCGCGCCTCGATTCAGGAATATGTGCTGCGCTCCTGGTCACTTGTAAAGCTTGGGACGACATCGGCACAGAAAAAGCTATTTTTCAATCTGCGCAAGGCCAAAAGCCGTATCGGCGCTTTGGAAGAAGGGGATCTTACGCCTGATCACCTCACCAGAATCGCGACGGATCTGAATGTGACCGAAAACGAGGTCATCTCGATGAACCGGCGTCTGTCGGGCGGGGACGCGTCATTGAACGCTGTAGTCGGCTCTGAAGGCGAAGGCACGATGCAATGGCAGGATTGGCTGGAAGACGAAGACGCTGATCAGGCAGGTGACTATGAGGCGCGAGACGAGCTTGAAGTTCGGCGCGAACTGTTGTCAGAGGCCATGGATGTGCTGAATGAGCGCGAGCGTGACATTCTTATGCAGCGCCGCCTGCAAGACCAGCCGCTTACGCTGGAAGAACTTTCAGGCCAATATAACGTTAGCCGCGAACGTATTCGCCAGATCGAAGTGCGCGCTTTTGAAAAGCTGCAAAAACGTATGCGTGAATTGGCCCGCTCAAAGGGTATTCTGGAACGCACCTAAAAATTGCCCGGCCAGTGGAAGCTTTGAGAGCATCTGGCCGGGCTTTTTGTATCTTGCATAGCAATGAGAAACTTCTTGGTTTTGGCGTCTCAGCCTTCCATTGCTTCAAGCTCGTCAATCATACCTGAAATCATTGAGAGCCCCTTTTCCCAGAATTTCGGGTCAGAGGCGTCAAGACCGAAGGGTGCAAGCAGTTCTTTGTGATGCATGGAGCCACCTGCTTTCAGCATCTTGAAATACTTCTCCTGAAAGTCTGCATCACCTTCTTCGTAAACCGCATAAAGCGCATTCACGAGGCCGTCGCCAAAGGCATAGGCATAAACGTAAAACGGCGAATGCACAAAATGCGGAATATAGCTCCAGAAGGTTTCATAGCCGTCCATGTACTCGAAAACAGGACCCAGACTTTCGGCCTGAACAGACATCCAGAGCGCGTTGATATCTTCGGGCGTCAGTTCACCACCAGCACGGGCAGCGTGAAGTTTGCACTCAAAATCATAAAACGCAATCTGGCGGACCACCGTGTTGATCATGTCTTCGACCTTGCCGGCCAAAAGCGTTTTACGCGCTCCGTCGGTTTTTGCGCCTGCCAGCAGTTTGCGGAAGGTCAGCATTTCGCCAAAAACGCTTGCGGTTTCAGCCAAAGTAAGCGGCGTTGACGACAGAAGTTCGCCCTGATCTGCAGCAAGAACCTGATGTACGCCGTGCCCAAGTTCATGCGCCAGCGTCATCACATCGCGCGGTTTACCAAGATAGTTCAGCATCACGTAGGGATGCACGTTGGTTACGGTCGGGTGTGCAAAGGCACCGGGGGCTTTGCCGGGTTTTACTTCGGCATCAATCCAGCCGTCGGTAAAGAATGGCTTGGCGATTTCGGCCATTTCGGGTGCAAAATCAGAATAGGCGTCGAGCACTGTTTTCTCAGCCTCGTCCCAGCCAACGATCTTTTCGTCTTCGACGGGCAGGGGGGCGTTCCTGTCCCAGACCTGCATTTTATCAAGCCCAAGCCATTTCGCTTTCAGCGCGTAGTAACGGTGCGAAAGTTTTGGATAAGCGGCGACAACCGCATTGCGCAGGGCTTCGACAACCTCGGGTTCCACATGGTTTGACAGATGGCGCCCTGTCTGTGGTGTTTCCATGCCGCGCCAGCGGTCTTCGATCTCTTTTTCCTTGGCTAATGTGTTGTGGACGCGGCCAAAAAGTTTCACGTTTTCACCAAATACCCGCGCCAGTTCACGTGTCGCAGCCTCGCGTTTGCTGCGATCCTGATCTGTCAGGAAATTGAGCGTTGCTTCGATGTTCAGCTCTTCGCCTTCAATTTCGAACGTGAGGCCGGCAATGGTTTCATCAAACAGCTTGTTCCAAGCCGAAGACCCGACGCTGGATTGATCGTGCAAAAATTTTTCAAGCTCATCCGAAAGCTGGTAAGGCTTCATCTTGCGCAAACGGTCGAAAATAGGTTTGTACCGCGCAAGCGCGGCGTTCTTGTCAAACAAAGCCTGAAGCGCGCTGTCATCTAGCCTGTTGATTTCAAGCGAGAAAAACACAAGCTTCGAGGTGAAATCGGTAATCTTTTCCTGACAGTTTTGCATGAACTGCGCACGCCCACCGTCCGTTGTAAGCTGGTAATAGCGTAGACCCGCAAAAGACATGACGCGCCCGGCAATCATTTCAATCTTCTCGTAGGCTTCGATGCATCCGAGCAGGCCATCAGCATTAAGCGTGTTCAGTTTACCTTCGTAGCTCTCAGCGAAGTCTGCACAGGCTTTTTCCAGCCAGGTCATATCGTTCGTCAGTTCGACAGCGTCTTCACCCTTGTAAAGATCGCTGAGATCCCATTCAGGCAGCTTCCCCAGGTTTCCGCTGGCCGGGCTGGCGTTGGCATCAAAAACGGGGCAGGGCAGATCAAAACGCATTGGAACCTCATCTATGTTTCAGAACCAGAGATAGGGCGCGTTGCCGGGGGGGTGCAAGTCGCCATTCTGAATTGTCACTAAGAATTTGAGAAAACTTACCTGTTTCCGGCAAAAAATGCGGTGGTTTGATCGGTTATGGACCGTCTCGTTTCCGGCCCTTCCATCATGACCTCATGTTCAGCGCCATCAACAATTACGAACTGCCCTGATGGCCAGTTTGCCATTCTTTGGTGTACGGCCTTGCTATCTACAATGCGTTCGTTGCTGCCAAGAAACGTCAAAACCGGTGTATCGGGTGCAGACATCAAGCCCAGAGAGCGCGTTTCAGTCAGCGCTTCGTACAACCATTGCAAGCTTGGCCCACCGAGGGCGAGGTCTGGGTGTTTCGCAACCTGATCCTGCATGTATTTATACATGTCAGCATCCGTGGTTAGCAGGTTATTCTCATACTGTGCTGCCGAGACATAGGTTTCAGGTCTCGTGCCCGGTGCGTATTTGTGCCCAAATCCAAGCTGCGCACCCGCCCAGGACAAAGCCCAGGCGGCGGGTCGCACAGGTGGCCCCATGAGGATGCCCCACATAGGCGCACTGAACATCGCTGCTTTGACATCAAAGCCTTCGATTAGCGATCGAAGCCCAATGCAGCCTCCCATGGAGTGTGCGGCAAGGTAGTAGGGTTCCGGTAAACCAAGGGTGCGCGCAGCCTTAACAACAGCGTCAACGTCATACTGGTAGTCCTTGAACTCAACGACATGGCCGGTAGCCGGGTCATCAAGCGACCGGTCGGCCAGGCCTTGTCCACGCCAGTCGATAGATAGCATTGCATAGCCGCGCGTGGCAAAGTCACGCGCGGTCCGGCCGTATTTCTCGACGTATTCCGTCCGGCCCGGGAACAGCAAAATTGTACCCTTGTTGCCTTTGTCCCAGACCCCAATCCGAATACGTACGTCATCGACAGTGTTCAGCCAGTAGGCTGCGCCTCCATCCGGTGCATCGGCGACATCTGAGTAAAGCGGGGCCGGTTGCATCGCTTAGCTCAGCACAGCGCCAAGCTGCATTGCAAGGCCCATATCGCCGTCAACGCTCAGTTTGCCAGTCATAAATGCGGTGGTTGGGTTTACGTCACCATCCAGAATACCTTTGAAGGTATCTGCGTCGGAACTCAGCGTAACCTCTGCCTCTTCGTCACCCGCGCGGGCGCCATCAGAATCGATCATAAGCGCGCCTTCGCCCTCGATCACAAATTTTGCTGTTCCGCTAAAACCGGCAATACCTTTTCCGTTCAATGTGGCTACAGCTGCCTCAACAACATCGCTCATGCGCGATCCTCCAATTGTGAACTGCGGGTTCTGGATTTCCCCGACAGTTAGGTTACACTCGCACTCGTTATGAGCGTATTTTTCAACATACTCAAACCTATCGTTGCGTTATTTTGCGTATTGTTAACTTTTTCTGTACCTGTTCGGGCTGAAGAGGGTCTGGATGATCTTTTTACGCTTCTCGCACAGCCTGATTTACAGAATTGGGAGGTTGTGGAGGAAAAGATCTGGCAAGAATGGTCGCGTAGCGGATCGGCCTCGATGAATTTGCTGCTTCAACGCGGCAATCAGGCGCTTGAGGAAGAAGATTACGAGGCCGCCATAGAGCATTTAACTGCTCTCATTGATCATGCGCCAGATTTTGCCGAAGGGTGGAACGCACGCGCGCGCGCTTATTATCAGATAGGTCTGTATGGTCCTGCAATGGCTGATCTTTACACCACGCTTTCCTTAAACCCGCGCCATTTTGCAGCCCTCACTGGATTGGGCGTGATGCTCGAAGACCTTGAAAGGCCTTCAGAGGCGCTGGCTGTTTTTCGTCAGGTCACCGCTATACATCCGCATCGTCCTGACGTAATTACTGCCATCGAACGGCTTGAAAGCCAGGTGGATGGTCAGGATATCTGACGACAGCTAAGATTGGTTATGACGATGGGCGAGCAGGCTCGGATTACGGCTGTTCTGGGCCCGACAAATACCGGAAAAACCCATTATGCGATTGAACGCATGTTGGCACACAGAACGGGTGTGATCGGCCTGCCTTTGCGTCTGCTTGCGCGCGAAGTATACGATAAGATTGTCACGTTACGCGGGCCCAGCGTGGTGGCGCTTGTAACTGGCGAAGAGCGGATTGTGCCAGCGCGGGTTCAGTATTGGGTTTGCACTGTCGAAGCGATGCCAGATGGCATGGGTGTTGATTTTCTGGCGGTCGATGAGATTCAGCTATGCGCCGATCCGGAGCGCGGGCATGTCTTTACGGACCGGCTATTGCGGGCACGCGGGCAATTGGAAACCCTGTTCATGGGCGCATCCACGATGAAAAGCGTTATCGCTGATCTTGTTCCCCGGGCTCAATATCTTTATCGCGAGCGGTTTTCAGAGCTAAGCTATTCAGGTTCGAAAAAGATAAGCAAAATGCCACCCAGAAGCGCAATTGTCGGGTTTTCAGTCGAAAACCTTTACGCGATTGCAGAGCTTTTACGCCGGCAAAAGGGTGGGGCTGCTGTTGTTATGGGGGCTTTGTCACCGCGCACGCGGAATGCTCAGGTCGAAATGTACCAGAATGGGGATGTGGACTACCTTGTTGCGACAGACGCGATTGGAATGGGGCTGAACCTGGATATTGACCATGTCGCTTTTTCAGGACTCAGCAAATTTGACGGGCGCCGTATGCGCGCGCTTGCCCCAAATGAGCTTGCGCAAATCGCGGGACGTGCCGGGCGCCACATGAGCGACGGTACTTTTGGCGTGACGGGCGAAGCAATGCCCTTTGACGACGGTTTGGTCGACGCCATTTGCAATCATCGCTTCGCGCCACTGAAGAAACTGCAATGGCGCAATGCTCGGCTTGAATTCGGGTCTGCTGAACGGTTGATCACATCGCTCGAACAAAACACGGACGACCCGCGTCTTGTGCGGGTGCGCGATGCAGATGATCTGCTTGCCCTGCGCAGCATTTCAGAAACGGGAGACGTTCGGCAAAAGATAGGATCGGCAAAAGATGTGCGCTTGCTTTGGGACGTGTGCCGGATTCCTGATTTCCGGGGAATCTCGCACGCGGAACATGCCGCCCTGCTCGCGCAGATTTTTGAATATTTGCATGATCTTGGCCGGGTCCCGGATGGCTGGCTTGCGGCACAGATAAAAAGGATAGACCGCGTCGATGGCGACATTGACACATTGTCGAAAAGACTGGCTTATATTCGCACCTGGACATATGTCGCGCAAAGAAGCGGGTGGGTTGATGACGAAAACCATTGGCGAGAGGCGACGCGCGCTGTAGAAGATCGCCTGTCAGATGCGTTACACAATGCGCTGACCCAAAGATTTGTTGATCGGCGTACAAGCATTCTGTTGCGGCGGTTGAAGCAGAAGGAGGGCCTGGTGGCCAACGTAAATGATAAAGGTGAAGTGACGGTTGAGGGCGAGTTTGTCGGCCGTCTCGAAGGGTTTCGTTTCAGTCAGGATAAAACCGCCTCTCCGGATCAGGCAAAAACGTTACGCGCGGCCGCATTTCAGGCGCTGGCGCCGGAATTTCATCTGCGTGCTGACAGGTTCTACAATGCTCCCGACACAGAGATAGATTACACTGAACAGGGTGGTCTGATGTGGGGCGCGTATGCGGTTGGTAAGGTCATGGCTGGCGACGAAGCAACCAAACCAAGCGTTGAAGCCTTTGTTGACGAAGAGGCAGGATCTGACGTCGCGGAAAAGGTGAATCGCAGGCTCCAGCATTTCATCGACAGAAAAATTGCTACGTTGTTCGAACCCCTGATGGCGATGTCACGTGATGAAACACTGACTGGCATTGCACGGGGGTTTGCGTTTCGGATTGTCGAGGCGAACGGTTTGCTGCCACGCGAACAGGTCGCTGCCGAGGTCAAAGAACTTGATCAGGATGCACGGGGTGCGCTGCGTAAGCACGGAATTCGGTTTGGGCAGTTCACGATCTTTATGCCAATTTTGCTTAAACCTGCGGCGACACGCTTGCGCTTGTTGTTGTGGTCCATAAAGCAAAATCTTTCAGAGTTCCCGGAAAGCCCACCACCTGGTCTGGTAACGATTCCTGCCGTTAAAGATGCCCCCGAAGGCTATCACCTGATGGCCGGGTACCGCCAAGCCGGAGAACGTGCAATTCGTGTTGATATGCTGGAACGGCTTGCCGATTTGCTTCGGACGGAAGATAGCCGGAACGGCTTTGAGGCCAAGCCCGACATGCTTTCGATCACCGGAATGACGCTTGAACAGTTCAGCGACCTTATGAAGGGTCTGGGGTACAACGCCGAACGCGGCGAACGTGATAAAATAAAAGCCGAACCCGTCGTAGAGGCGGTTGAACCCGCTGAAATATCGCAAGAATCAGCCGTTCCAGAACTTGTGGATAAACCCGAAACCGCAGAGGAAGCGGAATCGCCGGCAACCAGTGACGGCGAAGCTGAACAAGTGGAGCCAGTCGAGAAGGAGGTGTTCTACACCTTCACCTGGGCGCGCAGCAAACCGCAGGTTAAAGCAGGTGCCAAGGGCAAACCACGTGGAAAACCCAAGCCAAATCGCGCGTCGCATCAAAATGCCGTACCGGTACAGTCCCGGCTGCAAAAGAAAGACCGGATTGATCCGGACAATCCATTTGCGGCCGCACTTATGGGGTTGAGGAACAAATCGTAAGTGGCTCAGAGGCAAATACAGCCGGAAGAGGGCAAACACCCATCTATCAGGCTCGACAAATGGCTCTGGCACGCAAGGTTCTTTAAGACACGTGGCCTTGCAACCAAGCTGGTTTCTGGTGGTCACGTACATGTAAATGCTGACAAAGTATCAAAACCGGCATTCGGTTTAAAGGTGGGGGATATCCTCAGTTTCCCGCAAGGCAAGACCATAAGAGTGGTGAAAGTTCTTACGCTTAGCACCCGGCGAGGCCCTGCAACTGAGGCGCAGGCGCTTTACGAAGATCGCACTCCCATTCGGGAAAGCGTTCCGGGTGCGCCAAGAACCGAAGGAAAAGGTCGTCCAACTAAGAAAGATCGCCGCACTATGCTTCTTTCCAACCCTAGAATGCTTGAATGATCCGCGCCTCTGCACTAGCTAGGCGCAAAGTCACATCAGCCTGAGTATCCGCATGACCTATATTGTCAACGACGCCTGTATCGCCTGCAAATACACCGATTGTGTAGAAGTATGCCCGGTTGATTGCTTTTACGAAGGCGAAAACATGTTGGTTATCCATCCGGATGAATGCATCGACTGCGGTGTTTGCGAGCCTGAATGCCCTGCAGACGCGATCCGCCCCGATACCGAGCCGGATATGGACAAGTGGGTTGAATTTAACCGGAAGTATTCAGAGCTTTGGCCAGTCATCATCACGAAAAAAGACCCGTTGCCAGAGGCAGAAGATCGTGACGGGGAAGAAGGCAAGCTCGAGAAGTATTTTTCGGAAACGCCGGGTGAAGGTGGCTGATAAGGTGATTCGTTTTTCTGCGGCGTAGACACACGCTGAATGACACAGTTTTACTGGAAGTTTATCTTATAAGTCATTGAAATATATGTCTTAAGAGACTCTTCTGCGCTGCGGCGCTTTCGAAGGAGCCGTTTTTCTGTTATACTGACACTGTAAATGTTGAAAGATACCTGAATCACCATCCTGGGGGCGGCGAGCCTTGAGGGTGGTTTTATTAGCGCCAAAAACTAGAAACCGGGAAAAGTGTTTTTTCCGTTTATTTTTTTTCGCTGACTTTCAGGTGCAATCGAGGAAGACAAGAACATATGAGTAAATCTAAAAAGCCTGACTTTCGTCCGAATGATTTTGTTGTGTACCCATCTCATGGTGTCGGAAAAATCATATCGATTGAAGAGCAGGAAGTCGCAGGCCTGAATCTGGAGCTTTTTGTGATCTCTTTTGAGAAGGACAAGATGACTCTGCGTGTGCCAACGAACAAGGCAACAGAAGTTGGGATGCGGTCTCTTTCCTCGCCTGATATCGTAGCGCGCGCCATGGCCACGCTAAAAGGCAAGGCGAAAGTGAAGCGCGCAATGTGGTCGCGCCGGGCGCAAGAGTACGAGCAAAAAATCAACTCTGGTGATTTGATTGCGATTGCTGAAGTCGTGCGCGACCTTCATCGTACGGATGATCAACGCGAGCAGAGCTATTCGGAGCGTCAGCTTTACGAAGCAGCGCTTGAACGGATGACCCGCGAAGTTGCAGCAGTTTCCGGCGCAGATGAGCTGAGCGCACAGCGCGAAGTTGGCGATGTTCTTGCACGCAGAGCGCCGCCACCTGCTGCTGCCTGAGTTAAATAACTGCCCAAATTGGGCGATACATCAAAATCAAGCCGTTCCTTCGGGGGCGGCTTTTTTAGAGCGTAATTTGTGAACAGAGCACCGCAAGAACGGTGATTTCGCAGATTTGTTGGGTTGCGCCAAGGATGTCACCCGTCTGGCCGCCGATTTTTGCACGCGCAAGCAGCGCTACTGAAAAAGCTGCAACGCAAATCCAGAGTACCGCCCAAACTGCCGTGCCCCCCAAAATCAAAAGGCCAAGCACAGCTGCGAGACCAGTTGCTATCCAGACTGTTCGTGTCTGAGGTTTACCAACCGTTGCAGAAAATCCGCCCTGCCGTGCATTTGGAAGCCAGGACATCACCGCAACCATTGGCGCACGGGAAAGCGCGGCGGTTGCAACGAGAAACATCAGTCCGGAACCGCCCGCGATCAAGGCACTGATCGCCGCCCAGCGGGCCAGCAATGACAGAACAAGCGCGACAACACCGTAGGTTCCGATATGGCTGTCTTTCATAATCTCAAGACGTTTTGCCCGGTCCCATCCCCCCCAAAGACCATCGGCGGTGTCGGCAAGCCCGTCTTCGTGCATCGCCCCGGTGATCATGATTTGCGTGCACAAAGTAAAGGCAGCGACAAGCGGCGCAGAAAGGCCCAGCCAAAGTGCGACCCATCCGACAATCATTGCTATGGCGCCCAGTACTGCCCCTACAAGCGGGTAGGCCCAAGCGGCGGCAGCACCGCGCAAGGTTGCGGCATTCGTGTCGACAGGGATGGGCAATCGGCTGAGCAGACCAAGGGAATTCAAAAAATCCCCTGCCGCAATCAGTTTTGTGTCGGCTTCGGCCATTAATTTGCCTTTCTGTCTCTTTCCAAGTCTGCGCCAAGCGTTAAACAGAGCGCAACGCATATTCAACGAGGCCCATACATGTCAAACGCTGCCTTTTCCACGCTCGCAGAATTTCGCGCCTGCCTAAAGGCGGGGCCGAAGCTTGATAGTGGGTCGATGAAAGCTGCCGAGGCACGCAACGGTCAATTGACCAAACCCCCTGGCGCGCTTGGCCGACTGGAAGACATTGCGATCTGGTATGCCGGATGGCGCGGCACGGACAGGCCTTCGCTGGATAATCCACAGATTATTATCTTTGCGGCCAATCATGGCGTGACGGCACAGGGGGTCTCTGCGTTCCCGGCCGAAGTCACCGCGCAGATGGTTTTGAATTTCGAGCACGGCGGCGCCGCTATAAACCAGTTGGCTGATTGTTTTGGTGCAAAACTGGATGTGCACGCGCTGTCGCTTGACACACCAACGGCTGATTTTACCAAATCGCCAGCCATGAGCGAAGCAGAAGTGGTTGACGCGTTGGCCACGGGGTGGAAGGCGGTTGATCCGGCGGCGGACCTTCTGGTTACGGGCGAAATGGGGATCGGAAATACAACGTCAGCCGCCGCAATATTGACGGCGCTTTTTGGCGGGGATGGGTCTGTATGGACGGGCCGGGGAACAGGTGTCGATGATACGGGGCTGGACAACAAGACACGCGTTGTGAACGAAGGTGTCACGCTTCACGCAACCTCTGACCCGCTTGAAATCTTGCGCTGCCTTGGCGGGCGCGAAATAGCAGCAATGGCCGGGGCAATCGCGCGTGCCCGTTCAGAGGGTATTCCGGTTATTCTTGATGGCTTTATCTGTTCATCCGCAGCGGCCGTTCTGCACCGGGTTGCGCCAGAGGCACTTGACCACGCAATCGCAGGGCATCTTTCGGCAGAGGGGCCACATGCAGATGTCCTGTCGCACCTCGGTAAAGAGCCGCTTCTGAATTTGGGTATGCGATTGGGCGAGGGGTCTGGCGCTGCATTGGCGATAGGCGTGCTGAAAGGCGCGATCGCCTGCCACTCGGGAATGGCTACCTTTGCCGAAGCAGGTGTGAGCGACGGTTAACTTTGCTCGCTATCTTGTTTTTTCTGCTGATCATCTGAAATTTCCTGTAAGATTGCGGCCTCAAGCTCTATGCGAAGCTCATTCGAACGCTCCATATATGCCTTGTTTTCCAAGACTGGGATACCTGGGTCCCACAGCGCTGCAGTTTCACGGAGCGCATAGCGGTCAAGTTTGTAGAATGCTTTTTCATGAGCTGCTGCTTCAAATTCGCTTAGCCCCGTGTTTTCAAGAACATAGCGCCCGGCACGTAGCGAACCATCAAACATCTCGCGCACGATATCATTCGCGCCAGCCCGATATAATTCGTAGGTGTGAATACGGTCATGCGCGCGGGCGATAATATGCAAATCCGGGCGTTCACGCCTTGCAAGCTGCACCAATTTGGTTGCCGCCTTGGGGTCGTCAACGGCAACAACAAGAACCTTTGCTTCTTTAAGACCAGCCGCATGCAGGAGTTCAGGGCGTGTCGGATCACCAAAAAAACCTTTCACGCCAAATTTGCGCATGACCTCTATCGTGCCGAGGTCATGATCTAGAACGGTTGTCTTTTTGCCTGCAAGCTGAACCATCCGATTCACAACCTGCCCAAATCGTCCGACACCAGCAATTATGATTGGTGATTGTTCGTCGATCTGATCATGTTCGGGTGCTGTGGTCGCCTCTTTCATGCGTTTGCTCAGGACATCGTAGAGGATGAAGAACAGTGGCGTCAGCAACATCGACAACGTGATGACCAGAAGAATTCTGTCTTCATATTCGCCTGATATAACGTTCACCTGTGCCGAAAAACTGGTGAGCACGAATCCGAACTCTCCGGCCTGGGCAAGACCAAGCGTGAAAAGCCATTGGTCGCGGCCTTTTAGCTTGAAGACTTTGCCAAGCATAAACAGAATGATACCCTTTACCATCATGATCGAAAGAGCGAGGCCAACGAAAAGCAGAGGGTCGGCAAAGAGGGTCGAAAAACTGATGCCAGCACCCACCGTGATGAAGAACAGACCAAGCAGCAGGCCCTTGAAAGGCTCGACATCCGCTTCCAATTCATGACGAAATTCTGTGTTTGCCAGAACGACACCCGCTAAAAACGTGCCAAGCGCAGGTGAGAGCCCGACAAGCGTCATGAGAAACGCAATTGCAATAACGATCAGCAAGGCAACTGCAGTATACATTTCACGTAAATTGGCGGTGTGAATATAGCGAAACAGGGGGCGTGTCAGAAATATGCCTGCAAGTACGACCGAAGCGATCGCGCCGAGCGTCACTAGAGTTACCCCCCAGCCGGGCAACCCTGCAACCAGTGAAAAGCTGTGTGACTCGTTAACATGTTCAAGGCCGTAGATCTTAAGATCAGAGACACCCAGCAACGGAATTATCGCGAGCATCGGGATAACCAAGATATCCTGCGCAAGCAGAACCGAGAATGCAGATCGTCCACCGCCCGTCTGCATGAGTTTCTTTTCATTGAGCGTTTGCAGGACGATCGCAGTCGAGGACAGCGAAAAGATCAACCCAATGGTCAGCGCAACTGTAAAGGGTTGACCCAGCCAGATCGCAATTCTGGTGATGACAGACGTTGTTAGAACAACCTGAAGACCACCAAGCCCGATCAGGCGCATCCGCATGTTCCACAAAGCGCGCGGGTCAAGTTCTAGCCCGATCAAAAACAGCATCATGACAACACCGAATTCAGCAAAATGCTGTAAATTCTGTGATTCGGTGCCAATGAAACCCATGATTGGCCCGATTACGATACCTGCAAGCAAATACCCAAGGACCGACCCAAGACCCAACCGCGCAGCAAACGGAACCGCGATAACGGCCGCCGCGAGGTAGATTGTCGCAAGAAACAAAAAACTGTCCAAAATACTTACCTCAGGTTGGCAGTGGCGCGTCGGACTTGAACTGGTCCATTACAATTTGGCTTTGCACCCGCCCAACGGTGGGGTGAGTTAAAAGGATATCATGAATAAGCGTGTTTAGCGCTGGTAGATCGTCACAGAAAACCCGCAAAAGGTAGTCTGCTTCTCCGGTGAGTGTCCATGCGCTAATAATTTCCGGTCGTGTTTCAATTAACGTTGCAAAGCTTTTTGCCGTATCCGCGGCGTGGTTGACCATCTGAACCTGAACAAAGGCCTGAACGGTCAGTCCAACACGCGAGGGGTCTAGCCGTGCAGAGTAGCCGACGATGTAGCCTTCGCTTTCCAGCCGTTGTCTGCGCCGGCCCACCTGGCTTGCGGAAAGATGCAGAAGGTCGCCCAATTCCTGTGCGGTCAGATAGGCATTCCGCTGCAATTCCGAGAGAAGGCGGCAATCAGTTTGGTCAATGGTTGCGCGAGATACTTGCATGTTTTGCAGTTTATATGCGGGTACTCCGCAAATCAATCTGTTTATTATGGGTAAGACGCGCACATAAGGCGCGATAGGTGCGGTATCATTACACCCAAATGTGAACAGGAGTTGTCGCACTGGGACCTTTTCCACATAATGCGCCGAAATCAAAGATCAGCACAGAGAACCCGGCAGGTACGGACGGGTTTGAATTTGTAGAGTTTGCACACCCTGAGCCGCAAGAATTGCGTGAATTGTTTGCGCGTATGGGCTACGTCCACGCCGCAACCCATAAAACACGTCAGATTGAACTATGGCGGCAGGGGGACATTACCTACATCCTGAACGCAGAGCCCGATTCCATGGCGATGCGGTTTGTCGCGGAACACGGCCCCTGCGCGCCTTCGATGGGATGGCGTGTGGTGGATGCCAAGGTTGCTCATGATCGTGCCGTCTCCAAAGGCGCAACACCTTACACAGATGCGGATAAAACGTTGAACGTGCCTGCGATTGTTGGAATTGGCGGATCGCTGATTTACTTTGTTGACACCAATGGCGGTGACGAAACCGCCTACGATACAGATTTTGACTGGATTGCCGAAAAGTGGCCTGAGGGCGTTGGCTTTCACTACATCGACCACCTGACGCACAATGTGCACAAAGGCGATATGGATATCTGGTTTCATTATTATGCGGATATCTTCAATTTCAAAGAAATCAGGTTCTTCGATATCGAAGGCAAGTTTACAGGGCTTCTCAGCCGCGCGCTAACCTCGCCCTGTGGGCGTATCCGCATTCCGATTAACGAAGATCGCGGGGAAACCGGACAGATTGTTGCCTATCTGAAAAAATATAACGGTGAAGGCATTCAGCACATCGCTGTCGGAACAGATGATATTTATAGCTCTACCGATGTGATTGCTGGAAATGGTGTGAAGTTCATGCCCGGCCCACCGGAATCTTACTACAGGAAGAGCAAAGAGCGGGTGGTTGGGCATGACGAACCTCTGGACCGGATGATGAAACATGGCATCCTGATCGACGGCGAAGGTGTGGTCGATGGGGGCGAGACCCGAATCCTGCTCCAAATCTTTTCAAAAACCGTGATCGGGCCGATCTTCTTTGAATTTATTCAGCGCAAAGGCGACGATGGCTTTGGCGAAGGCAATTTCAAAGCACTGTTTGAATCAATTGAACAAGATCAGATTGATCGGGGAGAGATTGCAGCGGAATAGATGCTCAAACAATCTCGAACTGGGCCTCGTCTTTTGGCGGGGCCTTTTATATTTCGGGCATCCTTAGTGTAATATTCCGCCCGCCTTTAACGTATCTCAATTCTTGCGCGCCGATCGCGGCGACCCGACCGCCGTCGACCCTGTCGCCAATTTCGACCTTAACGTAACGCCCGCTTGGCAACCTCACGAGCGCACGGCGCTGAGATGATGTTCCGTAGACGCCGATCAGGCTGATGCGGCGCAGGTTGATCGCATTTGTAACTGTCGCCTGGTTCGCAACGGACGCACGGGTTGGGATTGTCGGGGCTCTGCCTGTCGGCACAGCGGCAACTGCGGTAGCTGCTACTGTCGCATTTTGGGTGTTTGCGCGGGCGGCAGCAACGAGTTCACTTATGTTACCGGGCCGGTTTCGCGGGGCAGGAGAACGTGACACAGCAAGCGCTGTTGGCGTGTTGTCAACCGTAGGTTCGGTTTGCGGCGATGCCGGTCGTGCAACAGGTCGTTTCGACGATAGCTCTGAAAGAGTCAGACCACCGAACCGTCCTCGTTCGTGCTGTTGTTGCAGATCCGCAGGGCGGGCTGCAGGGCGAAACCCGGCGAGAGCGGTGTTTTGCCCAGTTACGGTTTCGTCGATCTGAACAGAGTTTGGCAATACAGCGCTTCGTGGACGCGAAGGTGTCACGACCGGAGGTTTGCCTGCGAAGACCAGAATACCATCCGCGTTTTCTGTTCCTTCTGCTGAGGGAATAACTAGCCCACGGTCATCAAGTGTAAAGACCGTTCCGGAACTTGCCGGATTGTTCAGCGCTTTGATCTGGCCAGCGCCGGGTTCCGGGTCAAACGCGGGCAGGGCAACGGCGTCATGTGTCGTGGTCGGCGTATCAATCGACCCGATGTAAAGTTCTTCAATGCTTTCAGGCAACAAGAAGTCCGGTGCATCGGGAGCGCGTTGCCAGATACCAGAATCGGCATAAGCTTCCTCTGCTTCTTCCATCGTCATCGGCACAACAGGCTCCGGAGCCTCTGTAATTTCGATCTCGGCCTCTTCGGTGAGTAGCTCAGTTTCCTCTGTGAGGATCGTGTCCTGAGCACCTTCAATCGCATCGTCGATAGCGGCCAGAACTTCCTCTGAGTTTTGAGCTTGGGAAACCTCTGGTATCTCGGCAGTTGACGCTGTCTCGTTGATGCTTGGATTTTCCTCGTTCAACCCGCTCGTGTTATCGTCCAGGAAAACAACCGACCAGACGGCCAAGAGCGCCATGATGGCTATCAGGACGGCGGTTAACACAAGGCCTAGATGCGGGGGTTTACCCCCCTGAAAGTATTTTTTCCGCGCGCCAAACACGGCCACCGCTGAATCAGGGATATTTGTCGCAAATGCAGATGAAGGTTCAGACAATCCGAAATTTTCGCTTTGATGGTCGGGTTTGGGCGCAATCACCGGCGCTACAAGCTCTGGTGTTTCGGTGGGCGTAATGGTTGGCGCTGGCGTGTGTCTGATCTTTTCGATCGGCGGCATGTCTGGCGCCACAGCCGCAGTTACAATCATCGGCTTTGCTGCAGCGGCCACCTTGGGTGGCGAACCTTCACTATCGCCCGGCAAAACCACAAGACGCGCAGCAGGAAGATCTGCCGACATATCGGACTCGGGTGTGCCCAACTGGTCCGTGTCCTGCCGGCTTGAGGTGAATGCCGGAACAGGGTCGCGTTCAGCCTCAGCCTCTGTATCTTCGGGTTCAAGTGATAGCTCCGGGAGTTCGTCTATAGGCTCGCTATCGTCATGATCCTCAAGCGCTATGGCGCTATCTGTGATATGCGGTTCAGTTACCTGAACGTGATCGGTCTCCTCAGCGTCTTCAGTTTCCTCAACGTGATCGGTGTTCTCAACGTCTTCGATTGCCTCGACGTCATTGGTTTCCCCAACGTCTTGGATTGCCTCGACGTCTTCGGTTACCTCAACCTCTTCAAGTTCTTCAAGCTCTTCCAAAACCTTTTGTTCTGTTGGTTCGGGCCGTTTCAGGGGGGCGGCTTCGGGTAAAGGTACAATTTTAACGGCAAAAGCATCACGCTCTAACTGCTCGCCTTTGTGTAGCAGGGAGGATGCGATCTGGGTTTCTCCAAAAAAGGGTTCACCGTCAAAATCGTTCGCTTCGGGATTCGCTACAAAACTCAGCGGGTTGAATTTGTGCTGGACGGCGAAATCCTCTGCTTCTTCCAGCGTTTCACGCGCGACCGCTGCAAGCTTTACTTTGTCACCGGCTGGTTTCCAATCAAACACCAGTTCGTCAACTGCATAAGGGGTCATGCCCGCGAGCGCGGCGCGAATTTGAAATTCGCGGTCACTGACGCTCGGACCGGGTGCATCAATCAATGAATACAGGATTTGCGTATTGGGCAAGATTAGTTTTGTTGTGACACCAGCAGAGTCCAGACCAGCGGCCGTTTGCCGCAAAAACCCAAGGGTATCCGCAAGATCAGCGCTCTCTACATCAACCTCGCCAACCAGATGCCACCCACCGGGGGTGCGGTGCAGCAGGCTAATGCCTTCGAGCGAGAGATTAAGGGCGAAACTTGGCTTCATCTTGTTGATCTATCACAGTAACCCAAAGTAACGAACACATCCCGAAGACAGTTATAGTTCTAAAGCAGGAAATAGCTCAAGAAAATATAATGCCAAGGAATTGCTTGTGGGCTGCGTCAAAGAGAGGAACTGTGCGGGATATGAAAGGAAAAATCATGCGGTTTTTGGGAATATTGATGGTTTCGGTTTTTTTGTGCTCAGGTGCAATGGCCGATGGGATTTTACGACAAATCGTCGTTACTGGTGACGGACGGGTAGAAGGGACACCAGATATGGCGACCATATCAATGGGTGTCACTACCGAGGGCAAAACTGCAGCCGAAGCGATGGCCACTATTTCTGTCCAGGTTGCCGAAATGCTCGACGCGTTGACAGAAGCGGGGATAGAAGCGCGTGATGTGCAAACAAGTCAGTTAAATCTTTCGCCACGGATAGATCACAGCGGCTCAAGTCGTGGCGAGGCTCCGAAAGTTGTGGGTTTTACCGCCTCGAATATGCTGAATGTTCGAATCCGGGACCTTGATGCAATGGGCGAAATTCTGGATGCCGTGCTCAATAGCGGTGCGAACCAGTTTTTTGGGCTGAGTTTTGGTCTGAATGAACCGCAGGAAAGTGAAGATCTCGCAAGGCAAAGAGCTGTAGAGGATGCGATGCGCAAAGCTGCGCTTTATGCGCAGGCGGCGGGGGTGGAACTTGGCGCCGTTATTTCGATTTCTGAGGCGGGCCAGCACGTTGCTCAACCCATGATGATGCAGGCGGAATCGATGGTGCGCGGTGCAGTGCCAATCGCGCAGGGCGAAATCACAACCACCGCAAGCATCACTATCGTGTTTGAGATTGGCGGAGCATAAACCCCGCCAATTAAAAATTTTAGCTTAATGCCTTGGTCAGTGCTTGATCCAGATCTGCGATCAGGTCCTTTGCATCTTCAATTCCGATAGACAGGCGTACGACATTTGCCCCGGCACCTGCTGCTTCTTGCTGTTCCGGTGACAACTGGCGGTGCGTCGTTGAGGCAGAGTGAATGACAAGAGAACGAGTATCGCCAAGGTTTGCGACATGGCTGAAAATTTCCAGACTGTCGACGAGCTTTACACATGCGTCGTAACCGCCTTTGACCGCGATGGTAAAGAGAGCACCAGCGCCCTTCGGACAGATAGAAGCGATACGGCCATAGCAAGGATTTGACGGTAGCCCTGCGTAGGTCACAGCTTCGATCCGCGGGTCCGTTTCAAGCCAACTCGCAACTTTCACTGCGTTTTCAACGTGCCGCTCCATCCGCAGAGAGAGCGTTTCGATGCCCATCAGCGTATAATGTGCACCTTGCGGATTCATGGTCATACCCAAGTCACGCAATCCGATCGCGATGGAGTGGAATGTGAACGCAAGGTTTCCGAATGTCTCGTGAAACTTCAGGCCGTGATACGCAGGCTCTGGTGCGCTGAGGGACGGAAACTTGTCTGACGCGGACCAGTCAAAATTGCCTGAATCCACAACACAACCACCTGTGACCGTACCATTGCCAGTCAGGTATTTGGTGGTTGAGTGCACAACCAGCGTCGCACCGTGTTTGATCGGGTTGCAAAGGTATGGCGTTGCAGAGGTGTTGTCGACGATCAGCGGTATGCCTGCTTTGGCCGAAATCGCTGAAAGCGCGTCAAGGTCAGCAATGTGGCCACCGGGGTTGGCGATCGATTCACAGAATATAGCGCGGGTATTGTCGTCAATCGCTGCAGCTACAGCGGCTTCATCATCGATGTCGACAAATCTTGCTTCCCAGCCAAAGCGCTTGATGGTCTGGCTGAACTGGGTGACTGAGCCACCATAAAGACGGGTCGATACCACAACGTTCTTTCCGGGCTCCATCAGCGGGAACAGCGCCATAATTTGCGCTGCGTGACCTGATGAACAGCAGACCGCCCCTACGCCACCTTCCAGGGTTGCGATCCGTTCCTGTAAAACGGCAACCGTTGGGTTGGTCAGGCGCGAATAGATAAACCCGACTTCTTGCAAGTTAAAAAGCGCAGCGGCGTGTTCGGCATCGCGAAACACATAGGCCGTCGTTTGGTAAATCGGCGTCTGGCGCGCGCCTGTTGCCGGGTCTGGGCGGGCGCCCGCGTGAACTTGCAGGGTGTCAAAGCCGTAAGAGGCAGTATCGGACATAAAGGTTCTCCGCTGTTTCAATTATCCGACCAGAGACTAGGCGATCAGTTCCGCCCACACAACTGAATGTGTTGTTGATCAGAACAACGTTCACCAAATTGGCCTGCTTGCGGAACTGGTGTTTTCCGAAAATGTTCCATATCGGATATTTCAGCAGGATTGCGCCTGGAAAAAACCTTTTTGCATCACATCCGGAGGGGCGACGCGATTCACCGCATCCAAAGGTTTGCGCGTTTAATCTGGTTTCGGATCATCTTTTCACGCCGGGGCAGAGCGTTGCGGTTAAACATGTCACGCACTCTTTTTCCCTTACGCTGAAAAATCATACGCTTGAACGGGTCATACTGTTTGATGATTTTCTTGATCTTGTTAGGGGCTGTTATTGTTTCCAATATCTCGATTGCATGGTCATTTTCGCGCGCGTAGAGCAGGGGAAGTACCCGGTAGTGACAGCTTACAGACCCATCCAATAGGCCGGGTGAAATAGTGTCGCGCCCACCCCCGAAAGAATGAATAACCAGTGGCAATACCACCTGATCAAGCCACGGGTTCATTTGTTGGCAAACCAGTGCATCTGGCGGGTCGTCACGCACGGCAACGGCGTATTCGGTGAAACGCTCACCAAATTCATGGGGGCAACGGTAAAAAAACCATCCCGCGTTAAAATAGAGATAACGCTCCCAATACTCATCGGGCTGCGTCAGATCGAGCGAGCTCTCGAATTCGAGCCCAAATTTATCATAGAGCGATTTCCAGATTTCGGTGTAGCCGGGACCGTAGAGTTCAATTGTTGGCCATGTCCCTTCACGTCGCATGGACGCGCTGGGCCGATCAAAGTCGAAAGGCACATCGGACAGGGGCCCTGTGATTAGCGTATCTGTGTCAAAAAACACAAACGGCTCACCCTTGGGCAGCGCTTTCAGGCCTTCGATCTTGTTTCCATAGGGGTAACTCTGGCCGAAATGTTCGTTTTCGAACGCGACAATTTCAGCGCCTAATGCCTCAAGCGTTTCCCGGACCTGAACATCCTTTATACGCGGGTCCCGTTCCCAGAGGTCGCCGGGCTGAGGCTCGGCGACAAAAAGACGACCTTTGAAATTCGGATTGGTGTGTTGCAACGAGGCTGCGAACATCACCGCCTCATACTGCAGGCGGCCCGACTGCCCAACGATCATGATGTTATAGGCTTGGCTTTTTTTGCTTTTCTTTGCCATGCACAATCTGCCCGATGTTTGTTTTGAAACGGACTATAGCCGGGTTTGCCAGTTGTCAAAAGGCATGTCTTGGTGTTTTTTGAATAAGTGCGTAGATCAACATTCTCCTACAGGTAAACGCAAACCCAGCATTGAGATTGCGAGAATCCATGCCTAGTATATCCTAATGAAACAGATTGATCTGAACGCCGATCTTGGCGAAGGCTACGGCCCTTGGAAAATAGGGGACGACGCCGCGATGATGCGGATTGTGACCAGTGCGAACATCGCTTGCGGTGGTCACGCGGGTGACAATTCCACCATGTTTGAAGCTTTAAGCTGCGCCAAAGAAAATGGTGTCAGCATCGGCGCGCATCCCGGCTTTGAAGACCGTGAAGGGTTTGGTCGCCGTCGCCTGCCGCTGACAATGGCCGAGGTGGAGCGGTTATCAGCTGCGCAGATCGGTGCGCTCTGTGGTGTGGCTGCGCTCGCCGGGACAGAGGTTGCTTATGTCAAACCGCATGGTGCGCTTTGCAATTGGGCGGCAGAAGTGGCTGACGTTGCTGATGCGATTGTGCGCGCGGTTGTTGCCGTTATGGGGTCGGATGCAGCATTGCTCGCGATTTCGGGGACCGAGCTTGAGAAATCGGGCCTCAGGCATGGGCTGCGCACCTATTCAGAGATTTTTGCGGACCGTGGATATACATCCGGGGGCCTGCTTGTGCCGCGCGGAACGGAAGGCGCGATGATCCACGACGAGGCGGTTGCCACCCAGAGGTTGCTTGGCTTCTTTGAAAGCGGGCTGATGCCAACGGTTGGGGGGGAACCGGTTGCACTCAAGGCGCATTCGATTTGCGTACACGGCGACGGGCCACGGGCGCTTGATATCGCGGGTAATCTGCGTGCTGCACTTGAAACAGCTGGACACGCGGTAAAGCCCTTCGCCGCAAGCATCCCAGCGTGAACCAGTCTCTGATCGAGCCCGCGATACAACCGGTTGGTGACAGTGGTTTGATGGTGCGGTTTGGCGCAGCGGTTGATCCAGACATTCATGCGCAGGTTCTTGAGGCAGATAGTGCAATAAGTGCCGCCGGGATTGAAGGGGTGACCGAATTGATCCCATCATTTGCGGCCCTATTTGTTGGCTACGATCCCTTGCAAACAGATTTTGAAACAGTTTCGGCGGCGGTCCGGGCGTTGGGGCCAATGAAGTCAAAAGAACGCACCAGCGGGCAAATCTGGCAAGTTCCCGTCTGCTACGGTGATGGTTTGTCACCCGATCTGGCTGAGGTTGCTGTGCGCACAGGGCTAAGCGAAGAAGAGGTCATCAACGCGCATCTTAGTGGCGACTACCTTTTATACATGTATGGGTTTGCGCCGGGTTACGCCTATTTGGGCGGTGTTCCCAAGGAAATTCAGCTTCCGCGCAAAACCGCACCCGTACGTGATATTCCAGCAGGCGCCGTGATGATCGCCGGGCCGCAGGCTCTGGTCACGACCATAAAAATGCCGACAGGTTGGTGGATTATCGGACAATCCCCCTTTCAATTCCTGCGACCGGGAGAGGACAACCCCTTTCCGCTCGCTGTCGGTGACAGGGTTCAGTTCACGCGCATGAGCCGCGATGATTTTGAACGCGCGGTCGGGCAGGGGGCAAAGACATGAGCGCCAAGTTCACGGTGTCTTTCGCGGGTCCTTTGGTTTCAGTTCAGGATGACGGTCGCCCCGGTTCTATGCGCTTTGGTGTTCCGCGTTCCGGGCCGATGGACCGCACCAGCTTTGCGGTGCTTCGCCGCGCCCTTGAACAAAACGAAGGATTTGCCGCGATCGAAGTATCAATTGGCGGAATGGTTCTGAAGTGCACGGAAGGGAATGTCACGGCCGGGTTTGTCGGCGGGAACTTCAGCGTCAGCCTTGATGGGCAACCGCAATCCCCTTGGTCTGTCTTTACAATCAGGGCAGGTTCAACCCTGACGATCCGTCCTGGGTTAGAGGGCAGTTGGGGGTATCTCGGCTTTTGTGGAAAAATCAACAGTTCTGAGTGGCTTGGCAGTCAGGCGACACATCTGGCATCAGGGCTTTGCGGTCACCCGCTTGCTGCAGGCGCGACTATCGAAGTTTCAGAGGCGAAGGTTGAGGCAGGGTTTACCTGCAGTTTGCCAATTCCGGATTTCGCCAGGTTTTCAGGAAACGTCAGGATCGTGCCCGGCCCGCAGGATGATTGCTTTGCACCAGAAACGTTGGGCGCGCTCGTGTCCGAACCCTATGAGGTGACGCAGGATTATGACCGGATGGGGATGCGCCTAAAAGGGCCAAGCCTGCCAATCGCTGAAGAGCTTTCGATGCCGTCTGAAGCATTGGTTCGCGGAGCAGTTCAGGTGCCGGGGCACGGAGATCCGATAGTTTTGCTTGCAGATCATCAAACGACGGGTGGGTATCCGAAGATAGCCACCGTTATAACCGCAGATCAGGATCAGCTTACGCAAGCACGGGCGCGCGACAAAGTGCGGCTCGCGTCTGCAACTCCAGCCGAGGCAGTTAAACTGGCACGCGCTCAGCACGCGAAAGTGACCACTTATCTTGAATCGATTGCCGAATTGCGCGGCTCATTTGAAGACCGACTTCGTCGCTCAAACCTAATCAGCGGTGTTGTTGGTGACGAGTTCTAATTTGAGCGTCTGAATTTAGTCGTTATCACTCAGACCTGCACCCGCACCCGCGAGCCTGGATTCCTCGGTCGCCGGGGCATAGGTGCGATGGGCGAATGCGCCAAGTGTTGCCCAAGCCTTAGCATCGACGTCTTGCTTTCTGTTTTTATGAGAGTCAGTGCACTTTGACGGGTCTGTCCCTTTGCACAGAACCGCCTTGGTAACGGAAGCAGCAAGATCGCCCGAGTGCGAGACTCTAAGGCCACCGTCTGACGAGACGCAGATTTCAGTATTATCCCAGCTTAGCGTCAGCGCCGTGCCAGAAACCTTTGCTGCTGTTGCAACGAAAGGTACGAGGAAGATTGGATAGCTTGTCTGTCCTAGCGTAACCCCTGCATCCAAACGAGCAGCGAGGTCACAAAGTACAGTTCCCGCGATGAGCGGGCATAGCGTTCCTGTGCTTGCATTCCAGACATCGTTAACATCAATCGGTGACAGGCTGGCATATGGGTGTCCGTCATTTTGAGTCAGCAACGCTGCTAACGTTTCTGGCCCGGCAAAGCCCTGTTCACTTAGCCAGCGTGTTGCCTTTCCGGCTTCTTCCGCCAGACCCCAGTCAAACCCGGCACCGCGTGCGGCGCGTTTGCTCATGGCTTCGATTTCGTTTAGCGAATAGGTCATGCGTTACCCTCTGACAAAGTGGGGTAAGACCAGTCTTCAGCCGACATTGCGAGTTCTTCGGGGTAGGGTGCGTTACGGTACATATTGATGCGTACCCAGCGGTCAGACCGCGGGTCAAAATGGGTCGCTCCAAAAAACGCAAGCTTGCAGCGCAGCATGTCGATTGGCAGGACATCAGCATCTATCGTGTTGTCGCGGATTTCGGCATATGGGAAACGCTCGCTAAGTTGCAGCCGACGCACGATATGTCGATGTTCAGGATGGCGCAGAACGAAAGCGGCGACTGTATCGTCCCCCTCCCATGTATCCAGATCTTCGACCATGCGCATAGCGTCACGTGCGGGGGAAAGGGGTTGTTCATATTCGGCGATCGGCTCTTCAAACCGTTCACCAAGCCGGGGTTCCAGCTTTTCTTCTGACACATACCAGGCGCGTGCCTGCGCGGCGTGTGACTGCCAGTCAATTTTCTTCGCCCAGCCGTAAACTTCGTCGCAAAGTGCACCCAAATGGGACAGTGACATGGCCCCATTTATTGGGAAAACAGTGGTTTCATCGGCGCTCATACAATCTGCCAGCTCGTCGATCAGATCGCCGTAAGGTTCCATCATCAGGGACACGAGCAGTTCCTGACCTTCCGTCGAAAGGTTTTCCGCTGCCCAAAGATAGAGCTGGTTCCAAGGTGCATTTTCCTTGAGGTTCGCTTTGGTCACATGTGTTGTGAGAAGTTTCAGGTCAGCTTTAAGGGCCGCGAGTTTTTCGATCTGGATCGGATGCTCCGAATGCCAGTCCGCGACGTTTTGTACGGCGCGTGGAAGCAAGGCGAGAAAATGCGAAACTTCGCTGTCAGATGCCGTTGCGACACTGCGCACGCGTGCCAGTGCCTCTTCACGGGCCGCGACCCAATTGTTCAGTAACACCGGATGGTTGACCAGAAATGGCGCCATGCCAAGCCCGGTTGAATTTCCAATACCCAGACGGCGACGCAATGCAGGGTCCATCTTAACAGCAGTATCTGGTGATCGCGCTGCCGCAAGATGTTCAGCAAGATCAAGAACGAAAGTGCGTGTCAGAAAAACAGACAGCATTTCGCATTGAAATGGAGCGGTGAATTCTGGCCGGTCGCAAATCATTTCACGATCTGCAGCCCCAAGCTTGCCAGAGCCATAGACCGCAGTTGTCCGCATCAGATAGCCCACGCTTTCGATCATTTTGGCATCGGGTTGATGCCCGGCAGCAAGGCTTGAAATGACATGTTCAAACAGGCGGACCGATCTGTTGGCACGTGAAACAGAAAGCTCTTTGCTGCTGACGCGACCGACTTCTTGCAGGGGGACATTTCTGGACAGCCGAATGATATCTTCTGCCGTCGGAAACCCGTCAAACAATGTAAATGTAGCATCCCATGCTGTTGCGATCACCCGGTCAGAGCGCATTTCAGGTGGCAGGTCATGCGCAAATGCAACAAGGCTGTATGTGCGTTTCGGGCCCTTGGCTGTGTAAACCGCATGACCCACACCTTTTGCATCGACCTCAAAGACAGGGCGATCAAAAGTCCAGTTCTCGTGTTTCATACGGCGTAGCAGGATACGCATGAACGACAGGCGGCATTGATGAATTGAACCCATACGCGACAGACGCATAACCAGGGAAGGCGGTCGTAACGCAGCCTTTTCGCAGGTGTTTTCAGCTTTTTCCACGTTTGCCTCCGTTCGTTAAAAAGTTAAGCCGATGTTCCCGCAGGACCAAAGCTGTTTTCGAAAAACTGCATCCAATTATCGCCCATCAGGCCAGAGACCTCTGCGTCATTAAAGCCTATGGTTTTCAGACCAACCTCGATATTCCCAAAATCGCGGTTGTCGCGAAACCAATCTGGCATATCCGGAAATCCGGGTGCCGAGGCAGAGCCTTCGCCATAGTCGATTTCCTTGGACCAGCGTCCAACCCGCATCCATTCAACAACGCTGTCGGGGTGGTCCTGACAAAGATCTGAACCGATGCCCAGGTGTTCCACACCCACCATGTCAGCCGTTTGTGCGATCATTTCGCAGAAACTTTGCAGGGTGCAGTTTGATTTGTCTTTCAGGTGATGCGGGTAGAGCGAGAAGCCAAGCATACCGTCAGCAGACGTCAGCGCGCGGATCACATCATCCTTTTTGTTCCGCAGGGCAGGTTGCCAGAAATACGGGTTGGCATGGGTGATTGCGATGGGACGCTCAGAAATTTCGATAGCCTCCAGTGTCGAGCGATCTGCAGAATGGCTCATGTCGACGACGAGGCCCGCGCGGTTCATTTCCCTTATCACCTGCTTGCCCATTCGAGTGATGCCGGGGTCTTCGGCCTCGTAACACCCGGTCGCAAGCAGGGATTGGTTGTTGTAACTTAGCTGCATGAAGCGTGCGCCAAGCGTATGTACAATCCTGACAAGCCCAATGTCATCTTCAATTGGTGACGGGTTTTGAAAACCGAAAAAGATCGCGGTGCGCCCCGTATCGCGCGCGAGTTTCACGTCGCTTGCCCAACGCCCCTGAAAGATCAGTTCAGGGAATTGTTCAAACCAGCGGTTCCATCGCTCAATGTTCAGAACCGTTTCGCGAAAGTTTTCGTGATAGGCGATGGTCACATGAACTGCATCAACATTTCCTTCGCGCATCTGGCGAAAAATCTTTTCCGACCAGTTGGCGTATTGCAGGCAGTCGATGCGATAGGTCATGGGTTTACTCCGGTGTGCCAGAGGCGATGTAAGCAGTTTTTACGGTCGTATAAAACTCTGCTGCATAAGACCCCTGTTCTCGTGGGCCATATGAACTGTCGCCACGCCCGCCAAACGGAACGTGGTAATCCGTGCCTGCGGTTGGCAAATTGACCATGACACATCCGGAACGAGCGTTGCGGCGGAAATGTGTGGCGCGGGCAAGTGAACGCGTGACAATACCAGCCGTCAGGCCGAAATTCGTGTCATTCACAACGGCCAACGCCTCGTCATAGCTGTCAACTTTGATCACCGAGGTCAGTGGCGCAAACATTTCTTCGCGATTGATCCGCATATCGTTACTTGTGCCAGCAAACACACCGGGCGACATGTAATAGCCATTAGTCGCCATCTCCAACCGCTCTCCTCCGCACAGCAGTTCTGCGCCTTCGGATTTGCCGATTTCGACATAGCCAAGGTTTTCGTTCAATTGCTGTTCGGAAACGACGGGGCCCATCTGGGTATCTTCCGCGAATGCGTGGCCTACCTTCATGGCACGGGCACCGGCAACCAGACGTTCGACGAATTCGTCATGCACGGCGGCATGTACAACAAGGCGTGATGACGCCGTGCATTTCTGCCCAGACCCGCCAAAGGCGCCACCAAGTGCTACGGCCACTGCAATATCAAGATCTCCGTCATCCATAACGGCCAGCGCGTTTTTGCTGCCCATTTCCATCTGGATTTTTGTGAGGTTCGGGATAGCTGCCATTGCAATCCCTTTGCCAACCGGAACGGATCCGGTGAAGGAAATCGCATTCACCTTGGGGCTTTCGACCAGCCGTTGACCAACACTGCGGCCCGCGCCCATCACAAGGTTAAACAAGCCGTCCGGGATGTCCTGCTTCGCGATAATCTCTGTTAATGCGACGGCAGAGGCAGGCGTTATGTTCGCGGGTTTCCACAGCACAGCATTTCCAAAGGCGAGGGCAGGGGCAATTTTCCAGCTGGCGGTTGCGGTTGGAAAATTCCACGGTGAAATGATTGCAACGACACCCACAGGTTCGCGACGCACGTCAACTTCTATGCCGGGCCGGGTTGAGTCTGCGTTATCTCCGATTTGACGCAGGGTTTCAGCGGCGTAGTAGGTGAAGAACTGACCGGCGCGGAAAACTTCACCCTTACCCTCGGCGAGCGGCTTGCCTTCTTCGCGCGACAGTAATTCACCAAGTTCTGGAGCGCGTGCCATCAGTTCATTTCCGATGGCCATCAGAACGTTGTATTTTCGCTCGATACCATAGGTGGCCCATTCGCGCTGAGCCTTCGCTGCAGCGTCAAGCGCGGTTTCAAGCTGATTTGCGCTTGCTTGCGCGAACATGCCGATCAGATCGGTCAGGTCAGACGGATTGCGGTTCTTGATCTCGCTTTCGCCAGAAACCCACTGTCCCGCGATATAGTTTTGTTTGCAACTAGCCATGAAAACCCCAAATTCCAAATAGAAGGCCCCGTGATGGGGATAGCCCGTAGTTTGGTGTCGCATGAAAGTTTAAGCAAACTCATAATACTGAATGATAATTCAGAATAACTGAAATTTCGGGCCGGTAGTGGATTCCTTCATATGGATACTGCGTCGTAATCGACCTCACGCAGGGCGGCAATAAATGCTTCAACTGCCGGCGCGTGGCTTGCGCGTGCGCGAGTCACGATGCTTACCCGCCGCATCGCCAACGGATCACTCAGTGGAACAAAAGAGAGGTCATGAAAGTTACCAAGAACCGCGAGTTTTGGAAGCACCGTAATTCCGACACCCGCCTGAACCATCGCCAATAGCGATGTCGTATTGGGAACCATCAGGTTCGAGCCGGCTAAGACTGCTTTAAATTTAGCATTTTCAATTTGTCGGCACAGCCCGTTGGCGATGAATGTACATCCTTCTAAATCAGCCCATGTTGGTGGATCAGCCGAGTTTGCGAGCGGATGGTCGAGCGGACAGACAAGGCCAAAACGGTCAGAGAAAAGCGGTTCTGCAACGAGATCACTAACAGTGCCCGACATGCTGGCAAGGCCAATGTCAGCGCGTTCCCGCGTGAGTTCGCGCAACACTGAGACGGAATCCATGTCCCGTACATCAATATGCACGTTCGGCCGCTCAGCGCGAAATTGGCGAAGGACATTCGGCAAGACAGCGATTGCCACCGAAGGGGTCGCTGCAATCCGCACGAAACCATGCTCCGCCCTGGCGAAGCCCTCGATCATGGCGATTGTTCGGTCGAAATGCACGAGTTCACGCTCTGCCTCAATCAAAACCATTTCGCCAAGCTGGCTGAGATGAGATTTTCGCCCCGTTTCAAACAGCGGCGCCCCGATATGATCCTCGAATTGTTTCAGCATCATTGACACGGCCGAAGGTGTTCTGTGCAACGCATCCGCCGCTTCCGCAAGGTTCCCGCTTTGCGCAACCGTAGCAAAGCATCGCAGCATTTCGATTTTGATCGCCATTTGAGTTTTTCTGTAACCAAAGGATATTTATCTCATAGTTACTGAAATATCCGGATACGTCCATGATCTCGTTCGAGCGGCCGTCATTAACCAGTTGAATGCTCTGGAAATCTGATCAATGTGTTGGAACGAGCCAAGGTGGCAAGCGGTTAGGGTAAGCATTGATGGCTAAGGCGAAGGAAAACAGGATTGTCGTGGTTGGCGCCGGCATTGTAGGTGTATCAACGGCAATCTGGCTAAGACGTGCGGGCAAGGACGTAACCCTGATTGACAAAGGTGCGCCGGGACAGGGTACATCTTTTGGCAATGCCGGTCTTTTGGCGGCAAGTTCAATTGTAGCTGTGACCGTGCCTGGACTCATAACGAAGAGTCCCAAATATCTGTTTGATCCTAATTTTCCACTGTTCCTG
Organism: Pseudohalocynthiibacter sp. F2068; assembly: GCF_023015645.1. Lineage (NCBI taxonomy): Bacteria > Pseudomonadati > Pseudomonadota > Alphaproteobacteria > Rhodobacterales > Paracoccaceae > Pseudohalocynthiibacter > Pseudohalocynthiibacter sp. F2068. The sequence goes on from NZ_JALKAK010000009.1 coordinate 81,696, forward strand.
CGGTGGTCCTATTTGCCGCGTCTTACGCCTTGGTTGATACGCTTTCTCAGCCATGCGAATGACAAAGATACCCGGCGTATCGCTGTGGGCCTTGCTCCTATCCTTGGTGATACAGTTGAGCAGCATCTGGCCCTTGCGCGGGGTACAAGAGCTGAAAAATGGGTTGTCGAGAGCGATGTGGGTTACGCCTATGCAGACCGCGCCGGATTTGACGCCGATGCCTACAGTTGGGGGTTGCGCCGCGAGGCAGGATTTGTTCCCGAACTGATCGAAGGTCGCGCTGTGCAAGAACGCGAGCCGTGCCTGAGCTCTGATATCACCCTGCTCGCTGTGATGAAAAACCACGGCTACATTCGGGACCCGGGCCAATATGTGGCGGATCTTGCGGATGAGTTTGTCGAAATGGGCGGGACGGTGCTTCAGGCGGACGTCCGTGACTTCGATCTGGCCAGCGGATATGTAACGGCTGTTGAAACAGACAAGGGGCGGTTTGATTGTGAGAACGCAGTGCTTACAGCTGGCGTGTGGTCTAAGCCCCTTATGAAAAAGCTGGGGCTTTATATCCCGCTCGAGAGCGAGCGAGGCCACCACATTCTTTACAAGAACCCATCCGTCAAACCTTCTATGCCGATCATGATCACCACTGGAAAATTCGTGGCAACCCCAATGGCTATGGGGCTTCGATGTGCCGGAACGGTAGAGTTGGGCGGCCTCGAGGCTGGTCAGTCCAAAGCGCCACTCGCCTTTTTGCGCAAAAAAGTAAAAGCGAGTTTTCCAGACCTCAAAGCCGAAGGCGAAGAGGAATGGCTTGGCCACCGCCCAAGTACGACGGACAGCTTGCCGCTCATTGGTGAAATTCGTGGCACAGGGGTTTACGCAGGCTTTGGCCATCAGCATATCGGTCTCACAGCAGGGCCGAAAACCGGCCGACTTATCGCTGATCTAATTGATGGGAAAAGGCCAAATATTGATCTTTCACCTTACGACACGGCGCGCTTTCGCTAGATAACCCAGGTCGGATGAAAAATACCTTTTTGGCTTTAGATCCTAATACCTTTTTCAAAAAATATCCCCGCCGGAGGCATTAAGTTTCTTGCCTCCGGCGAGGATATTTATGGGAAAAAGAAAGGCTTGGACGCTAGGGCAATACTTTGCCGGGGTTCATGATGTTTTTCGGATCGAGGGCGTGTTTAATCTCTTTCATAACATCTAGGGCGGGGCGATCTTTGCGGCGTGCCATTGAGGGGCGTTTGGACAGCCCGATACCATGTTCCGCGCTGAAGCTTCCGTTAAGTTCAGCGATTACATCTTCGACCAGAGACGTAACATTTTCGGCCAAAGCCGGATCAATCCCATCGTGATTTTCCGCAGGTACGACAGAGTAGTGCAGATTTCCATCACCCAGATGTGCAATCACACAATCGCGGGCTTCCGGTGCAATTTCTGGCAGACGCCGGCGCATTTCGCGCAGGAATGTATCAACCTTTCCAAGGGGTACTGAAATATCGTGGTCGATCATGGGGCCATACATCGTCGAAAGTTCAAACGCACTTTCCCGGCAATGCCAGAACGCAAGTCGTTGGGCATCAGTCTGCGCGACTACAGCGTCTGATATTTTGCCCTCTTCAACCAGCTTGGCAAGCGTTTCTTCCAGCACGCCATGAACTGCTGCACGACCACTGCTATCCGGTCGGGCCAAGAGAGCGGAACTCGCGCCGACTTCGACAAGAATATTGACCTTGTCCGGATTTTCGAGCGGCGCACGGCAATCTGGGTATTTCTTGACATAGTCCTTAAAATAGCCCGCTGGCATATACTCAAAGGCCTCCACGGCATTGCCCGTTAAATCCTGCAGCGAACGAAGCAGGGACAATGCGTCTGCCATGTTACCCATCGCAAGATAGGCGGTTGCGTAGGCACTAGGGCGCGGAAAAAGTTTGAGCACCGCGCCAGTGATGACCCCTAAGGTGCCTTCGGCACCGATGAAAAGATCTTTGAGGTCATAGCCCGTATTGTCTTTTAAAAGCTCGGACATCAGGTTCAGCACCCGACCATCTGCCAGCACCACCTCTACCCCCAACACAAGAGCGCGCGTATTTCCATAACGCAGCACATTGGAGCCGCCTGCATTCGTGGAAAGATTGCCGCCAATCATGCAGCTGCCCCGTGCGCCAAAAAACAGTGGGAAAATCAGGTCATGCTCTGCTGCGGCGTTGTGCAATTTTTCAAGCACGACGCCCGCTTCAACGCGTGCAATACGTGTATCTGCGTTGATCTCGGTGATCTTGTTCATGCGCGCCAGTGACAAGATGATCTGATTTGCACCGGCACCCGGGGACGCCCCGCCCGCAAGTCCGGTGTTTCCACCCTGTGGGACAACCGGGATACCGTGAAGATGCGCAAGTTTCAGGATTTCGCTGACTTCGGTAGTTGTAGCCGGTTGCGCAACCGCCCAGGAATGCCCCTCATGTTTGCCAATCACATCGTTGTCGTAGGCACGACGATCATCAGACCCTGCGAGAAGGTTCTTTTCTCCAACAACCTCGCGAAGGGCATTCAGTACTTTTTCCGTCATTCGGTTCTGGTCCTGTTTCAGGTGAAGAGCGTTCCGTATGTTTTTCTGAGGTCCGCTTTTTGTACTTTTCCCATGGTGTTACGTGGGAGCGCGTCAACCTGGATGATTTTCCTGGGTTGTTTGAATTTCGCTAACGAGTCTGAGAGTGCATTTGAAATTGCCGCGGTTTCAAGGCTGCCGTCTTCCGGCACAACAATTGCTACGACAGCTTCGCCAAAATCCGGGTGCGGAACACCGATCACGGCACTTTCGACAACACCGGGCAGATCGTCAATCAGTGTTTCAACCTCTTTCGGATAAACGTTGAACCCCCCGGTGATGATCAGATCTTTGGAGCGACCGACGATATGCACATAGCCGTCCTCATCGATTTTCCCTAGGTCACCGGTGATGAAAAACCCATTCTCCCTAAGCTCTTCAGCGGTTTTCTCTGGCATCTGCCAGTAGCCGGAAAAAACGTTGTCGCCGCGAACTTCGAGAATGCCGATTTCGTTGACACCCAGCGGGGTTCCGGTTTCGTGGTCCGTTATCTTTAGCTCGACACCCGGCAAAGGAAACCCAACAGTACCAGCGCGTCGTGCACCGTCATAAGGGTTGGACGTGTTCATATTGGTTTCAGTCATGCCGTAGCGTTCAAGGATCTCGTGGCTCGTCTCAGCACGCCAGCGATCATGTGTTTCGGCCAAAAGCGGGGCGGAGCCGGAAACAAACAAACGCATATTGTGCGCGGCCCCTTGCAGGCCGTCACATTCCAACAGACGCGTGTAAAAAGTAGGAACCCCCATAAGGGCGGTTGCGCGCGGCATGGTTTCCAGTATTTTTTCAGCATCAAACCTCGGCATGAAGATCATCGATCCGCCCGCCATCAGGGTAATGTTTGTGGCGACGAACAAACCATGCGTGTGAAATATGGGCAAAGCGTGGATCAGCACATCTGACGCATCAAAATGCCAGTAATCCTTCAGGACTTCAGAGTTTGAGGCAAGCGCGCGATGGGTGAGCATTGCACCTTTTGATCGTCCTGTTGTTCCCGACGTGTAAAGTATTGCCGCAAGATCACCCGGCTCTCGCGAAACAGCCGAAAAACCCAATGTTTCCGCGTCTCTGGCGTCTTTCAGGCTACCGTTTTCGTTCGAGGCCAGTGTCCAGATCGTGTTCACGCCGCAAGCTTCGGCGATTTTTGCAAGCGCGCCTTGTTTTTCAGGATCGCAGACGAAAAGAGCGGGTTTCGCGTCGCCAAGAAAATACTTCACTTCCTGGGGGGTGTAGGCGGGGTTAAGCGGTAGAAACACAGCACCGCTCAGAACGCAGGCGACATAAAGCTCCAGCATCAAAATGGTTTTTGGGGCCTGAATGGCAACTCTGTCACCGGGTCGAACGCCCGCGCGCACCAGTGCTGCTGCGATTTGTTCGGCGTTCGCGAAAAACGCCTTATAAGTAACAGTCTGGCCAGTATCATGATGCGTAAGAAAAAGCGCGTCGCCCGGGCCCTCGGATGCCCGGCTGATGCGTTCTGCCAGATAGTTGCCCTGATACATGACCATCTCCGTGTTCTTTACCCTATTGCGTTAGCTTTGGGTGAACATGGGGTCAATGGGCAAGCCATTGACGCCGGAAATTTTGTTACCCGGCGCCAGATATCCATTAACCTGCGCGGCGTTGCAGAACCCAGTTTGGTCGCACGAAATGGCAGGTGTATCCGTTTGGAACGCGTTCCAGATAGTCCTGATGTTCAGGCTCGGCTTCCCAGAATTCGGTGGCGGGGGAGAGTTCTGTCACCACCTTGCCGGGCCACAGGCTGGACGCTTCCACATCGGCAATTGTATCTTCTGCGACATCCTTTTGTTCGTTCGTCAGATAGAATATTGCGGAGCGATAGCTTGCCCCCCTGTCATTGCCCTGACGATCAACCGTTGTTGGATCGTGAATTTGAAAGAACAGTTCAAGCAGGCCCCGGTAACTCATGATTGAGGGGTCAAAGATTACCTCAATCGCCTCTGCGTGTCCGGTTGTGTCGTGTTTCATCATTGCGTAGGTGGCATTGGGTGCTGTGCCACCGCAATAGCCGACACGGGTCGAAATGACCCCCGGGACTTTGCGGATCAGATCCTGCATGCCCCAAAAGCACCCGCCTGCAAAAACTGCGCGTTCTGTATCAGCCATCAGGAATTCTCCTCTTTCTCAAAAAGTGACGCGTATTCGCCGTAGCCTTCCTTTTCTAAGGAGTCAGCCGGAATGAAACGCAGCGAGGCAGAGTTGATGCAATAGCGCAATCCACCCCTGTCGGTAGGTCCGTCCGGAAAAACATGGCCCAAATGGCTGTCGCCATGTGTCGAACGCACCTCAACCCTTACCATACCAAGGCTTGCATCACGCAACTCTTTCACATACGTGTCTTCGACGGGCTTGGTGAAGCTTGGCCAGCCACAACCGCTGTCGAATTTATCCATAGACGTAAACAAGGGTTCCCCTGATACGATATCAACATAAAGTCCCGGTGCTTTCATATCGTTGTATTCGCCGGTAAAGGGACGCTCTGTGCCGCTGTTTTGCGTTACATGAAACTGTTCACGTGTCAGCCGCGAAATGGCCTCTTCGGTTTTGCTGTATTTTGTCAAACTATGATCCCCTTTCGTTAGTACGCCCGTAAGGACGGTTCTTGAACTCTACTAGGATGGGGATGGCCGGGCGTGATGTCCACAATTGTTACGCCACTACATATACTTGTGATCAGGGACGGCCTGCCGCAACGAAACAGCGCCTATTTCCGTTGTTGTGAAATCAGAATAGACAAGCACAAAGTAAAGTACATGGGAGTCGGGTATGAAACTGGTCACATATGAAAATGCGGGACAAATGGTGCCGGGCTTGTTACTTGAAGGCGAGGTTGCAGATACCCGCGCCGTTGCTGAAATGGCCGGTTGGTTAGCAATCGATGTGGCGGCGCTCCGCTCCAATCGGGATGTGCTTGGCTACGGAATGGCGAAGATTAATGAGCTTACCAGTGTTGCGCAGGAAAACCTGTCGCAGTTGCGGAAATCCGGTGCCGCCTTTGCTGTATCATCAACACGGTTTGGTCCGCCCGTTCCTGACCCTGAAAAAATTATCTGTATCGGCCTAAACTACCATGATCACGCCGAAGAATTGGGTATCGCACCACCAGATGCCCCAATATTTTTTGCAAAATACGCGAATTCGCTTGCTGGTCCCGCAGATGATATTTTGCCGCCCGCGCATACCGATAAGCTTGACTACGAGGCAGAGCTTGCGGTGGTGATCGGACGCCGCGGGCGTAGTATTTCTAAGGATGAGGCGTTGGACTACGTCGCAGGGGCGATGGTGCTGAATGATGTTAGTGCAAGGGATTTGCAGATGGCAAACCAGCTTTGGACGGGTGGAAAGGCGATCGATACATTTGCCCCCTGTGGTCCAGCGCTTGTTCTGGGCGAAGCCATGGGGGATTTGCAAAACCTGGGTGTCCAAACCCGTGTGAATGGGGATTTGTTGCAGGATGGGACAACCGCGAAACTCATCTTCTCTGTCGCTGAAATCATAGCGTTTTTATCGCGGATCATGACGCTTGAGGTTGGTGACATCATTGCAACTGGCACACCGGCAGGGGTTGCAGCAGCGCACACCCCGCCGCGTTTTCTGAAAGAGGGCGATGTTGTCGAAACCTGTGTCGAGGGGGTGGGCTGCCTGCGCAACACAGTGGGTCCGGCTTGGGGCGCTCCTGACTAAGCTTTTGGCCGGGCAGCTTTTTCTTCGATACCAGACTTGCCTTCACGGCGTTCAAGCTCTGCCAGAACGTCAGCAAGTTCCACGTCGCGCGCTGCCAGCATGACCAACAGATGATAGAGCACATCTGCCGCCTCGGCGGTTAACTCCGCCTTGTCGTTCTTTACTGCTGCAATGATCGCCTCAATCGCTTCTTCGCCAAATTTCTCGGCGCATTTCTCTGGTCCTTTGGACAAGAGTTTTGCTGTCCAGCTATCATCAGCAGAGGCTGATTTGCGAGCGGCAATAGTCGCTGCGAGTCTTTCAAGTGCACTCATTCCAACCTCATCGGGATGCCCGCGGCGGCCATGTATTCCTTGGCTTCGCGGATGGTGTAGTCGCCAAAATGAAAGATTGACGCGGCAAGGACAGCGCTGGCGCCGCCCAGGGTCACGCCCTCAACCAGATGATCCAGCGTGCCAACACCGCCCGATGCAATGACGGGCACCGAAACAGAGTCAGAAATTGCGCGTGTCAGCGGGATATTGAAGCCTGCACGCGTGCCGTCACGGTCCATGCTGGTTAGAAGAATTTCACCTGCGCCCTTACCAACGACTGTGCGGGCGAATTCAACCGCATCAATCCCTGTCTCGCGGCGGCCCCCGTGGGTGAAAATCTCCCATTTGCCTTCACTGACAGACTTGGCGTCGATCGCGACAACAATACACTGGCTGCCGAATTGGTTGGCTGCTTCTGCAATCACGTCAGGGTTTGCAACCGCGGCTGAATTGAAGCTGACCTTGTCCGCCCCTGCGAGGAGCAAATCCCGCACGTCCTGTGCAGAGCGTACCCCACCGCCGATGGTCAGCGGGACATAGCACTGCTCGGCCGTGCGGCGTGCGACGTCAAACATTGTGCCACGATTTTCGTGCGTGGCCTTGATGTCGAGAAAGCAAATCTCATCAGCACCGGCTTTGTCATAGGCACGTGCGCTTTCAACCGGGTCGCCCGCGTCTATCAGATCGACAAAGTTCACACCCTTCACAACGCGCCCTTCAGCGACGTCAAGACAGGGGATGATACGAGTTTTCAGCATGGATCGGCCTTTCAAGTCACGCGCCTTTTACTGGCCTTCTCTTGCCAAGGCCAGAGAACTAAGTGAGTTTGAGGGGTATTTCGTTGAAATCAATCGGAGTTTATTATGAAACTGCCATTTCTTGCCGCTATTCTGAGTTTAACCGCAACGCTTGCAGGTGCTGACCCGGTAAAGGTCGCGAGCCCCTTTACGGTCGCAGAGACGATTGATCGTCTTGAGGCTACAGTGACCGGCGCAGGCGCCACGGTTTTCGCGCGTATCAATCATGCTGGCGGCGCCGAAAGCGTTGGTGAAAGTTTAAATCCAATGGAATTGCTGATTTTTGGTAACCCGAAACTTGGAACCGCCGCGCTGCAGGCTGATCCACAAGCGGGAATGTTGCTCCCGCTGCGAGTCTTGGCCTATCAGGACACGGACGGGCAAGTCTGGCTGTCTTATGAACAGCCCGTTGAAATGCTTGAAGGGTTTGATGTGCCTGCGGATGCGATGGTCGTCCAGAAAATGACCGGGGCACTGGCAAACCTGACGGCCAAGGCTTTGGAAAACTAACCTTTTAGCAAGGAAACCGCTGCAGCAAGATCGATTTGTCCATCATAAAGCGCGCGTCCGGAGATTGCGCCATCCAAAGGCGCGCCGCAATTTTTCAATGCCTCAAGGTCGGCCATTGACGACACCCCGCCACTGGCGATCACCGGAATCGAAACCGCGTTGGCAAGGGCGGCTGTGGCTTCGACATTCGGGCCCTGCATCGCGCCATCGCGGTTGATGTCAGTATAGATGATGGCCGCAACGCCGGCGTCCTCAAACGATTTGGCAAGGTCCATTACCATCATATCGGTTTCTTCCACCCATCCGCGTGTCGCAACACGCCCGTTGCGCGCATCAAGACCGACCGCAACATGACCGGGAAAGGCGCGCGCCGCATCGCGGACGAGATCGGGGTTTTCAACGGAAACTGTGCCAAGAATAACCCGCTCAAGCCCCTTGCTCAGCCACATCTCGATTGTCGCCATATCGCGAATACCACCACCAAGCTGGGCCGGGATAGAGCAGCTTTTCAAAATCGCCTCAACCGGGACCGCATTAACCGGCTCACCCGCGAAAGCCCCGTTCAGATCAACCAGATGCAGCCATTCGCACCCCGCATCTTCAAAGGCTTTGGCCTGCGCTGCAGGGTTGTCGTTAAAAACGGTGGCCTGTTCCATCTCACCTTTGTAAAGGCGCACGCAGTTGCCGTCTTTCAGGTCAATGGCTGGGTAAAGGATCATGGCTGATAGTCCCGTTAACTTTAGTTTCGCGCTGTTTTGCATGATGGGCCCGGAATTGCAAAGCCAAGATCAAAATCCCGAGAGGACCCAACGTCACACTTGCCTTGGAGCAAAAGGTCCACTCAGACTGCGCCAAAGTTTTGGGAGGAAATTAAATGAAACGAATAGCTATCATCGCCGCATTTTCAATCGGATTTGCCACTGCGGCATTCGCTGACCCGCTGGAAGGAATGTGGCGCACTGCCCCCGATGACAATGGGGACTCTGGCCTGATCGAAGTCACGCCCTGTGGTGATGCGCTATGCGGAACGCTGGTTCGTGCCTTTGATTCCAGCGGTGCAGAAAGAGCGTCTGACAACATCGGTCGTCATATTATTTCCGAAACCCGCCCGCGTGGCGATGGTGCATATCGCGGAAAAATTTACTCCCCTGATCGGGACAAGACCTACAGTTCACGCCTGCGGTTGAACGGGGACACCTTGTCGGTGTCAGGCTGTGTCTTTGGGATTTGTCGCGACGGCGGAACGTGGCAGCGTTCGAACTAAGGCGCCCAGCTCAGAAAATTCGCAATCATCCGGAGCCCGGTCATTTGGCTTTTTTCCGGATGAAACTGCATCCCGATCATATTTTCACGCGTGATTATGGCGGTTAGCTTTCCACCATAATCGACATGCGCCAGCAGATCGGCTGGGTCTTCAACCCGGTAATGGTAGGAGTGCACGAAATACGCATGGCACCCTTCGACCAACCCTGAAAGAACAGGGTGATCACCGTCAAACACCAGATTGTTCCAGCCCATATGGGGAACTTTCAACTTTGGGTCGCTGGGCTTGATTTCGACGACATCTCCCTTGATCCAGCCAAGACCGGGCGTGTCCACATATTCGCGCCCCCAGCTGGCCATCAGTTGCATCCCGACACAGATGCCCAGAAAGGGGTGGGCACGGCGAACGACAGCGTCTTCCATAGCTTGGAAAATGCCCTTGTGGTCGAACAGCTCTGCGCGACACGCCGGGAAAGCACCATCGCCGGGCAAAACGATCCTGTCAGCCCCGGCAATGACATCAGGGTCAGAGGTTACCACGACCTGACCGGCGTTCACCTCGCCTGCCATCCGTTGAAAGGCCTTTTCTGCCGAATGCAGATTGCCTGAGCCGTAGTCGATTATCGCAGTCAGCATTTCCTAGAGCGCGCCTTTGGTCGATGGAATTGCATCCGCTTTACGCGGATCAACCTCAACCGCCAGACGCAACGCGCGCGCTACGGCCTTAAAGGCAGCTTCTGCAATGTGGTGGCTGTTAAAGCCATGCAACTGATCAACATGCAGCGTTATGCCGCCATGCGTGCTGAGCGCCTGAAAGAACTCGCGCACAAGCTCTGTATCAAAGGTGCCGATTTTTGGCGTTGGCAGGCTGACGTTCCATATCAGATAGGCGCGCGCAGAAAGATCAAGTGCCGCCCGCACTTGTGCGTCGTCCATTGGAAGGTGGCATTCGCCGTAGCGGCGGATGCCCTTTTTGTCGCCCAGCGCTTTGCTCAACGCCTGACCCAGCGCAATGCCACAGTCTTCGACCGTGTGGTGGTCATCAATGTGAAGGTCGCCCTTTGCGCGGATTTTCATGTCGATCAGCGAATGGCGCGCGAGTTGGTCAAGCATATGGTCAAAGAACCCAACACCGGTATTATTGTCGTATGATCCGGTTCCGTCGAGGTTCACCTCGACCGAAATATCGGTCTCAGCTGTCTTGCGCGTGATTGTTGCCGTCCGCATCTGGACCTCCGCTATGTGTTCGTTCGGCTTATAGGCTGCAAGTACAAATAATCCAAGCTACAGAAATTCACTGTTGTAGGGGGTGCGGCATCTGTGCAAACCCTAGGGGTAGAACCCCAATCGGAGAGTGATATGACCACGCTCGTCTTTGTGCAGCTACGCTGCCGCCCCGGACAGACCTACCACGTTGCGGAAGAAGTCGTTTTGAAAGAAATACACTCAGAGCTTTATTCAACCAGTGGTGACTATGACTTGCTGCTGAAAATCTACATTCCCGAAGGGCAGGATGTAGGCAAATTCCTGAACGACAATCTGCTGACGATTGAAGGGATAGATCGCTCGCTGACGACCCTGACGTTCAAGGCGTTTTAGCTGCCGGAATTGTTTAGGTTTGAAAGGCGCTAAAGCTTGCGGGCGCAGATTTTGGCGGCGTTTCGACGCGCTATTACTCAAGCGGCAATGCTGCGTTGATCAAAGCTAATTCTTTGTTGATACTACCGTCTGTTTTTGCAGGTGGTTTAGGGGCAGGGGGTGTTGGGGAACATCTAAGATCAGACAAATTCGGTAGTTTGAACAGGCCACGGCGAACGACGGCTTCAAACCCTGATCAACCGAACGTGATTTGTGCCCTGCCCGAAAGCTCGCGATGTTGCTCTACCATTTATAGACTTTCCCGGAGAGCGTGCACTTATGAAGAGGCAACCGAAAAAACCTCGAAAGAAGCGCAGCGGTGGGCAGGTTAATCCCGCGTTAATCGCTGAGAAAGCTCGAATAGAAGGGCGGCGGCGTTTTCTACGCTTCATTCGCAATGGAGCGATTGCGCTTCCAGTTTTTGCGGGGGTTGTTTTTTTCTCGGTCCAGTCTGTTCAAGCCACTATTTGCGAGGCGGATCTAACCAAGGTCGGACAGGGCAAGCCGTCAATCGTTCAGATACACGACCCACAGTGCTCGCTTTGTCAAACGCTTCAACGACAGATCCGTAAAGCTTTGAAATCCTTTGACAGCGACGATTTTACGTTTCTGGTTGCGAATATCAAAACCTCTGATGGTAGTGCGTTTGCCGCGCGATATGGCGTACCGCACGTCACGCTTTTATTGTTTGATGCCCGTGGCGAGATGGTGCAAATCGTCAGAGGACCAAGTGACACGGACAGCTTGCGAACTATTTTTGAGGCTCACTTAGAGACCTACCGTTAGAATCGACCTGGGCAGTTGATCGAAATGAACCATTCGGTCGCGCGTAATTTCTACAGCCGTCCCATTTCCTTGCGTTTTGCGCCTTTTGCCTCTGCCAGCAAACATAGCCAGTCGTGTGCGACTGTAGCAGCGGCAATAGCTGTAATTTCTGCATGGTCATAAGCCGGGGCAACTTCGACGACATCCATGCCGACAAGGTTCATGCCGCCCATTCCCCGGAGCAATTCAAGCGCCTGCCAGGAACTGAGCCCACCCATGACGGGTGTACCGGTTCCCGGTGCGAACGCGGGGTCTAACCCGTCAACGTCGAATGAAATATAAACCGGCGTGTCCCCGGCACGTTCGCGGATAATTTTTAGCGCGGCGTCTATGCCGTTACGATGCACCCATGGGGCGGTCAGCATTTCAAACCCGGCATCAAAATCGTTAAAGGTGCGCAGGCCAATCTGGGTGGATTTGCTGGCGTCAACCACGCCCTCCGCGACCGCATGGGCAAACATTGTGCCATGGTCAATTGCACTTCCGTCGTCATCCCATGTGTCGCAATGCGCGTCAAACTGCACCAGCGCGATGGGGCCGTGTTTCTTAGCGTGGGCCTTGAGCAGAGGGTAGGCAACAAAATGGTCGCCCCCAAGGGTCAGCATCTTAGCACCGGACGCCAGTATTGCATCTGCGTGTGCTTCGATTGCTGCGGGAACACTGGCTGCATGATGCGGGTCAAGATAACAATCGCCGTAATCAACAACAGAAAGGGTGTCGAAAGGATTGAAACCAAAAGGAAAAGCCTTGAGTTCTGCCAGTTGGACAGAGCCAGCACGAATTGCACGCGGCCCCAGCCGACAGCCTGTCCGGTATGTCACCGCGCAATCGTAGGGAACGCCGCTTACCACAACATCCACCCCGTCAAGGTCACGGCTGTAGCGGCGACGCAGAAAGCTTAGTGCACCACCGTAGGTCATCTCGTGCCAGCTGCCTTCGTTTGTGTCGGAACGGAACGCGAAGTCACCCTTGTTGTCGGTCATCGTGGTCTCCATCGGTAGAATGTTAAATGGTATCGAGGTGGTCGTTGATCAGTTGAGCCAACTCTCGCCTCGTGGTTTCATACACCATGTTTGCCTGCCCCTGATTGGCATCGGCGTCGCTCAGAACCGTGCCTCTGCGGCTTTCAAGCAGTTCGCTGGTGTAGCGCTTGGCGAATTCCGGGTGCCCCTGAACCGTTATGGCAAAGCCGGGGTACCAGAGGGCTGCGTATTCACAAAAATCTGAGCGGGCAATCTGTTCTGCACCTTCCGGTGGTTTAACGATCTGGTCCTGATGATAGGCCTGTATGTTGAACGTGTCTGGCGGAGGGCCAAGTGCTTCTGGCCAATCAACCAAATCGTAGCGATGCACGCCCAGACCCCAGCCTTTGTCGGATTTTTCAACCTTTCCGCCCAGGGCCTGCGCAATGATCTGGTGGCCAAAACAGATACCAATCATCTTTTTGCCGGCATCACGGCAGTCACGGATGAATGCCTCTAGCGGAGCGATCCAGTCATGCCCCTCGTAGACGCCAAACCGCGACCCCGTAATAACCCAAAGGTCACATTCCTCGGGTGATTTTGGCAGTTCTCCATCCAGTGCCGCGTAGCTCGAAAACTCCGCGTTAAATGGAGTGAGCCAATCAGCAACCATACCGGGGTAGTCACCATGGTTTGCGGCCAGTTCTTCTGGTGGGCGGCCGGTTTCCAAAATGCCTATGCGCAGTTTCTTGGTACTCATCGTTCGTTATCCTCTGTCCATAAGCGCATACCACGAATAGGCAGGCGGCAGTATCGCACGGCGCCACCGCCCAAGCGGAAATTTTCTGAGCGGCGCCTGCATGAGGCCCGGAATGCGAATTCTCGATTTGGTGCCTGTCGCCATATCCGCAAGCAGCGATCCGGCATAGGTGCCCATCGCGACCCCGTTTCCGTGATAGGCCAGTGCTGTATAGGCGTTTGGCCAGTCGGCAATCGGCCCGGCGTAGGGTGTCAGATTGCGCGAGAGACAGACAAGTCCTGCCCAGAAATGCGGTGTCTCAACCGCGCTCCATTCAGGAAACATCGCTTCAAAATCGCGCCTGATATCGCGTTTCATCTTTGCGGTCGAGGTTTGCGTCGTGCGCGTGCTGCCCCGCATTCCAAAGAGAAAACGCCGATTGGGCATAAGGCGGAAATAGTGCAACAAATTGCGAGTATCGTAAGACATCTGATCGCTGGTCCAGCCCTGCGCCTCTATCTCGCTTTCGCTCATCTCTCTGGTCACGATGATATTTGATTGAACCGGCAAATACCGAGCCGCAAACCAGTCCGGAATGTTTTCACTGCTATATCCGTTTGTTGCGAGCAATAACGTCTTTGCCCTAACAAGACCTTTGGGGCAGGTGATCAGGTGGTCGCCGGTGTTTGAGCGGCCAATCTTTGTTGTTGGTGATTGTGTATATATTTCAACCCCGGCATCGAGCGCAGCATGGGCCAGCCCAAGAACATATTTTCGGGGGTTCAGTGCAAACCCCAAAGGCGAGGTTATCGCGCCGTGAAACCGGGGGCTGTTCATCCCATGTTCAGCGAGCTCGTCGCGCCTGATGATTTGCGCTTTGACGCCAAAATCAGCCTGCAATAAATCAGCGTAGTCCTGAAAACCGGCTACGTCCTTAGGGCGATGTGCGAGCAGTGTTTCACCATTGGAATGGGTGTCGGCAATTATTCCGTGTTTTTCAATCAGTTCAGCGACCAGATCAATCGATGCACGCTGGCTTTGATGATAGAGCGCGACATCTTCCTGCCCGTATCGTTTACGCAGTGCGCGGGTGCTCGATTTTTCGCCTCCAATGCAGGCAAATCCACCGTTACGCCCCGATGCGCCCCAACCTGGTGTTTTCGCATCAAGCACGACAATACGCCCAGCATCCCTCTCTGCGAGGTGCAGTGCTGCAGATAAACCGGTGAAACCCGCGCCGACGACAACAAAATCACAGGTGATTTCGTCTTCGACATGCGGGTAGGGTGCGCGCGCGTCGTCTATTGTTGTACGCCAATAGCACCCATCATCCGAAGACGAGGCATAGGCCGCTGCTTCGTAAATCCGTTTCATCGGGAACCTTCAGAGGCGGCTAAGGTAATAGCGATACTCAACCGCTGTGATAATAGAGGTCAGCTCTTTTATTTCATCGCGGCGCACGGCCGTATAGATTTTCTGATAATCTTCGCCAAACAAATCTTTGGCAAAGTCTGACTCTTCAAACAGAGCAACTGCAGTTGTCCAGTCGTGGGTCAAAGGTTCTGCATCGCTTGACTTATCATCTTCAAGTGGCAGTGGCAGGTCACATTCATGATGCAGACCGTAGTGAATGCCCCCCAAGATCGCCGCGAGAACAAGATATGGATTCACATCAGCGCCGCTTATCCGATGCTCTAACCGCGCACCCGGGCCGGAAATTTCCGGCAGCCGAATGGCCGCCCCCCGATGATCAAGCCCCCAGTCCGGTGCGGAAGGCGCAAAGCTGTTTGGCTGAAACCGACGGTACGAATTCATATGTGGCGCAAAAATCGCCTGCATATCGCGCATCGTTCCCAAAACTCCTGCTACTGCTGCTTTCAGGCGCGGAGATACGTCTTCGTCATTTTCAGAGGCAAAAATATTGTTGCCGTCATCGTCAACAACAGACGCATGAACATGCATCCCATTGCCCGGTTCTTCAGCATAGGGTTTTGCCATGAAGGTTGCTTCCAGCCCGTGCCCGTCCACGATGCCGATCACCAGACGTTTGAACATAAGCGCAGTATCGGCCGCTGCCAGTACGTCGTCAGTGTGGTGGAAATTGATCTCAAACTGGCCGGGCCCGTATTCGGCAATTAACGCATCCGTTGCCAGACCTTGCGCTTTGGAGGTTTCCAGAATTTCTGTCAGGATTGCCTCTGACTGGTTGAGCACCTCAAGATCATAGTTCTGCGCGTCGGGCAGACCATCCGGCGGGGAGGGCGCATCGGAAGAATCGTCGCGACGCTTCACGATGTAGAACTCAAGCTCGGTGGCCACAACGGGGTGCAGGCCTTCTTTTTCGAACCGGTCAATCACGTTTCTCAGGTGGTTGCGGGTTGAAATGCTGCTGATATTGCAGTCTTCATCGACCATTTCAACGAGAACCTGGGCGACATTTCCGTTCGCCCAGGGAACAGGTTTCAAAGTTCCGTCTACAGGAACGATAAACCCATCAGGATCGCCGATCGTGATGCCAAGCCCAGTCGCTTCAACCTCGGACCCCAGAATATTTGGCGCGTATGTCGACATTGGCAGGCGAACCCCGCCGTTAATAAGCTTGTCGACCTCGTCGCCGGGCAGCCATTTACCGCGCAAAACAGCGTTGAGGTCACAGAGCATCATTTCGATGCGGTCTGGCGTTCCATATTCGTTGCAATAGGCATCATACTCTGCCTGAAAATCGCTCATTGCTTTAGGGCCTTTTGTTCTTCGTTTTGTCGACGGGCGATTGCCTGTTTTGATACGAGTGAGGCAGTGATCACACCGATCGCAACGATGGCGATCATAATCGTTGAAAGCGCGTTGATTTCCGGGCTGACACCCAGGCGGACTGCACTGAATATCTTGATTGGCAGGGTCGTAGACGACGGGCCAGAGGTGAACGAGGCAATGACCAGATCGTCAAGAGATAAGGTAAAGGCCAGCAACCAACCAGAAATAACCGCAGGTGCGATGATTGGCAAAGTCACGCTTTTGAAAGCGTCGAAGGGGCTGCACCCAAGATCAAGCGCCGCTTCTTCCAAAGAACGATCGAACGTGACCAGCCGCGAGGAAACTACAACAGACACGTAGCACATTGAAAACGTTGTATGGGCCAACACAATGGTAACAACGCCACGATCCAATCCAATAGCAATGAACAGCAACAGAAGCGACAAGCCGGTGATAACTTCGGGCATCACAAGTGGTGCATAAATCATGCCGGAGAACAATGTTCTGCCCCGAAACCGCCCGCCTCGCACCATGACATATGCGGCCATTGTGCCGAGCACCGTTGCAAAGGTGGAGGAGAGGACAGCAACCTTTAACGTCACCCACGCCGCGTCAAGAAACGCCTCGTTGTGGAGCAGTTCGCCGTACCATTTAGTTGAAAAGCCAGCCCAGACCGTCACCAGCTTACTGGCGTTGAAGCTGTAGATAATCAGGATGAGCATTGGCAGGTAAAGGAAAGTGAAGCCAAGCGTCAGTGAAGTGGCGTTGAACCATGAAAAACGGCGGGTCATCCTTCACTCTCCCTCTGTTTCTGCTCGTTGCGCTGGAACAGGATGATAGGAATAACAAGGATCAAAAGCAGGATGACGGCGACTGCTGACGCGACAGGCCAGTCCCGGTTCGAGAAAAACTCTTCCCAAAGTACCTTACCGATCATCAGCGTTTTTGAACCGCCAAGCACAGACGGGATCACAAATTCACCCAGCGCCGGAATGAACACCAGAAAGCACCCTGCGATGATGCCTGATTTGGAAAGGGGAATTGTCACCAGCCAAAAGGCCTGCATCCGGGAACATCCCAGATCTTCAGCGGCTTCAAGCAAGGATTCATCCAGTTTCTCAATGGCCGCGTAAATCGGCAGGATCATGAAGGGCAGATAGGTGTAAACAATGCCAATATAGACCGCCGTGTTAGTGTTCAAAATTGTCAGGGGGTCGTTGATGATACCTGTCCAAAGCAGAAACTGGTTCAAAAAACCTTCCTGGCTCAGGATACCCATCCAAGAATACACCCGGATCAGAAAGCTGGTCCAGAAGGGCAGGATCACAAGCATCATCAGGGTAGGGCGCCATTCATCCGGGGCCTTAGCCATGCCATAAGCAATGGGATATCCGACCAGCAAAGTTATAGCTGTGGATATCGCAGCGATCTGCAGGCTCGACAGATACGCCCGCCAGTAAAGTTCATCTTCGGTCAGGAAGATGAAATTCTCCATATCCAGACCCGCGAAAAAGGTTTTGATCCCTTCCCAACCATTTGAGAAATCCAGTGTCGGGATATAAGGCGGAATGGCGAGCGCCCCATCCGATAGCGCGATTTTTAGCACGATCAGAAAGGGCACCAGAAATAACGCAAGCAGCCATAAATATGGCACAAAAATCAAAAACAGGCGGCGAACATTCATTTTCAGCCCCCCGCATTATCCGAAAGGACGATGCCGGCTGTATCCGTAAACGAAAGCCAGACCGCGTCTTCCCAAGTGAAACTGCGACGGGCGAGACGACGGTTGTTGGCTGCCTGTGCCTTGATGACATGCCCAGAAGGAAGTTCCACGTGATAGGTGGAAATATTCCCGAGGTACGCGATATCAAGCACCTTGCCTTCAATACAATTCGCCTTATCTGAAACACGCTCTTGGGTGATCGTTACTTTTTCAGGCCGGATTGCGAATGTTACACGCGTGCCATCTTGCACCGCGTTTGTCGCAGTTCCCTGGATTGCTGGCTGTCCTTCGGCCCAGTTTATTTCGACAAGACCGTCACCTTTGTTGGACGCGTTTCCTTCGATGATGTTCACATCCCCGATGAAGTCTGCAACGTAAACGGAATTTGGGTTTTCATAGATGCGGGCGGGTGTGTCGACCTGAACCAGCCTACCTTCATCCATAACGGCCACGCGGCTGGCAACTGTCATTGCCTCTTCCTGATCATGGGTCACGATGACAAAGGTTGTGCCGGTTTTTTCCTGAATATCCATAAGCTCAAACTGCGTGTCCTGACGCAGCTTTTTGTCAAGCGCACCAAGGGGTTCGTCAAGCAACAGAAGTTTTGGTGCTTTCGCAAGCGAGCGGGCAAGAGCGACCCGTTGGCGTTGACCGCCGGATATCTGATGCGGTTTTCGCGTTGCGAATTTTTCAAGCCGCACAAGGCGCAACATTTCGTCGACACGGCCTTCGATCTCAGATTTGGGCATGTCTGATCGTTTCAGCCCAAAAGCGACATTGTCTGCCACTGTCAAATGGGGAAACAAAGCGTAGGACTGGAACATCATGTTCACGGCCCGCTTGTTGGGCGGAACCGGTGCCATGTCCTGACCATCCAGCAAAATTGTACCTTCGGTGGCGGATTCAAAACCCGCAAGCATGCGCATCAGGGTGGTTTTACCGCATCCCGACGGGCCCAGCAGTGCAAAGAATTCCTGCTCAAAAATATCGAGGTTCAGATTATCTATCGCAGTGAAACTACCGAACCGCTTGGTCACATTCTTGAACTGGATCAATGGTTTTTGTTCGGAGTCTTCCCAAGGTGCGAATGTAGATGTGCTGGAAGAATGCGCCATGAAGTCACCATGCTTAAACAAATAAACCCCGCGCCTTTTTTGGGGGCGCGGGGCACAGAAACCCGGATTAGATACCGGACTTTATTTTGGTCCAAAGACGCGTGACGATCCGCTGAACTTTTGGCTCGTAGGGTGTCGTTGTATAAAGATTGGCGAGCGTTTCCTCGTCCGGATAAATCGCTGTATCGCCGATCACATCCTCTTCGAGGAATTCCTGAGAGGCGAGGTTGCCGTTTGCATAGTAAACGTAGTTAGAAGCGGCAGCCATGTTCTGAGCGTTCAGAATGAAGTCCAGAAACTTATGCGCACCCGATGGGTTGGGGGCATCAGCCGGAATCGCCATCTGGTCAAACCACATCAAGGCGCCTTCTGACGGGGCGGCATATTCAATTACAACACCATTGTCGGCCTCGTCGGCGCGGTCGCGGGCTTGTAGAATGTCTCCGGACCAGCCGAATGCAACGCAGATGTCACCGTTTGCTAGCGCATTAATGTATTCAGAGCTGTGGAACTTTTGCACATAAGGAGCGATAGCAGTGAGTAGTGGTTCTACCTTTGCAATTACATCCGGGTCTTGGCTATCGGGGTTTTCGCCGATGTATGCCAGAGCAGCCGGGATTATCTCGACAGGTGCATCAAGCATGTGAACGCCGCATTCCGCCAGCTTTTCCATATTGCTGGGTTCAAAAATTAGGGCGAGCGACCCGATTGGTGCGTCTTCGCCCAAAACCTCAATAACTTTGTTGACGTTTACGCCAAGTCCGGTCGTGCCCCACATGTAGTTGATTGAATAAGCATTGCCTGGGTCATACACCTCTGTACGGGCCTTGATCGGCTCCCACAGGTTTCCGGCATTTGAAAGTTGCGACATGTCGAGTGGCTGAAAGACACCTGCAACAATCTGGCGCTGCAGGAAGGTGCCTGAGGGAACGACAACATCGTAGCCGGATCCACCAGCAAGCAGTTTGGTTTCCAGCACTTCGTTTGAATCGAACACATCGTAAATCAGGTCAATACCGGTTTCTTCTTCGAACTTTGTCAGAAGATCTTCGTCGATATAGTCAGACCAGTTGTAGACCCGGACTTCCTCCGCGGTGGCAGCAGCGGCGCTCAGTGTTAGAGCGGCGGCCAGCGGTAGCCATGTCTGTTTCATAAATATTACTCCCGTTGTTTTTGAGAGAGAGTCGTTTTACCCTCTTGCGCAAGATTTGATCAAAAAAAACGACTCAATGCAATATGGTATTTTTTTTCGTGAAGGTTTAAGCTGAAAAGCAGTTTGGATTTTTGAAATGCCAAGGCGGGTTCTTAGTAAAGGAAATAAGACGTGGACATGTCTTATCGTAAGTTACCGACGCACGAATTAGTGTATCGGAAAATCCGGGAGATGATTCTTTTTGGAGAGTTAGCGCCGGGGCAGGCGGTCACGATTCAGGGGTTGGTGTCCGTGTTGGAGGTGGGAATGACCCCCGTGCGCGAGGCGATTCGCCGCCTGACAGCCGAAGGCGCGCTTGAGTTTCTTGGCAACAGACGAATCTGTGTACCAGTCCTGTCTGTTTCTCAGTTGGAAGAGCTTACATTTGCCCGGCTCGCTATTGAGCCGCACCTTGCATATCTGGCCTCGCAAAAGATTTTACCTGAACAGATCGAGAAGCTGAGCGAGATAGACAAAGCATTGAATGTCGCGATCGCGAATGGCGACGTTCGCGCCTATCTGGAGCAAAACTATCGGTTCCATGCCGGGCTCTACAGAATTTCAGAAGCGCATATTCTGAGATCCATTGTCAGCACTTTGTGGCTACGGGTTGGGCCGTCATTACGCGTTGTCTGTGGTCGATTTGGGACCTACAATCTTCCGGATAAGCACCAGGAAGCACTTGATGCCTTGCGTATCGGAGACGCCGACGCAGCCGCAAATGCTATCAAGGAAGATTTGCGCCAAGGGCTTGAACAAATTAAAATGTCACTGGGAAAATAGATATTTTGATCAAAACCAATTGACAGTAAATAATTTGATCATATTCTGACCCTACAACGCCGAGTCGCCCCGTGCGTCCAGACTGAGCGTGACCTGCCGACCCAAATTAGCGTTATAAGCGATACGGGTTCGAGTTTGTTTCGCTGCCGGTAACATGGGAGAATGCGGCGGAGATCCCGCTTTGGGAAAAGCAATAAAAACTGGTGATATCGTGGCTTCTGACAACAAAACTGACTGGAGAGAGTCCTTGCCTGATGCTTTCAAAGAGTATCAGTCAGGGCGGCGTATTGAAGAGGTGGAATGTATTATTCCGGACCTTGCAGGTATGT
This sequence comes from Pseudohalocynthiibacter sp. F2068, assembly GCF_023015645.1. Classification (NCBI taxonomy): domain Bacteria; kingdom Pseudomonadati; phylum Pseudomonadota; class Alphaproteobacteria; order Rhodobacterales; family Paracoccaceae; genus Pseudohalocynthiibacter; species Pseudohalocynthiibacter sp. F2068. Next base: position 102,956 of record NZ_JALKAK010000009.1, read on the forward strand.
CGCGCGGTAAATCCATGCCGTATTATAAATTCAGCCCGGACAGCACGTTCTTTCTGCCAATTTCCCTGTTTTACCAAACCATTACGGGTGAATACGTCGATCTTGATATCAAGAACCAGTGGATGGAATATGATGTTGTCCTAAGGCCGGATATGGCAACGGCGTCCGCTGTGCCGTGGGCTGATGATGTGACGCTTCAGGTGATCAGCGATCTTGAAACCCGCGATGGTAAGCCGGTTGCCGTTGCGCCGCGAAACGTGCTGAAGCGTGTTCTGGGTTTATATACTGACAAAGGTTGGAGACCCGTTGTTGCACCCGAGCTAGAGTTCTATCTTATTAAGCCAAATGTCGACCCCAATGAACCGATCGAACCACCTGTAGGTCGTACGGGGCGGCGCGGGGCAGGGCGACAAGCCTATTCCATGGTGGCCGTAGATGAATACGGGCCAGTGATCGATACCATATATGATTACGCAGAGGCGCAGGGTCTTGCGATTGATACGCTCATTCAGGAAGGCGGCGCTGGACAGATAGAGATCAACCTTTTGCACGGTGATCCGCTGGTGTTGGCAGATCAGGTATTTTATTTCAAACGCGCAATTCGAGAAGCAGCGCTGAAAAACGGAACATTCGCGACGTTCATGGCAAAACCCATGCGTGACGAACCCGGAAGTGCGATGCATATCCATCAAAGTGTGATTGATGCAAAAACCGGCGACAATATTTTCTCTGCGCCGGATGGTTCTGAAACGGCTGAGTTCTTTCACTTTATTGGTGGCTCTCAATACCATCTGAAATCTGTCGTTCCTTTGCTTTCACCTTATGTAAACTCCTACCGCCGTTTTACAGCCGGGATGAGTGCGCCGGTAAATCTCGAATGGGCAGCCGATAACCGAACCACCGGGCTTCGTATTCCGAATTCGCCGCCAATCGCGCGGCGTGTTGAGAACCGCGTCGTGGGGATTGATACAAATCCGTATCTAGCAATCGCGGCAAGCCTGGCTTGCGGGTATCTGGGCATGGTCAACAAGATTGACCCAAGCCCTGCTGCAACCGGGGAAGTCTATGAGGAGGGCGCTGTACTACCTCGTAGCCTGAATGTCGCGATGGACGAGTTTAACAATGATAGAACGATTCAGGAAATCCTTGGCGTTGAGTTTTGCGAGCTCTACGCCGGAATAAAAAATGCTGAACTCGAAGAGTTCCAGCGCGAGATTTCCCCTTGGGAACGCCAACATCTGCTTTTGAACGTCTGAGAGCGTCAATTTCTAAAGGAGTCATGAGATGAACATGATTACGAACCATATGCCGACTGCTGAACTTCAGGCACTTGATGCTGCACACCACATGCACCCGTTTACCGACGGGGCAGAGCTTGCTGCAAAAGGCGTTCGCATCATTACGAAAGCCTCGGGTGTGACATTGACGGATTCTGAAGGGTACGAAATTCTGGACGCTATGGCCGGTTTGTGGTGCGTCAACATCGGGTATGGCCGGGACGAACTGTCAGATGTTGCGGCGCGGCAGATGAAGCAATTGCCTTACTACAATACTTTCTTTCAGACATCGCACGTGCCTGCCATCGCACTGTCGGCGCGTCTGGCAGAACTGGCGCCCGGCGATTTGAACCATGTGTTCTATGCTGGATCTGGATCTGAGGCGAACGACACGAACATGCGCCTTGTGCGGCATTATTGGGCGGCCAAGGGCAAGCCGGACAAGAAAGTAATCATCAGCCGTCATAACGCGTACCACGGATCAACAATGGCCGGGGCAAGCCTTGGTGGTATGACACCGATGCATGAACAGGGCGGACTGCCCATTCCAGATGTTGTGCATATTGGTCAGCCGCATTGGTATGCCGAAGGCGGTGATATGAGCCCAGAGGAATTCGGCCTGCTGCGCGCCCGCGAGTTAGAAGCGAAAATCGCTGAACTTGGTGAAGACAAAGTTGCGGCCTTTATCGCGGAACCGGTGCAGGGTGCCGGGGGTGTGGTTATCCCGCCATCAACCTACTGGCCTGAAATCCAGCGGATTTGCGATGCACATGAAATTCTGCTGATCGCGGATGAAGTGATCTGTGGATTTGGCCGGACCGGCAACTGGTTTGGATCCCAGACATTTGGCATCCGCCCGGATATCATGACAATCGCCAAAGGCCTTTCATCAGGCTACGTACCAATCGGTGGATCGATTGTGTGTGACGAGGTGGCAAATGTTGTCGCCAATGCGGGCGATTTCAATCATGGCTACACCTATTCCGGTCATCCGGTTGCGGCGGCCGTTGCGCTAGAGAACCTGCGCATTCTCGAAGAAGAAAAAATCGTCGATCATGTGAATGATGTGGCAGGGCCATACCTCGCTGAAAAATGGGGGCAACTCGCTGATCATCCGTTGGTCGGAGAGGCGAAATCTGTCGGTCTTATGGCGACAATCGCCCTAACGCCCGATAAATCCTCGCGCGCAAATTTTGCATCCGAAGCAGGAATGATCGGCTTGCGTTGCCGCGAGCGGTGTTTTGCGAACCAACTGGTCATGCGCCACGTTGGAGACCGGATGATTATTGCGCCGCCTCTGGTGATCAAACCCGCAGAGATTGATACGCTTGTGGAACGCGCTGCCAGATCGCTGGACGAGACTTACGCAAGCATCAAGAGCGACGGTCTGCTGAAAGCGGCTTAAGTCGCAAGGAGCATTGGCGTGGACATTCTGACATCCAACGACCGCGTCGGCGAGTATCCTTCGTCGTGGTACGCAGCAACGGCCAAGGGACCTGCGCCCTTTCCGGCTGCGGAAGGGGCACTGGCTTGTGACGTTTGTGTCGTTGGTGCGGGTTTCACCGGGCTTTCGGCTGCAGTTATACTGGCGGACAAGGGCTATGATGTCATTCTGCTTGACGCGCACCGGGTTGGCTTTGGGGCCTCGGGGCGCAATGGCGGACAGGTTGGCACCGGGCAGCGCGTCGAACAGGACGCGCTTGAAAAAATGGTCGGAAAAGAGACTGCCCGCGAACTTTGGGATATTGGCCTTGAGTCCGTCCAACTGGTGCGTGATCTCATAAAAACGCATGACATGGATTGCGGATTTGTGGACGGCATCATCCATGCCGATCACCGCTCGCGGCTTGTTCCTGAAAACCATTCCTACGCCGAAAAGCTGAGAAACGAATACGGCTACGACCTCATTCGATCTATTGACCGCGAAGAAATGCGCCATCTTGTTGGCTCTCCTGCATACCACGGGGGAACACTTGATATGGGCGGTGGCCATACACACCCGTTGCGGTTCGCCTTTGGTCTTGCAAAACTTGCGGCAGAAAAAGGCGTGCGCATCTTTGAGCGGTCCAAAGTGACGGGGCTGATAGAGGCTGAACCCGCGAAAGTCACTACTCAAAACGCTGAGATTACAGCGGACTACGTTGTTCTGGCCTGCAACGGCTATCTTGGCCACCTGCAAGGCAGGGTCGCGGCCCGTGTGATGCCGATCAACAACTTTATCGCGGCAACTGAGCCGATGAGCGAAGCAGATGCCGAGGCACTGATCCGGAACAACTATGCCGTTGCCGATTCAAAGTTTGTCATCAACTATTTTCGCCTGTCCGAAGATCGGCGGATGTTGTTTGGTGGCGGAGAGTCCTACGGTTATCGTTTCCCAAAGGACATTGCCGGGCTGGTGCGTAAACCGATGTCAGAGATTTACCCGCAACTTAAAGATATCCGCATTGATTATGCCTGGGGCGGTACACTTGGCATAACGATGAACCGGATGCCGCATTTTGAACGGCTTCGTGGGAATATCCTTTCGGCCAGTGGCTATTCCGGTCACGGGGTCGCGATGGCAACTTTGGGTGGGAAGATTGCGGCAGAGGCAATTGCCGGGCAGGCTGAAAAGTTCGACCTTATGGCGAATGTGCCAACCCCGCGGTTTCCGGGTGGGGCCGCGCTACGCTCGCCTTTGCTGGTGCTGGCGATGCTGTGGTTTTCCCTGCGCGACAAGCTTTGATTTAGCGGCCTCTTCAGGCAGGACCCTTGGCCGTGCTGCAGTGCCATGGATCACCGACGAATAAAATTTTAGAGAAAAGAAACTTCGCCCCTAAACCCCAGTTTGGTATCTCAACGTAACTCACTTAAAACTTTGGGTACACGTCGTCTTGAAGTTTATGAACTTTGACGTCTCAGCGGGGGCTGAAATCAACAAAAACGCTATCCATTCTCTAGTTTTCAACAATTTTGAGCAGAAATTGCCAGGTAAATGTCGAATATAAACCCGTTGAAGAATGAGCACGTTGGTCGTGTGGAGAATTCAAACTGTGAAAATTAAAGAGAATCCCATTTTTAGGGAAATCGTTATTTTTCTAACAATTAACGTTGGTATATCCGTTCTGTTGCGTGAAGCGCAGCTTTTGGCGCCAATTGAAATTCACTCCACTCTCACATTTCTGATCGCAATTTGTTCCATGCTTTTGCTCAATGGATACCGTGCATTTGTGGTTCCCTTTGCGAGGATGGCTTACATTTCCATTATTCTTCTAAACATCTCTACGACGGTTCTCATTGGGAATAGCGGGTTCCTAACCTCAATACACACCCTCTATTTGGTTCGTTCCAGCCTTTTTTACTGAGAGACTTTCAACCAAAATTGGATCAAACTCGTGACTTCGCCACCTGAACTATCGGCTACCCCTGACAGGGCCCTTGGCTGTGATCATGGTCGTTGCAAGGGTTTGGTCCGCGTTTTCCATTCGGTGATCCAGCAATTTCCGGGTCATGTCCAAAACGATTGGCGTCATTTCAGGCTCTGCCGCCAGATTGCGGAATTCTCCTTCGCCGTCTTTGTCAAACAACAACGGGGGAAGGCCGCCGTTAAAATGCACCAGCGAGTAACGTGGCCCACGCAAGATCGCGAGGTTCGCTGAACTTGGCCCCAGCCCAAGTTCCTGCTGCCAGATTGTCGGTGAAACCGGGTTTGCAAAATCAAGCTCTGAATAGCTGTAATCCGGCCAATTCTCCGTGTTGCCGCCACTCAGGAACGGAGTGAGTGATGACCCATCCATCGAGCTCGGAATATCTTGCCCCATCCAATCCAGAATTGTGGGAGTGATATCAATCGTCTCGGTTGGTTTACTGACTTCTGCCCCATGCATTTGGGGGTTGAGCGGATCGCGGACGATAAGCGGTGTGTGATAGGCCGCATCATAGACCGACATCTTGCCCCAACTAAACCGATCGCCCAGCATTTCACCGTGGTCCGCAGTTACAACCAGCAGCGTATTGTCGTACTGGCCGGTATCCTTCAGAAAGGTGATGACACGACCGATATGCAAATCGACTTCGGTTGCCAGCCCAAGATAGACCGCACGAAGCGTCTGGATATCATCGTCATCTGCTTTCAGATCAGGAAAGCCTTTTACAAAGCTCTCTGCTGGCTGATGGGCATGTGCTGGGGCGAAAAAGGGGTGAATTTCCCGCTCTGACGCTGCGCTATCCAAGCGTGCGGGCTGGGGCAGGGATTTCGGGTCATACATCCGGTTGTATGGTGCAGGGGCAACAAGCGGTGGATGTGGGCGTATATAGGTCAGATGGCTGAACCAGCTTTCCTTTTTCCGCGCAGCAAGCTTTGTCAGGCAGGCCTTTGTCAGAAAGGCCGTGTCACTGTCTTCAGCTTTGTAAAAGGCCGGGTCATCTATACGGCGCGCGCGTCCTTCGGGGGCAGCGGGAACGTAATGTTCCGAATAGTCCGGAACATCATATCCTTTGGCAATCAGATCCGCGCGCCACGGATAAGATTCATCCAGCCGCATTTCGACAACCTCGTAAAACCCATACATCGAGTGTTCGTAAGTTTTCAGCGCCGGATCATTGGGCGGGTAGGCCCGCGGGTCCTGTGATGTGTCGGTATAACCAAACAACATCGGCATATAGCCTGCCTTGCGCGCCTCTGTGGCAAGGTTGGGCGTGTCATGTCGAAGCGGTGTGCCGTTTCGTACGCTTCGGTGGTTCATCGCATATTGCCCAGTCAAAATGGAAACACGGGATGGGCCGCAGGGGTTTGTCACAGAATAATTGCGTTTAAAGGTTACAGCTTCGCCCATCAGGGCGCGCAGGTTCGGCAGGTCGACATGGTTTGCCAATTCGCCAAACAGTGCATCCGCACGCAATTGGTCGATAATAATGAACATGACGTTTTTCTGGTCTGACACGCCGAATCCCCTTCCAGCAATTTGATAAAACCAAATGATTATATTCGGTCATTTTCAACCATTATTCTGGACAAATGTGGATATATGTGGTGTTTTCCGCCCAATGACACGGAATCAAGCTGTCGTAGCGCACGAAAAAAACACAATAACCCACAGAGGCCACGAGCTTTTGAACGTCTTGCAACGGTTAGGCGGCTCGGCCAGAAATGCGCAGATTTCCCAGGTGATGGGTGTGTCCGAGGAAACGGTACGCAGACTGGTTAAGGCGCTCGACAAAGCGGGTAGAGTCGAGCGTGTGCATGGTGGAACCTATCTGCGCGGAAATGATGAAGCCCCGGTTTTTTCTGGAAGCCTTGGGCAAAACCCCAAGGAAAAATCCAGAATTGCGAATGCTGTCGCCGATATGGTCAGTGATGACATGACGCTTTTTCTGAACGTTGGCAGCACTACAACTTATGTGGCTGAGCAGCTTCGGCTGCGTCGCAACCTGATGGTTGTGACAAACTCCATATCAGTCACGCAGGCGCTGGCGAACCACAATGACAACCGCGTTTTCCTGGCGGGTGGCGAGGTGGAACCGAGTGAAAGAGGAACTTTTGGAAGTGAAACAGAAGCTTACGTGCGACAGTTCACCTATGATCTGGCAATATTCGGGGCGAATGCGATTTCATCCGAATTTGGATTTATGGTAATGAATCCCGCAGAAGCTGGCTTAACAAGAGTTGCGAGCGGTCAGGCAGATAAAGTTGTGTTTGCGGCCGGATCGACAAAGTTTGGGGCACGTGCCCCCGTGGTAGTGTGCCCGCCTGAAACAGTTACCCACCTGGTTACCGATGCGCCACCTGACGAAAAGCTCGCTGCGGTTTTGGCGAAATGGGGCGTTGAAGTGCGTATCGCAAACGAGAAAGTAGAACAGCCATGAAAGCGCCAACCATTTCGGACGCAATTTCAATTGCTGAGACAGCTGGCGCCGAAGCGCTCCGTCATTTTCGGGGCAAGCTTGGAATTGAATTTAAAGCTGATGAAAGCCCGGTTACGCAGGCTGACAAAGCAGTCGAAACAGCCGTTCGGCGTGTGATTTCTGAAAAATTTCCGAACCATGGTATATTTGGTGAAGAATTCGGTGTTGAAGGCGAAGGCCGCTCGAAAATGTGGATTGTAGATCCCATTGACGGAACGCGTTCATTCCTGTCGGGGCATCCCTTGTTTGGCTTTCTTCTGGGGCATCTTGTTGATGGAGTTCCGGACATGGGGGTTGTTGGTATGCCTGCGACCGGGGAAATTTTTGCCGGAGCAAAAGGCCAGGGAGCAACGCTGAACGGCAAACCCATACGGGTTTCCGAACAGACGGACCTGAACAAGGCTATCCTTTACATCAATGAAGGAGAGCGAATTTACAAAGCGCTGCCGGATGTTTTTGATCGGCTGATGAATGCTGGGCAAACGCGACGTATGTCGTATGATTGTTATCCCCATGCACTTTTGGCTGCGGGCTACATTGATGCCCTGGTCGATTTTGGTCTGGAACCTTATGACCATTTGCCCGTTACCGCGCTGATCGAGGCTGCAGGCGGGATCATCACAGACTGGCAAGGCGATTCCATGACGATGAACTCTGAGGGCAGGGTTGTTGCCGCTGCGACGCCCGAACTTCACGCAGAACTTCTTAAGTTGGTAAGCGAATAGAAACATGGCCATACTCGGGTTTCTCATAAATCTTGCCGGGGCGACGATGTTGCTGCTGTTTGCTGTGCGAATGGTCAGAACAGGGATTGAGCGCGGTTTTGGCGCATCTTTCCAACGTATTCTAACCGAAAGAGAAGGCTTACTGGGTGCTTCGTCTGCCGGGTTGGGGCTTGCTGTCGTTTTGCAATCTTCTGCTGCGGTTGCGCTTTTGGTTGCTGGTTTTTCAGCGAGTGGCGTTTTGAGTTTTGGAACCGGACTGGCCGTTGTTTTGGGGGGCGATCTTGGTTCGGCTCTTATCATTCAGATCCTCAGCTTTCGACTTGATTGGCTGGTCCCGCTTCTTTTGGCTGCTGGGGGGTGGCTCTTTGTAAACAGCGATCAGCGCAGGCTTCGCCAATACGGCCGTATCGTAATGGGAATCGCGTTTATTCTGATCTCGTTGCGGTTTCTGCGCGAGGCGATGGACCCGATCCGGGAAAGTGACTTTCTTCCTGCTATCGCCGAGTACCTTGCACGCGATTATCTGACAGCGTTTCTTGTGGGTGCCGCACTTGCTTTTGTAATGCATTCCAGCGTCGCAACGATCCTGATGTGTGTCACGCTTGTTGCAATCGGGGCTATTCCGCTTGAGGCGGGTATTTCATTGGTCCTGGGCGCAAACCTTGGGTCAGCAATCATTCCTATATGGTTGTCACGCGGGATGAGCCCGCTTGCACGGCGCGTTCCTTTTGCAAACTTCCTGCTGCGCGGCAGTTGGGCGCTCGTCACACTTTTTTTGGTGAATCTGCTCCCAGTCACAACCTACTTATCAATGATGGGCCCGGCTCAAACATTGATCAATACACATATCGCTTTCAACCTGTCGCTTCTGCTTTTGGCTTTACCATTCGTACGTAAGATGGGTGGCGTCGCCGAGATATATTTTCCAGATGAAGTGGCGGAAGCCGGAATAACACTAGCAGAGCCGATAAGCGCCCTCGACAGAACCGTTCTGGACAATCCGCGCCTGGCGCTTGCCAGCCTCAAGCGCGAAATTCTTAGAATGAGCGAACTTGTTGAACGAATGGCGCATCCGGTGATGGAGGTTTACGAAAGCGGTGACAGCCGACGTATTTCTGAACTTATTGCGCTTGACCAACAGGTAAACAAAACCAGGACGGGTGTCCGTCGCTACGTCGCAGAGATGTCGACGGAAAACATGAGCAAGCTTGATGTTAAACTCGCACGCGAGCTGGCTGACTACGCGATAAATCTTGGTATGGCGGGGGATACTGTTGCGAAGCGTTTGCTTCCGCTCGCACGGGAGGTTGCAAAGAAAGAGCTGCGGTTTTCAAAGGCGGGGTGGTCAGAGCTCGTTTCAATGCATGAATGTGTGATCTCTAACATGCGTCTCGCCTCAAACGTTCTGGTCTCGGATGATCTGGAAAGCGCGCGTCTGCTTATTGCTGAAAAGGCTGAAATTGCGCGTGTCGAAAGCAAAAGCCGAAAGCGCCATTTGAAGCGATTGTCTGAAGGCGGTGCCGTTAGCTTCGAATCAAGTGATGTTCATCTTGAAACGCTGCGCGGCCTCAAAGATTTGAACAGTCAGTGTTCTGCGGTTGCTTACCCGCTGCTCTACCGTAACGGCCAACTGCTCGAAACCCGCCTTATCGAAACATTGGATGATGCTGATGCCGAAATTTAAAAACACAGCACGCCAAACGAAGGCACGAACATGTTTCACAATGGAATTTGCTCCGATCAATCCAGTCGGAGCAACCGTGCTATCGCCCGGCCTTGTTGCCGCCCAATATGACAAACGTGTGAAATTACAGAGGAGGGTTTTGAAAGATCATTGACAGCTCAAAGGCTTAAGTTCAGTCTCGCTCGAGTTAGCCATAGCTGCTACGTGTTTGTGCTAGTTGACATATGAATCTTCTAAAACAGAGGATTGGTGAGGATACTCAGATAGGCCAAGAGCCAACTCAATGGGTACAAGTTGAGTAAATAAATGATGTCGAAACAAGACACCCGGACTGGCAAGTCAGTCCGGTTTGAACAACAACGGAGAGAAAAAAATATGAAATCGCTTTTTTATTCTGGAGTCGCGCTGCTTGCGCTGGCGACCGGGGCATCTGCTGCCTCGTGCCCGGCGGTGACAGTCGCGGACATGATGGGAGTCGCCCCTGGCGCGTTCCCGCAGCAATATGAACTTTCAGAGTTCCAGTCGCTGGCGAACTGCGAAATGGAGTTCTCTGCGAACCCCGACATTGAGGCTATGAACGCCCGCATTCGCGGTAACGGTGACCTTCCGGCCCTTGCAGATCGCCTTCCGGCTGAGCCACTGGTTGTAGCACCTTACGATGCAATCGGTTCTTATGGTGGCACACTGGATGCTCTGTCGAATGCAACAGAGTCCGGAACATCAGACTTTATGTCTGTGCGCCACGTGAACCTTGTTCGTTACTCTGACGACCTTGAAACCATTGTTCCAAACGTTGCCAAAGGCTGGGAATGGAATGAAGACTTCACGCAGCTGACATTCTTTTTGCGCGAAGGTCACAAATGGTCAGATGGTGCACCATTCACCGCCGAAGATGTTGAGTTCTGGTATGAAAATCTGGCGCTTGATACAAATGTGATCGCAAGCCCGAAAGATTATGTTCTTGTTGGTGGCGAGCCAATGACAGTGGACGCGGTTGACGCAACAACTGTCCGGTTTAACCTGCCAGCGCCAAAGCCTGGTTTGCTTTCGCATTTTGCGAACCACTATGCGCAGGGCTTCCAGCCCAAGCATTTCCTTGGCCAGTTCCACCCAGCGGTTGATCCGAACGCAGATGCAAACGCGCAAGCTCTTGGTTTTGAGACCGGATATGAAGCGATCGCCGCTTACTATGGTAGTTCTGACTGGATGGATACACCGACACCTATGTTGTCACATCCTGACAAGGTTGCCGGGATGCCAGCAGACACGACACCAACTTTGGAAAGTCACATCCTGATTTCTGAAACAACGGAAGGTCGCCATCTGGTTGCCAACCCGTATTTCTTCCAGGTTGACACTGCAGGTAACCAGCTTCCTTATATCAACGAGCAGGACGAGCTTTTTGTTGGTGAAAGCGAAGTTCGCCTTCTGAAACTGGTCAACGCAGAAGTTGACTATAAATCTCAGGCGCTAAACCTTGATTATGCACCATTGCTTCTTGAAAATCAGGAAACAGGTAACTTCTCGGTTGATCTGAAACCAGAGATCGCCCTGGCAACCTTTGCTTTCAACGTAACCTCTGCCGATGAAGGCAAGCGCGAAGCGTTTGGTAACCTGAAGTTCCGCCAAGCTATGTCTTTGGCGATTAACCGTGATGAGATTAACGAAGTCGTTTATTTTGGTCTTGGTCGTCCTCAGCAGTATATTGCTTTCTCGCCAACACCTTCGTTTGTTCCAGAAGAGGTTGAGCAATACCTAGCTCAATTCGATCCGGATGCCGCAAACGCCCTGCTGGATGAAATCGGTATGGTTGATGTGGATGGCGACGGAATGCGCGAATTGCCAAATGGCGACCGGCTCGTTCTGAACCTGCAAGTTGCGACCCAAGCTATCTCTGTCAAATTGGTAGAACTTGTGGGACAAAACTGGAAAGACGTCGGCATTGATAACACGGTGAAAGAAGTTACGACGGACGAGTATCGTTCGGCGCAATCTTCGAACCAGCTTGATGTGACTATGTATGCAAAAGGCCAACCACTCGCGGTTATCCTTGGTATTTCAGAGCTGTTCATCCCGCCGTTTGACAACTATTTCAACCTGAGATCTGCAATGCTCTGGGGCGAATACATCGACTCTGACGGTGCTGCAGGTATCAAACCACCCGACTATGTTTACGGAATGATGGACGATATCAACGCGTTCCAGTCTGCAATTGCAGGGTCCGATGAATCGAACGAGATTGGCCTCAGGCTCGCTAGAACGATGGCAGAAAGCCAGTTGTTCATCGGGACTGTAAAAGCGGTCGCACCGATCTATCACTCAAACACCCTGAAGAACTTCGCAGAATTCCAAACCCAATCGTACGCGTACTATCGGACCTATCCGTACCGCGCGACGCAGTGGTATTTTGACGAATAAAGTAGTCTTCTGAAGACAAAAACTAACTGCGGGCAGTTTCGATTGCCCGCAGTTCAAAAATAAAATGAGCCAAAGAGCTTTTCCAATATCGCGGGGGCGTAAGAACCATAATGCTTCAATTCTCAAAGTTCGTAGCAATTCGAGCCTCGCTGGCGATATTAACTCTGATATTGGTTTCCTTTATCGTCTTTACCCTGATGGAACTGGTCCCCGGCGATTGCGCCGAGCGGTATGTTGCATTTAAAAACTCCCAGGGCGCCGTAATCTCGATTGCAGATATTGAAGCAGAGCGCATCCGACTTGGCCTTAACAAACCATATGTCCAGCGCTGGGGTGTTTGGATTATCAACGCATTTCAAGGTGAATTTGGCGACAGCTGTATTTTGCGCCTGAACATCAGCCAGCTTCTGGGTCAGAAATTCTGGCTAAGCCTCGGGCTTTGCCTCACGTCTTTGATGGTTGCTTATATCATCGCTATTCCTGTCGGGATTATCTCGGCAACGTCCAACAACCGTGTTTTGAACAACAGCTTGCGCCTTGTCAGCTATCTGGGACTGGCTTTACCGAATTTCTTGCTGGCGCTGATGGTGATGCTGTTTTCGACAGTAATGTTCGGGGATAGCTTGACCGGGCTATTCTCAAAAGAATTCCGGGATGCCGAATGGTCCTATGAACGGGTCATGGATTTTCTTGGCCATGCTTGGCTTCCGATCTTTATTCTGGGCTGGTCAGCAACTGCGTTCGCGATCCAGACAGTGCGAGCCTTGATGTCTGACGAGATTGGCAAGCTCTATGTCACGGCCGCAGAGGCCCGAGGGGTTTCAGGACGACGATTACTGATGCGTTATCCAGCTCGCCACGCACTCAGTCCGATCATCAATTCCTTGGGTTTTGATCTGAATAGAATTTTCAATGAGTTGCCTATTGTTGCCCTGATCCTGACGCTGACCGAGGCCGGGTCGCTTTTGATCGAGGCGCTTGCGCGGTCTAACGACCAACAGCTTGCGGGTGCGATTATTTTCATGCTGACGGGCAGTATCGTCGCGATCAACTTTTTGACTGATATAATTCTGGCGCTTACTGACCCGCGGGTTCGCCGCAGTATTGTGGGGTAAATGATATGACCGATACTTCGAACAACCAGGCATCCACCGACCAGAAACTAAAAGAGGCGTATTTTACCGCGTCTCAGGGGCAGCTTATCTGGCAAAGGTTCAAAAAGAACAAGTCCGCCCTTTTTGGTGCGTGGGTTTTGATTATTCTTATCCTGTCAGGCATATTTGCACCTTTCCTTACACCCTATGACGCGACGATTTCCGGGCGGGATAAAGACTATCTAAATGGGGCACCGCAGATTCCCAGTTTCTGTGATGACAACGGCTGCTCATTGCGCCCGTTTATCTATAGTTCTGAAAGAACCAGATCGATCGAAACCAGTTTTCGCTGGGTGACCATCGTGAACACAGAACTTGAGGGCCGTCGGTATCTCGAGTTCTTTGTTGAAGGATCGGAATACACGTATCTGTCTTTTGACATCAATTTGCCTGGTGAAGCGCTTGATTTTAGAATTCCCGGTTTCACATTCAACACTCATTTGTTTGGTGTCGACAAAGGCATGATCCATATCTTTGGTACGGACTCGACCGGCAAGGATATTTATTCCCGAACGCTGACAGCTATTAATACCTCAATGGCAGTTGGTACAATCGGGGTGTTTATTGCCTTTATCATGGCATTGGTGATTGGTGGAATCTCTGGGTATTACGGCGGTTTCCTTGACTCCAGCCTGCAGATGATTACCGATACGGTTCGGACAATCCCGAGTATTCCGCTGTTCATGGCCCTAGCCGCCTTTATTCCGGATGTATGGAGCGCCGAAACGCGGTTCCTGTTCATTTCGATGGTTCTTGGTTTGATCGGCTGGCCAACACTGGCCCGACGAATACGAACGCACCTTTTGACGGAACGAAGTCAGGAATATGTGCTGGCCGCGCAGCTTTGCGGGGCGTCATCAAGCCACGTGATCCGGCGGCACCTGCTGCCAAGCTTTACCAGCTATATCATCGTGGATCTGGTGATTTCATTTCCTTACATGGTTCTGTCTGAAACCGCGCTCAGCTTTATCGGGCTTGGGCTTAAAGACCCGGTAAACTCGCTTGGCGTGATGCTGCAGAACGTAACCAGTGCAGATGTTCTGCTGAACTACCAGTGGTACTTTATTCCTGTGATCTTCTTCATAACGCTCGTGTTGGCCTTTGTGTTCGTCGGAGACGGACTGAGAGATGCCGCCGATCCCTATTCGGATTCCCATAAATGACGCGCCTTCTTGATGTAGAAAACCTGACCCTTAAATTCAAAACGGATGAGGGTTTGATCACTGCCGTCGATAACGTGTCTTTCACGCTGGAAGCCGGCGAAGTCATGGGTCTTGTCGGCGAAAGCGGCTCAGGAAAATCAGTCACGGCAAAATCACTGATGAAGCTTAACGCATCAAACGCAGTCTATGACGAACGCACAAAGATCGTTTTGCATCTTGATGACGGCCCGGTTGACATTATGACGCTGAAAAGTTCGAAAGACTTGCGTGTTGTGCGTGGTGGTGCAATTTCGATGATCTTTCAGGAACCGATGGCGAGCTTTGCACCCGCGATTTCAATTGGCGATCAAATGGTCGAACAGTTGCAAATTCATACGGATATGAATGCTAAACGCGCTAAAGAAGTCTCAATCGAGATGCTGGACCGTGTTGGGATATCTGACGCCTCAACGCGTTTCAAGCAATACGCCTTTGAACTCTCTGGTGGCATGCGCCAACGGGCGATGATTGCGATGGCGCTTTCGACTAGGCCGAAACTGCTGATCGCGGATGAGCCGACAACCGCACTGGACGTAACCATTCAGGCGCAGGTCATTGACCTGATGAAGGATCTCGTCACCGAATTTGGCATGGGCATCGTCTTTATTACCCACGATCTGGGCGTTATTGCGCAAACGGCAGATTCCGTTGCTGTGATGTACCTCAGTCGAATCGTAGAGCAGGGGACTGTGCGCGATGTTATTCGCAGACCGGCACACCCCTATACCAAGGGCTTGCTGGCAGCGCTGCCAAGCCTTGATGACCTCGACAGACCGCTGACCCCGGTTCCGGGGGATATTCCCTCCCCGCTTGACCGCCCATCAGGCTGTGTTTTTAACACGCGTTGTTCAGCTAATCTTGGGGCAGTTTGCAGCCGCGACTTGCCAGATTTCACAACGGTTGCCGATAGTCACCGTGTGGCTTGCCATTTGTTTAACGAGGGAGCTGCAAAATGAGTGACGACCTTCTGATTGAAGCCCGTGACCTTTCAGTTCACTTTCCCATTCGTGGCGGTGGGCTCTTTGGGCCCGCTGTGGTTGTTCGCGCTGTTGAAGGTGTCAATCTGGACATCGAAAAAGGCAGTTTCTTTGGTTTGGTTGGCGAATCCGGTTCCGGTAAAACAACGCTTGGGCGCGCGTTGCTAAAGGCGGCGCCAATTTCGCGCGGATCGGTTCAATATAACGATGGTGAAGTTCAGCACGACCTGACGAAAATTGATGGCAAAGCGCTGAAAGACTACCGCTCGCGTGCGCAGTTGATTTTTCAGGATCCATACGCTGCGCTTAGCCCGCGGATGACGGTGCGGGATATTATCGCAGAGCCGCTTGAGGTTATGGGGCTGACGTCCTCGCGCGAAGAAACAGATGAACGCGTGCGCGAAATTGCTGCGAAATGCCGTCTGAACCTTGAACATCTTCGCCGTTTCCCACACGCGTTTTCGGGTGGGCAACGGCAGCGTATTTCGATTGCCCGGGCGCTTGTTTCCGGCCCACGCTTTGTTGTGGCAGATGAAAGCGTTGCGGCCCTTGATGTTTCAATTCAGGCTGATGTTCTGAACCTTTTGAAAGAGATCCAGCAAGAGATGGGTCTAACCTTTATGTTCATCAGTCATGATCTTAGTGTTGTTGCCCATATTTGCGATCATGTGGCGGTGATGTATCTGGGCAGGCTTGTCGAGTCCGCCCCGACACGAGAGCTCTTTGCCGCACCACGCCACCCGTACACAAAAGCTTTGCTATCTGCGATACCGTCGCTTGACCCGGATGCTCCGAACATCGCGCAAAAGCTGGAGGGAGAGATTCCGTCACCGACAAACCCTCCGCCGGGTTGTAAGTTCCAGACGCGCTGCCCTTACGCAACAGATATCTGCCGCAAAGAAGAACCGAAATTGGAACATTCCAGCGGTGAACATGAAGTTGCCTGCCATCATTGGCAAGATCTGATGGATTAACTGAAACCTGGCCCTGTGTCTGGCTATAGGATGAAGGGCCCTGCCAGCAGTGCTATGCAGGATAAAAATCCCAATACGGGAATCCAAACCGGAACAATGAAAACACCGTCCGGGGCTTTGGCTTTTCTAAACTTGATGGTGGCTAGCGACAGATTCACCAAAGTAAAAACCACCAGAATGATCTGCGTTGTCAGTTCTGCAAGCCGACTAATCGGAAAGAAAAGCGCCAGCACAAGAACCAATGACGAAACAATGAATGTCGAAACCAACGGTGTGTGGGTTGAAGCGTTCACACTCCCAAAGAATTCCGGAATTCGCCCTGCATTTCCAAGCCCGTAAAGTACCCGTGACGCCATGATAATCTGAATGACAATCCCATTCAGTGTCGCAACAATGGCAATCAGAGAGATAGCCAACGGCGACAAACCTGTAAGCTGTTCGAACATAAGACTGATTGGCGCCCCAGTGGTCGCAAGAGCCTGATGTGGAATTGTCATTACAGCAACCGTCGCCACAGAAAAATAAACTAACGTGACAATCAAAAGCGTCAGTATGATCGCCCGTGGCATCTTTTTGATCGGGTCTTTGGTTTCTTCCACCAGATTAACGACATCGTCAAAACCGATGAAGGCAAAGAAAGCGATCAGGCTTGTCGTGAAAGCGGCACTCATCGCCGCAGGGTTGCTTAAAGGTGGAAAGACTTCGGGAAGTCTTTGCGGGATATCCGGATGGGCCCAGATGCCAGCTATGATAATGATGAGCAGGCCTATAATTTCCAGAACCGTAAAAACGGCTGCAAATGTCACAGATTCCAGCACCCCCCAACCCGCGACCGTTCCCATAAGAACAACAATTGCAATGACGACCAATGGTTGCGGAAGATCCAGAATTGCCAAAACATATCCCGTGCCTCCAAGGGTGATCGCCGCAGCAGCCACGATAGCGGACAAGATCACAAACCCACCCGTTACGCGGGTCAGCCACGGTTTGCCAAAAGCTGCGTCCACATAGATGGCTTCGCCTGCGCTTTTGGGAAATCTTCCGGTTAGTTCAGCAAAACTGCCTGCGCTAAACGCCATCACAAAAGCAGCAATCAGAAACGAACTGGGGGCATAGATGCCTGCTTGCGCAACGGTTGCGCCGATCAGCACATAGATGCCAGCACCAATGGTAACCCCAAGACCATACAAAACAAGCAAAGGCAGCGATATTGCACGCAGCAGTTCCTGTTTTTCTGGTGCGGGTGATCGTGTGTTAAGATCGCTTTTTTTGGGATGCACGTCTTGCGTCAATTTGAAACTGCTTTCGGTTAGATTCAACGAGTCTCGGGAATGACCGTGCTATATTCGAGCGTGTGAGAGCCCGCATGCGCCCCAACCACCACGACCGGGCAACGTGCTTTATCCAGAAAATCCTGAAGTTCTTCGTTAGTTTGAAACGGACCGGCATCGATGTCGATAACAACCGTTGCCGCGTTGAAATGGGAAAGCCGTGTGAGCAAGTCTGATTTCGTGTCAAAAATTTCGCCGGATGATCCCCGTTGGTGGGCGTCTTGCAACATTTCGCGTTGTTCGCGGATTGCTGCTGAATACTCATGCTGGTCGGTGGCAATCGCAGCAATAAACAACGGTTTTTTCAGATCGTTTGATAGGTGTCTCGCCAGACTGAAGGCCGCTTTGTAGTCACGTCCCGGCTGATGAACAAGCACGACGTCTCCAATGTACTGATGGACGGTTTGGTGGCCAATCAACAGAATGTCGTGGCTACCTGTTGTTGCGCGCAAATGGCTTAGCATTTCGCCCCTAAACCGTTCGAACGTCCAGCTTCGAAAGCTCGCGCGCGCAAGATCAGAAACTGCTTTTTCAAAAGCACGGGCATCGCCGGCTAAAACCGTCAGCATTTGTTGCAGTGAAGGTGTAACTATTCGTTCTCCGGCAGGGGATACAATGCGTGAGGTCGGGAACTGCGCAATACTCAGCAACTGGTCTTCTTCAACAAGAATACCCCTGATGTCCGCCTTCGTAAGCGGCGCAAGCATTGCGGCGAGGTTCAGGGCAGGTGTCGCATCTGCATAGCAACTCGCCCCCACAATTATGCAACCAGTGGTTTCTTTGTCTTTGCTCTTGTTCATGACTCTTCCCCGTTCGGGCCGTTTTTTCCGGAACGCGCAAAGTTTTTACGGAGCTGAGCGAACTCGTACATGCGGCTTTCAACAAAGGCATTGACCGAGCCATCAGGGAAACGCCCGTTGCGGCCCCTTTTTCCGGCTTCGACCCCGGTTGCAAGTTCCAGACCCTGATCAATTGTCTCGACAGGTATAATCCGGAATTTACCCTTGCGCGCGGCGTCGACAACGTCGGGCCGAAGCATAAGATGGTCAACATTTGCCTTGGGTATCAGAACGCCTTGATGACCCGTCAACCGCCGGGTTTTGCAAATGTCAAAGAACCCCTCGATCTTTTCATTTACGCCACCAATCGCCTGAACTTCCCCGGCTTGGTTCACGGACCCGGTGACTGCGAAACTTTGTAAAATCGGAACCCCTGACAAGGCAGACAAAAGCGCATAAAGCTCTGCTGATGACGCACTGTCCCCGTCGACACCGCCATAGCTTTGTTCAAATACAATACTGGCCTGTAAAGACATCGGTACATCCAGCGCGTAGTGGGTGGCCAGATAGCCCGATAGTATGAAAACGCCCTTGGAATGAAGCGGGCCACCAAGTTCGACTTCGCGCTCAATATCAACGACTTTACCGGCACCAACGCGCACACGCGCCGTAATGCGCGAGGGGCGGCCGAAGCGATGCGTGCCAAGGTCGATAACAGAAAGGCCGTTTATCTGCCCGACGTCCTTACCGCTGGTTTTGATAAGGATCGTGTTGCGTGTGATCATTTCCTGGCTGCGATCGCGGATGCGCGACGCGCGATATTCTGCCTGGTTGATCGCTTGTTCAACGTCTGTTTTGTCGATGGTGTCGCGCTTTGCTTCGCCTGCATAATATTCTGCCTCACGTAGAATATCAGCCAATGCGCCAAGCTTGAGCGATAGCCGCTTGCTATCCTCGGCCATCCTGACCGCTTCATCCAGCAGACGGGCAACTGCGGTAGCTGTCAGCGGGCGCAAGCCGTCATGTCGCGCAGATGCAGCAATCAAGCGGGCGAAAAGCTGAAGCGTTTTCGGAGTGCGTTCCACATCTTGTTCAAAATCGGCCTGAACTTTGAACAAAGCGCTGAAATCTGGGTCAAACATAACCAAAAGCGCATGAAGATAGCGATCACCAATCAACACGATGCGCACATCCAGCGGAATTGGATCTGGTTCAAGTGACGTTGTAGAAACAAGGCTAAGCCGTTCTGACATTGAAGTGATTGAGATCGCTTTGTTGTCCAAACACCGCTTAAGGGCATCCCATGCGAAAGGTTCGCTCAGCAACCGACGGGCATCCATGACCAGATACCCCCCGTTTGCACGGTGAAGCGCGCCGGGTTTGATCAGGGTAAAGTTGGTCATAAGCGCACCCATGTCAGACACATGTTCGATCCGACCGGTCAGGTTCCCCAAAGTGGGAAGGCTTTCTTTTTCCAGCGGTGCGCCTTCGCCTTTGTTGCCATTGTGCGAAACCATGACATTGACGGCATAACGTTGGAAAATTGGTTCCCGGTGGAATTTCAATATCGCCTGCGGGAAGGGGCCCTGATCGCCACCCTGGCGAACCTGAAGAAACAATTCTGCATTGGTGACCATGTCGCCGCGAACCGCCTCGAGGTACTCTTTGATTGGTTCGACACCCAAAAATTTTTGCTGTACCTGTTTGATTTGTCCTGCAACAGCCTGTTCCGCCAGTTCGGCGTGCAGTCTTTCCAACCGCCGCCGGTGTTCTTTTTCAAGAGCCGGGAAGGTTTTTAGAACGGCAGACAGTTCTTCCTGCAGGGTTTCTATTTTTGACGTTATCGCATCTTGATCGTTTTGGCTGAGTTTCTCAAAAACTTCGGGCTTTATAATCTCGCCATCTTTTATGGCGGCCAATGCAAACCCGACTGGCGTGCGCAGTACCGCAACGCTCTGTTCTTTTGCGTGATCCACAAAATCCGAAAATGCGGTTTCATGTCTTTCGCCGAACTCCTGTTCAATTGAACGGCGTTGGGTTTGGTAATCTTCTGATTCAAAGAGGGCAGGGATTTCGACCGCCATATCGTCTACAAGTTCTTCCATCGCAGATTTCAATTGCTCAGCCATGCCCGCAGGAAGTCGCAGCGCATGAGGCTTGTGCGGTGCGTCAAAGTTGTTGACGTAGGCCCAGTCGCAAGGAATGGGGCGTTTTTCGGCTTGTTCCCCCAATAGTTTTTCAACAGCGCGGTGGCGTCCGGTTCCTGAAGGACCAAGAACAAATAAGTTAAAGTCCCTGTGGGATATCCGCGCTGACAGTCGCAACGCGTCCATCGCGCGTTCTTGTCCGATTAACCCTTGGATGTCTTTCAATTCTTTGGTTGTCTTAAAGGTAAAGGCAGAAGGGTCGCACTCGCGCCGCAACTCTCCCACCTCTAGGGGCAAGGGCATATTGCGTCTGCTTGGTTTCGCTTTGGACATAACCATCATCCCACTATTCTATGAACTGACTATGAAGGTCAGTCAGGATCATAGCATTGACTTGCGTCAAAACGAATATTTCGCGTGTTTGCTTCGCAAGGCGAAAAATTCGGCTTCTGTTCAGACAATTAGTTCTAAATACGTGCGATGTCGCATTCTGCGCGCAAACGTTCAGTGCTTGCTTTAGTGCAAAGCGCTGTCGCGTCTGTTGTAAGGGCGGAAGAGGCTGCAGCGACGCCCCATTGGAAAGCAATGGCATGCGGCTCACCACGTGACAGGCTAAGCGTCAGTGCCGCGAGAAAACTGTCGCCCGCACCCGTTCGGCTTTTGATGGCGACCTCTGCAGCCGTACAAGTCAAACATTCGTCTTTGCTCACCAGAACAGAACCGTCGCGCCCGCGCCCGACAATAATGACGTTCGCGACACCCGCTGCGACACGGTCAGCGGCAAACGCAATATAATCGCGTTCATTTACAAGAGATCGGCCAGATACATTTTCTGCTTCACGTTGGTTTAGTCTTACCAGATACGGCTTGTGCTTTGGCGCTGATACGGTCTGTTTAAGGGCTGCGCCGGAGGTGTCTACTAACAGTTTTGCACCTGCATTGTTTGCAATATCTGCTAGGGTTGAAACGATATCATCAGGCGTGCCGGGTGGCATGCTTCCACTAAGAACAATATAGCGATATTTCGGTGCCGCCTCTTTAATTTCGGATAGCGCGCGGGCCGTTTCTTCTTTTGCCCAAACTGGCCCGGGTAGGACAAAACGGTACTGTGCCTCTGTGCTGTCATCCGTGATCATAATGCTTTGGCGGGTTTCTCCGGGTCCGTCGAAAGGCAGAACAGTAACGCCGAGTTCTTCCAGCAAGCAAAGCAGGGTTGCCCCGGTTCGCCCGGCAGTCGCGACAAAGGCGGTGCTTGACCCGCCCAGTATCTGAGTTGCGCGGGAGATATTGATACCACCACCACCTGCGTCGACCCTGGGCGTGGCGCATCGCAGTTTTGGCCCTGCAACAACGCGTTCGACCGATGTGGAAATGTCCACCGCAGGATTCAGGGTGATGGTCAGAATTTTTGACATGTGACCTCATATAGCACCTGTAAGCCAGATCATTGATAGATTGTGCGAATGGCCCGCTCTTTGATCAGGATCAATCGAAGAAACGGCGATTGGCTGTAGACTAGATCAGTAACGCAAACCCCCATCGGTTGCCTGACACAGAATTCAATTGGGGGCAGGCGAACAAGGTGTAAGACATGACCTGGCGAAGGAATATGTACAACAACAGGGCGGATGCTGGCGCGCTTTTGGCCGAAGCGCTGCCAACGCCTGATCCAAAAGAAACTGTGGTCATCGCGTTGCCGCGCGGCGGTGTGCCTGTGGCTGCGGAAATTTGCCGGGCCTTTGATCTGCCCCTTGATTTGGCTTTCGTACGTAAAATTGGCGCGCCGGGCCAGCCCGAGCTTGCTGTTGGGGCCATTGTCGATGGCGATCAGCCAATGATCGAAGTGAACGAACGGATTGCGCGGGCTTTCGAGTTAAGCAAGACGGATATCAAGGCGATGGGTGCTGCACTGTTGCCTGAAATCGAGCGTCGCAAGGAACTCTACCTTGGGGGGCGGCCTCGCCCATCCCTAAAAGGAAAAACACTGGTCGTTGTCGATGATGGTGTCGCGACCGGTGCTACACTTCGCGCTGCATTAAAAGCGCTCAGACAAAAGAACGCCGCACGCCTAATCCTTGCGCTTCCCGTCGCACCGCCTGGCACGATCGAAGCGTTCAAGCCGTTGGCTGATGAAATGATCTGCCTTATGACGCCCGGCAGTTTTATGTCTGTAGGGGCCTATTATCACAGCTTTCCTCAAGTCAGTGACGCAGAGGTTATTGCGATAATGGAACAGTTTTCAGAAGGTCGCAAAAGTGGTGCCTGATCTAGGGAGCCGCGAACGGTTGCTTTTGTTCAGTTATTGAGTTCCCCTGCAGTGCGCGTAGTGCATTCAGAATGACAACCACATCAATCACTTCCTGCAAAAGAGCGCCCTGAACAGGGGTGATATGACCAAAGGCGGCAGCAAACATGCCAAGCAATGACAGCCCAATGCCTGCATAAACACTTTGTAGTGCTATATTTCTGGAACGGCGTGCGATCTTTAGGGCCGAATGAATGCGATCAAGCCGGTCAACCAGCAAAACGACATCAGCAGCTTCGGCTGATGCCGCGGCACCACGGGCACCCATTGCAACACCGATATCCGCGGCTGAAAGGGCGGGCGCATCGTTCACACCGTCCCCGATCATCATGACCGGGCCATTTTTGCGCTCTACCAGCACGACTCTGATTTTCTGTTCCGGCGTCAATTCGGCATTGATGGAATCAAAATCAAGGCCATCAACAACCTCTTTGGCAACATCACGTCTGTCTCCGGTCGCCAGAACGATGCGGCGAACACCGAAATCCCTGATGTTCTTCAAAAAAGCGTCAGTACCGTCGCGCAGGCCATCGGCAAATATCAATTCACCAACCCACTGACTATCTACCGCCATCGCCACGCTGATCGCACCGGGTGTTTCGTGCGAATTCGTAAGATTTGATGGATCGAGACCAATTTTATTTGCCACAAAGGCGCGGCCGCCCAAGATAACCTGGCGCCCGTCAACATTGCCTTCCATGCCTTCCCCGGCCGTTTCTTTGACAGATTTTGGTATTGAAAGGTTCAAACCCTGATTTCGTGCCTCTGCGACAAGCGTCTGGGCGATTGTGTGTTTCGATGTCTGGTCAAGCGAGGCGGCAATGCGAAGCATTTCCTGCGCGCCCATCTCTGTCGTGGCGGAGGTGGCCACAATATGCGCCTTGCCGTCGGTCAGCGTTCCGGTCTTGTCCAGAACAAAAGTCTGAACCTGCGACATGAGCTCCAGAACTTTGGTGCCCTTTATCAAAATGCCGTGGCTTGCCGCGCGCGAAAGCCCCGAAACCAAGGCAACAGGGACAGCAAGAATAAGCGGGCAGGGCGTTGCCACCACAAGCACGGCGACAGCGCGTATCGGATCATCCGAGAGGCCCCAGGCCGCACCCGCAATTGCGAGCGTTGCGAACAGGAAATAGATCGCAAACCGGTCAGCAAGCCGCGTCATGGGCGCTTTGCTTTTTTGGGCTTGCTCAACGAGACGCACAATACCTGCATATGTACTGTCAGCTGCTTTTCGTGTGGTGACAATATCGAAGGGATCACCAACGTTGGTTACGCCGCTCATGACAGCGTCACCAACGGAATGCCGTGCGGGAAGGGACTCTCCGGTCAGGGCGGCTTGGTCCAGTACTGCAACACCCTCTGAAACTGTTCCGTCCGTGGGAACGATATCTCCGTTCCGCACCAAAAGGCGGTCGCCCGGGATGACGTCATCAAGAGCAACTTCTTCCAGTTCTCCATTAAGGTGACGCAATGCGGTGCGCGGGACACGAGAGAGTAGCGCTGTCATTTCGCGCCGGGCACGGTGCGCTGCATAGGCGTCAAGATACTGCCCACCCGCATACATCAGCGCCACAACCGCAGCGGCCAGGTGTTCCCCAAAAACCAGAGCGGCTGTCATCGACAGGGCTGCAATTATGTCGAGACCATAGTCGCCCCTGTGCAGGCTGACCCATATCTCTGCGCATAGTTTTGCCAGAACTGGCAAGGTTGCCGCGACCCATAGAACAGAGGCGGCGGTAGCGTTTCCATACCAAAGCGCGGCAAGACCCAGGATCAGACCCAACAACGGGATCGCCACAAAACCTGAGCGGAGTATATTTATAGCTTTTTGAGGCGTCATTGAGCGCTTCTATCGAACGCAAACTTATGCGTCCCTAAGCGCGGAGTGCGACAGATAGTTCTTGATGGGGCGTTCAACATTTCAAAACTTCTGCAGATTTGGCCGCGAACGGTTTGACTGAGGACGATCAACTTTAAAGCTACCAGTACAATTTTCGTAAAAAATTGATACGGATCAAGCCAGCAGAAAATTGTTTCTCTACAATCGCTTTACAGGATTTCGACATATACAGAGCGCGAAAAATGTCGTTTGTTGAAATACTTGTTCGGACAATTACGCTGTAACCAGGGGAATAACATGACTGCAAAGGGCTTGGAAGTTATCGAACACACGGTCCATTTGACACATGAATGGATCAACGAACTTTGCGAACGCTTGGATTGGAGCAGCCACAAAGATGCGCTTAGACTGCTGCGTGTTACGATGCGCACGTTCCGCGACTATCTGAGCCACGATGAGATCGCCCAGTTCACAGCACAGCTGCCCTTGCTGATACGGGGTATGTTTTATGAAGGCTGGAACCCATCACCCACCAAAGGCAAGGACCGTCACCTTGACGCATTTCTTGCCGAGATTGATGCAGAAGTTTCGAATGTAACGGAATATCGAGGTTCAGAGGACATAAGGACGGTGCTGCGCTTTCTTAACGCACGGCTTTCAAGCGGCGAGATTGAAGATATTCGTGCGTCTCTGCCAGAAGCGATCCGCGAATTCTGGCCGTCGACCAAAATTTGAAGCTAGTGAGATTTTGGTCGATCAGAATGGTTTGTGCCAATCAGTTACTATAGGCGATTTTTAGCAATTCGTCCTCTTCTAACACGATCACAGTATGCGCATCATCCAGCGCAATAATGTTTTTATGCCGGAATTCCGATACAGTCCTGCTTACGGTTTCGGTTGTCAGACCTAAAAAATCTGCGATATCAGACCGGCTCATTGGCAGCTTGATCTTTTTGTATTGCCCTAAAGGTGTTCCTGCACGGTTCATCAGTGCGATCAGAAAAGACGCAAGTTTTTCTTTTGCCGTTTTTCGTCCGAGCATCAGGAAATGATCCTGCATCAAGGCAATTTCTTCAAGTGCAGATTCGGTCAGAAACTTGTGCAGCGCGACGTCGGTGGCG
Source organism: Pseudohalocynthiibacter sp. F2068 (assembly GCF_023015645.1). Classification (NCBI taxonomy): domain Bacteria; kingdom Pseudomonadati; phylum Pseudomonadota; class Alphaproteobacteria; order Rhodobacterales; family Paracoccaceae; genus Pseudohalocynthiibacter; species Pseudohalocynthiibacter sp. F2068. The sequence continues at coordinate 128,773 of NZ_JALKAK010000009.1, forward strand.
CAACTGTGAAGCGCATCGCGACGGTACATTTTGACCGTGCCGGCCGAGATAACATCGCATTCAGTGTGGTAGCGGCCGTTTCGGGGGAACCCGATCACGTCACCGGGGTAGCCGAACGATATCACTTGTCTTTGACCGTTTTCCAACACCCGGGTTAAACGCATGACCCCGCTGACAACCTCATACACATAGTCGGCTCTGTCGCCCTCTCTAAAGAGGGTCTGGCCAGTGATAAGGGCCCGTTCTTTCACCCGGGATTGTTTGTCGCTCTGCCTTTGACGATAGATCGGTTTTCCGGCCTGTGGGAAAAATTCATTTGGCACTGTGACATACATGTTAACCCCCTATATGTTGCCACCGCTCAAATTATCGGTACTTTGTCGCAGGGGTTATTTGTTGAATGTATTACTTTGTATGAATATGTCCGCTATTGTAATCGAAACAATATCACTCATACTCTAAGAATTCGACTCAACAAATGGGGGTATTAATTTGAAGCGCGACGGTAGCAACCCATTGATTTTGGTTGTGGATGATGACCGAAGCGTTCGCAAGTTATTGCACCGTTGCCTGGAAGGTGACGGCTATATTGTTCTTGAGGCTGAAACAGAACGGGATGTAATTTCTGCGCTTGAGCAGAATGATATCCGGCTCATAACACTTGATCTGAACCTTGGCCACGAAAGCGGTGTTACCATTGCGCAGTCGATTCGACGGCGTTCAGATGTTCCGATAATTATGCTGACTGGCAAGGGGGATGTTATTGACCGGGTCGTCGGGCTTGAGGTTGGCGCAGACGACTACATCACGAAACCATTTCACGTTCGCGAAGTTCTGGCCCGTGTCAAAACCGTTCTGCGGAGAACGGATGCGCGGGCGCAGCCATCTGCTGGCGCGTCTGATAACCAAGTGTCCCGGAATACTGAAAGTACCAGCTTTCGCTTTGATGGACTGGTTGCGAATACTGAACGGTTTGAGTTGCTTGACCGTGACGGAAACGTAGCAGAACTCACGACTGGTGATTTTAATTTGCTCCAGATATTTTTGAAACACCCTAAACGTGTTTTGTCACGCGAACACATTATGGATCAGTTGAATGGAATTGAATGGACTCCATTGGATCGGACAATCGACAATCAGGTCGCCCGGCTTAGAAAAAAACTTGAACGAGAGCCTGCCAATCCAATGCTCATTAAAACCGTTCGCGGAATTGGATATATCTTTGCCACCGATGTGGAGCGCGGCTAGATATTAACTCTGATCTTCAGAAAGCAATGCGTGGATTTCCGCGGCGATATCCGCTTGGCGGTAGGGTTTGCGTAACAGGCGAAATCCACTTTTGGAAAGTGTGCCACCATTTAGCAGGTCTTCGGCATAGCCCGAAGTCAGAAGAATTTTGATTCTTGGCCGTTTTTCATGCACGGTCTTGGCGAGATCATATCCTGTCATGTCACCTGGCATTACGAGATCGGTGAACATCAGATCGATGTCTGATCTGTCAGCCAAAAATTCCAAGGCTTCGGCGGCATCAGCGGCACCGATGACGTTGTAATTCAGTGCTTCAAGGCGCAACAGGGATATCTGTTGGATCGCCGGATTATCTTCGACCGCCAAAATGGTTTGGCCGTTGCCCGCGACAGAAACTTTTGTGAGATCATCGACTTTCACCGCGTCGCCATCTGACGCTGGAAGATAAAGGTTGACCGTAGTTCCCTGACCCGGCTCGCTGTAAAGTGCGACATGACCACCGGATTGCTTTACAAAACCGTAAACCATAGACAAGCCAAGGCCCGTTCCTTTGCGGGCGGGTTTTGTGGTAAAGAAAGGTTCAAAGGCCTGGCCCAATTCTGCCTGGCTCATCCCATGCCCCGTGTCAGTGACGGAGAGCCGTACGTATCTGCCCATTTCAATTTCAATCTCTTTCGCCATAAAGGCGTCATCGATCACAATATTGGACGTTTCAATCACCAGCTTGCCACCATCTGGCATTGCGTCCTGCGCATTGAACGCGAGGTTAAGGATTGCTGTTTGCAGTTGCGCAGGATCAGCATGCACATGCCAAATATTTGGGCTTGGAACGATGTTTAAATCGTATCGTGCGCCTATTGTCCGGGCTAAAATTTTACCGACGCGATCGACGAATACGCTAATATCGACCGGTACCGGGGCGAGCGGGCTTCTTCGGGCAAAGGCCAGAAGACGGTGAATAAGATCAGCGCCATGTTCGGCAGACTCTAGCGCATCATTTAGTAACTCCGACTGTTCTTTTGTTCTCAGCGTAGGTTCAAGCAGTTCGAGGTTGCCGATGACAACAGTCAGCAAATTGTTGAAATCATGTGCGACGCCGCCCGTTAACTGACCGATTGCTTCCAGTCTCTGTGACCGGTTAAGCGCAGTTTCGGCGTTTTTCCGTTCAGTGAGGTCGTGCAGGACACCGACAAAAAAAACCTGCCTTCCGACTTCTGCGCTCCCGATGGAAAGATGCACCGGGAAAATGGAACCATCTTTCTTTTGCCCCTCGAGGTCGCGACCGACACCAATGATGGAGGTTTCTCTTGTCTCGAGATAGCGCTGCAAGAAATCGCCGTGTTTGGCCGCCATCTTATCGGGCATGAGAGATCTAACATTTAACCCCAGAATTTCGTCAGGCTCATATCCGAACATCTTGCTTGCTGCAGGGTTTGAACGAATAATGTTTCCCGTTTCATCGGAAACGATTATTGCATCGACGGCTGCATTTAGCAGGGCATCCAGCAGCGCCTCATTCTTGGCAGTGACATTGGTCATGCACAGAATATGGCACGCTTAAGGGTGCAAAGGTCAATAACTTAAAACAGCATAGTTTTTGCCGAGCAGTTGGTGTGTTTTTCCTATCGGGCGGCTGCCCCGTCTGCCTTCATTTGTTTTACCCATGCTTCCCGACCGGCACTGTTCTTGGTGTCAACCATGCCAATTAAAGACCAGCGAACCGGGCGAATACCGGAAAACTTTAGTATGTTCCTTTCAAAGCTTTTCAGACTGTGGGCGAAAAAGAACCATCGGTAGGCAGTTGCGGGCATTCCCATTGTAACGACTATACGTGCTGATCTGCCTTTCAAGTTGGCAGTCCAGCTGTTTCCGCCTTCTAAATCAAATGCAAAATCTGGCCGTAACACATGCTCAAGCCAGGCTTTCATCAACGCAGGCATGGTTCCCATCCAGAGCGGATAGATGAAAACGATATGATCTGCTTCAAGTATCTTTTCCTGCCCGTCCTTTACAAAATCGGGGGGTGTTCCGGTCTCCCATTCCTTTTTGGAGCGTAACATGGGGATATCAAGCCGCCCCAGATCAATTGTATGAACCGTATGGCCCGCAGATACAGCTCCTTCGCCGTAGGCATTGGCAAGCGCGTGACAGAAGTGCGGTTCAACACCGTCTGGATGGCCCTGAATGATCAGTATGTTCTTCATATTGATATCTCACTGTGCCGGATTCAGTCGCTACTTTTTTTGGGCTTCGTTGGTCCGCCCAACTCCTGAAGTATTGCAATAAAGGACAGAAGATCTGACAGTGTGATGACCCCAATAAGCCGACCGTCGCGAGAAACCAGAAATTTCCGCCGCCCAGTCTCAACAATTTGTTCCATCAGGGTTTCTGTTGGCATATCCAGGTTGACGGTGTTTTTGCTGTCCGTGGCGACAAAAACGTCGGCGACTTGCGTGTCGGGCCAATGTTCCCGATCGATCTTCTGCAAGATGCCGCTATCGACGTAACCAAGCAGGTGTTCCCCTTCGCAGACGGGAACAAAACTGACTGCGTGGTGCAGCAGAATTTTTTCGACAAGGTCTGACAAGGTTTCTTCGGGTTCGACGGACCATGGGGCAGGGGTCATCAGATCAGCAACGGTTTTTCCGGAGAATGCAGCTTTGAAAATGACCTGCTGGTAGGCCGTTCGTGCCGCCGTCAAAAGGAAAATCCCAATCAGAATTTGCCAGAGCCCACTGATTCTACCGCCTGAAAACAAGGTTAGAAACCCGAGCGCCATCAAACAATAGGCAAAGCCCACACCAAAGTTGCTTGCGACTCGTGTTGCGCGTGTCAGATCACCATACCAATGCCACAGGGCGGCCCTGAGTACCCGCCCACCATCAAGCGGAAACGCCGGCAGAAGATTGAAAAATGCAAGCACAAGGTTGATCACGGCAAGATAGTTAAGAACAACCTGCAAAGGTGCCGAAAGATCAGCACCTGCAGTCAATCGGCTGATCAGATACACGATACCGGCCAAAGCAAAGCTCATCAAAGGCCCGGCAATCGCGATCCAGAACTCAGATCTGGCGTCAGCCGGTTCATGCTCTAGCTCTGCAACACCACCGAAAATGAAAAGTGTAATCCCCCCAACGCCAAGCCCAAAACGCCGTGCAACAAGGGAATGTGCCAGTTCATGCAGAATGAGACAGGCGAAAAGGCCCAGCATCGCAATGATCGACAGGGCAATATAATCCAGTTGTCCGAGGCCGGGTAATGCATCAGGAAAAAAGCTTGAGGAGAGGCTCCAGACGATCAGAATTGCAATCAAAATCCAGCTGGGCTCCACCTTTATTTGAAACCCGAATATGTCGAATAGACGAACCGCTCTGGCTTGCATCTGCCACACTTTCCTAGCTAGGCTGGGTCAAGCTTACCGTAGCGTTTGATGCATGCTTTGATTTTACTCAATTATCCGACTTAATTCTTCGCGGCGTTTGAATTTTCTCGTATTTTACATCTGAGAGCGGCTGACGATTTCCACACCGTCTGCAATTTCGTCGCTGGGATGCGTGATAACCTGTTGTCCTTCCTCTAAACCGTTGATGATTTGGGCGTTTGTTCCATTGCGTCGGCCAATCGTTACCTCTGTCTTATGGGCAACGCTGTCATCTGCGACGAAAACAGCCCATTTTCCCTCGGACCTGAACAGTGCGCTGAGCGGAACTTGCAGGACATCCTCAGCCTGCCATTCGATAACCCTTAGAAAAACCGAAAACCCGTCTCCCAGACCTTTGCGTTCGCCCAGCGGAGATAACAGTTCAAAAGTGGCATCAACACGTTGCTCTTCGATCCCCAGGGACGAAACGATTGTACGTGCTGCTGGGTCAACTGAAACCAGCCGTGCCGATAACGGGTTTGGGCCGCCCCAACGCTCTACAATAGCCATGGTGCCCGGACCAATTCGAACGGCATCGCTCGAAAGAAGATCTGCAACGATTTCCAGATTGTTGCGGTCTCCAATGGAAACAAGGCGCGTTCCAACGCTTACCGGGCGTTCGCTGACAACATCTACAGATAAAACGGTCCCATCAATTGGCGCGCGCAGTTCCACGCAGCAGGTGGGCAAATCACCAAACCTGCCGCCGCTTGGTTCGAGCAATACTGCACGTGCGCGGTCTAGTGAGCCCGTTGCCATGTCGAGACGTGCAAATGCCGCCGCTCTAGCAGCCTGTCTGATCGCGACATGCTGCGCTGCATCTTCCAACTGAGTCTCAGATGTGACCCCACGCAAGACCAGAGTCTGAATTCGGTTGAATTGGCTTTGCGCGTAGGCAAGCTCTTCCTCGGCCTGGCTTATCTCACTTTCCGCAACATGTAGCGCTGCTTCTGCTTCACGCACCGCAGCTTCGGCCTGAATCCGGCTTCTGCCGTCAAGCAGACTTGGCGTGACGGGCTCAACAACGGCGACGACCGTTTCATTACCAATTACGGTATCCCCGACCTCAACAGGGGAACGTATCGCTGTTCCTGCTATGGGCGTTGCAACCTCATAAACATCGCGGATCTTGGTTTTGCCATCAGCGTTGATTGTGATCTGCAGGTTTTCGCGCGTAACCGGCTGCAGATCAACAGGGATCGGATCGGTCCGGAACGTCACGTACAGCAGCGCAGAAATCACGGCAGCAAGCAGCGTCGACAATACGACATTTCGCAGGTTCAGCTTCATCGGCTCACTCTCGCGTTTTCATAACGGCAACAAGGTCCAGGCGATCCAGCCGTCTGCGCACCACCAATGTTGCCACCAATGCAGCACTCAGGACAACAAGGCTCGCAAAACTGAATGTCGTGGGCTTTAAAATCAAAGGTATGGTGTACAGGTCGCTCGTGAACCCGTTTGTCATAAGGCGGGCAATCTCGACCCCGATCAACCACCCCAAAGGCTGCGCTAGCAGCGCAAGGATCATCGTCTCGCCCATCAAGATAAACGAGACCTCACCGCGGGTGAAGCCAAGGATGCGCAGGCTTGCCAGTTCTCTGGCGCGTTCAGACAATTGTATGCGCGCACCATTGTAAGCCACCCCAACCGTGATCAGCGTCGCAACAATTACATAAATCGTTGTCATGATGATCACATTCTGGCGGATTGTATCCAGAAAGGATTGCCGCGTTTCAGTCATCATCGTTGTTCCCGCCAGGTTTGGGGCTTCTTTCAAGGCAGCATGAAAATTGTCAGTTTGATTTTCATCAAGCGTTACGTTCACAATACCAATCCGCGGTTTCTGGCGAAACAGCGCCGACAGACCATCCATATCCATATAGGCACCAAGGCCAAGATATTGTGTCACGGTTCCTGCGACCATAATTTTGTGTGATTCACGCCGCCCGCTCAGAAAATCGACAGCTATTGTGTCACCCGCCCGCACATTCAGTTCAGACGCGAGCCGGTCTGAGAGCATAATACCGTTTGCTGGCGGGTTCACCACCCGGCCATCGCTGTCGATGACACGGCTGAGATCGGGATTTGGACGGCTGGACTCGATCGCAATCCGTTTAGACAGATGGCCGTTTCGCAAGGTGGCAGGATAGTACTGTTTGCTCTCTGCCTGTAGCACGCCCGGTAGCCTTCGAACGTCTTCCAAGACACTTTCATGCATTTCATCTGTAAAGGTAAGAACCGCGTCCTGCCGGTTTGATTGATAGAAGGCCGTGTCGACGATGGTGTCGAGCGAATCGTCAAAAAATGTTGCAGCAACCAGAATGCTGACCGCAAGAGACAAGCCAAGTGTGGTAAGTGCTGACCGGACGGGCCAGCGCATCAGGTTGCGAAAGATCATCATGGTCGGCTGCGAAAGGCGCAAAGCAAGAAGTGCATGGTCAAGCGTGTTTCTTTTGTACTTTGGCGGGGCAGGTGGGGACATCGCAACCGCAGGCGCAAGGCGTGCTGCGTTAAGAACGCTTCGTATCGCGCCAACAGCCGCTGTCGCGACACCGATAATTCCGGAAATGATGTAAGCATCATAAGAAACCCGGTAGATCAGAAATGGAAAATTGAAGAAATCGGCGTAAAGACGGGCTAGAGACTGGGAAAGCCAACTTCCCACACCCCAACCAATCACGATACCAACGACAGCGATGAGCCCAGCCAGCAGCAGGTAGTGAAGGCAGATATCGAAGTTAGAATATCCAATCGCTTTTAAAAGCCCGATTTCGCTCCGCTCCAGTGCAATAATACGGCCGATCACCATGTTGACTAAAAAGGCCGTAATACCAAAGAAAACCGGTGGTAGGATGATAGAGGTGCTTCGGAGTTGTTTGATTTCAGCATCAATGAAAGCATCTGATTGTTGTTGTGAACGGTCATAAGCATCAAGTCCGCCATAAGGTTCTAGCAAATTATCCAGGCTGCTTACGACGGTTTCAGCCCGGGCATCTGCCCTGAGTTTGAGGCTGACGTGATTGAAAGCACCTGCCATGTCAAACGCGGCGGCGACAGCATCTTCTGGCATCCAGATAATGCCATACCCTTCGTTATCTGGCATCAAACCGCCTGGGCCAATCGTATAGATGAACTCGGGCGAAAGCACTGTTCCGGTGATGGTCAACGGCCTTTTCTGGCCGTTAAGATTTGCGGCAAAAACATCACCGATCTGAAAGCCGTTGGCCTGTGCGAACGGTTCATTCACCAGAACCTGATCTGTGGTTTCCGGGTCCGGAACGTGCCCCGACCTTAGCAGTGGAACGTTCAGAGAAAATCTGCCCGACGTCGGGATTGAAAGGATGCGTCCAACGGCAGATTTGGAGCGCCCCGGGATGTCAAGAATTGCGGCACCGGATACACGTGTTTCAACCGCCCATACACCTTCGATTGTTTCTATTTCACGTGCGAGGGAAAGCGGCGCGCGGCGGGCATCGGAAAAGACGTCTGCAAACCGATTGCGCTCGTAGTAAGCGATGCGGGTTTCCTCGAGCGCGCGGTACATACCAAAGGACGTGATGAATATCGCTACGCCGCAGGCAAGCACCAGTGCGATGGCCAATGCCTGCGCCCAAAGACGTCTGAAATCGCGTAGTAACTTTCGGTCTAATGCTTGCATTGCCCCGCTCACCACACAATTTCGGAAGGCGGAAGTCTTTGGTCATTTGTATAAACATTGCTAATACGCCCGTCCTGAAAATGGATCACCCGATGGGCCATCTTCTGGATTGCCGCATTATGCGTGATCACAACCGTTGTCGTTCCAAAACGGTCATTGATGTTCTTCAAGGCTTCCAGCACCTGAATGCCCGTTTTGCTGTCAAGCGCACCTGTCGGTTCATCACATAAAAGCACTTCGGGGCGTTTCGCAATCGCGCGGGCGATCGCCACTCGTTGCTGTTCTCCGCCGGACATTTCTGCGGGGAAATGATCCATCCGGTGACCGAGCCCTACAAGTTCCAATGCCTCTTCCGGCGCCATTGGATCTGGCGAGACATCGGTAACCAGTTGAACATTTTCACGTGCGGTCAGGCTTGGAACAAGGTTATAAAACTGAAACACAAACCCAACGTGGTCGCGCCTGAACCATGTCAGACCACGATCATTTAATTGTGTGAGTTCCAGTTCTTTGAACCAGACCCGGCCTTCCGTCACATGGTCCAGTCCACCCAGAATATTCAGCAGCGTCGACTTACCGCTACCGGACGCGCCAAGAAGAACTGTAAACTCACCAGCAAAGAGTTTTAAATCCACGCCAGCAAGCGCGTAGACCTTTACTTCGCCGGTATCATAAACCTTGGTCACCCCTTCGGTCCTGAAGATTAGGTCTGGCATGAACGCACCTTTCCCTGCACATAGTCTCAGGTGCCGCCTGTTTGTTCTTTGATTTCGCTCAAAACTTGAAAGGCGGCTTAAAAAGCAGGCTTGTTTGATGGATATCAAATTACTGCAACGGTCTTTTGGCTAATAATTCCCTGCAAACATTAACTGCACCCGGGCAGACCGCTTTGCAACTGATCTTTGCGGGGTTCGGTATCTGGAAAGGATATAAAATGAAATTGTCCAGCCTTATTGCTTTGGCGCTGACTGCCGTTTTTCTGATTGGTTGCACTGGCCCCGACCAATACCCGATTTCGGGTGAGGAATGTGGTCCAAACGACCCCGTAAAGGATTTGAGCGTTCCAGACTGCCTTCCTGAATGATGCCTCATCCGGTGAAAACAGTTTAAACTGCTTCCGAGGCTCGGGCGCTTCTACCCAAGCCTCGGAAAAATAACACAGCCATTAAGCGACTTTGGATCGAATGATCATGAGAGCCCTTTTTCAAACCGGCCTGCCAAAGAATAATGCCGAGAGAGAAATTACTTAAGGTTGCTGGATACTTTGAAGAAAATACACAACCGACAAGATACGACCCTGCACGATGGCCTCCGAATCCAATCCATGGGATGACGGCAAGTCACGCATGGAATCTGCCATAAAATAATCACCCCAGACTGGCATTGTCCGCATTCCGTGTGCCGCAATATCGCGCCGCCCGTCTACAGCCTGATACACTTCTGAAAATGGAAACGCACCGCCGTTTTCTTTCGACAGAAGCGTCAAATCTTTTGGCTGTTGGCTGAACAAACCGCCGATCTCTCCGTCTCCCATACCGCCGTTGCCATGGCAGACAGCACAGCGCATGCTAAATTCTGTCCTGCCGAGCGCGGAATCCTGAGCGAATGCAGATGCTGCAAAAGTCATAGCAGCGCCTAAAGCGCATGCGAGCGTTAAAGCACGATGTTTCATGCCATCCTCCGTTGCTGATTGGTCTATGGAGGTATGTTCTTCTGATAACAGGCAGGCTGCATTGATAACTATCAATTGATCGCAACAATCCAGACACACACCCTTTGCGTGCTGGTACAGGGTTTTCACGCGGATTGTCCGAACTAAGTTAGAATTAAGCCCAACCGCTGGCTTGCTCTACGAATTCGGTTGGCAAATTTCAGCACCTAGACGCACCGTTTCCTTCACAAGGAAATCCAGGTCAGCCAGGGTCGTTCGGTGATTGTTGATCGCAACACGAAGACAGTGACTCCCCCGAACGGTCGTGTCTGAAATGGCAGCAACACCGGTTTCCTGCATCCGAAGCATGATTTCAGTGTTGACTTCCTTTAGCTCAGACTCTGATTTACCTTTGGGATTAAAGCGGTAGCAAACAATATTAATGTTTGTTTCGTGCGCAAGTTCTAGCATTGGTTCTTTCTGAACCAATTCATCAAGATATCTTGCTTGGTTGAAGTTCTGGTCGATCAGGCGGCCGAATTTTTGGATGCCATGCTCCTTGAGCGCCATCCAAACCTTAAGCGCTCGAAAGCCCCGAGATGTCTGAACCCCATAGTCATGCAGCCAATGTGCAGATGCGATGCCGCGCTCCGTCATCTCAAGATATTCAGGCGTAAGGGTAAATGCGCCGTAGTGGGCGTCGTGATCGCGCACCAATGCGCATCCGACTTCAAACGGGGCATGTAGCCATTTGTGAGGGTCCAACGCAATGGAATCGGCGCGTTCGATACCAGCCACCCGGTGTTTGTTCTCAGGCGCAATTGCGATCAGAGCACCAATGCAGCCATCGACGTGAAACCACATGTTTTCGCGCCGGCAAATTGCTTCGATAGCATGTAGATCATCGATGGCCCCGGTATTCACAGTGCCAGATGTCGCGATGACACAGGCGGGTTTGAGGCCAGCCGCCCGATCATTGGTGATAGCTTGTTCCAGGGCGCTGATGTTCATTGTGCAATCGGGGTTTGACGGAACCTTGCAAAGCGCCTTGTTTCCCAAGCCAAGTGTTTCAACACCGATCTGGTGGCAACTGTGAATCTGGTCAGATCCGTAGTACCGAAGGGGTTGTTTGATCACCGCGACCCCTTCTTCACGGACATCAATACCTGCCATCTGGTTGCGCGCGACGGTCAGCCCAATGATATTCGCCATTGAGCCGCCACTGACCAGCGTTCCGCTCGCAGATTTGGGAAACCCCATCATCTCTTTGCACCAGTCGACCACCTGCTGGTCAATACAACTTGCGGCGTGGTTACCACCGCCAAGGTTAGAACCAAGAATCGCTGCCAGAAAATCGCCAAGCGCCCCGGTGTAATTGCTCGACCCCATGTACCACATCCAAAACCGCGGATGGATGTTTCCCATCGGGTAAGGCATCATGTTTTCGGTCAGCAGATTGTAAACGTTTTCGATTGCAGTTGGTTCCTGAGGCAGCGGCTCGGAAAAAAGGCCGACCACGTCGTCCGGCATCGTTTGCCAAAGCGGGCGGTCCCGGACATCACGTGTAAAATCAATGGCTTCGTCGATTATTTTATGTGAAAGAGCACGTATGTCAGACCAGTCATTCGGGTCAAGAGTTTCTTCTTTTTTAGACGTAGTAAGTCTCTCTTTGAACTTTTCTGGAATTGTTGGATCGAAAAGACAAAGCGACGCATCAAAAAGGATGCGCCGCTCAGGTGTGGATTAGCTCATATGAAAGCCGGGTGTTGAGAGAGAAAGCGCGGTTTCCTCTTCATCCATGTCTTCAGGAATTGTCTCGAACAAAGGTGTGGTCATGTAACGTTCACCTGTGTCAGGCAGCATACATAGAATGACAGATCCAGGTGCTGCTTTGGCCGCGACTTCCATCGCGATTCCAAAGGTAGATCCGCCTGAGATCCCCGTTAAAATTCCTTCGTGCTTGGCAAGTTTCTGAGCCCAGCTTATTCCGACAGGACCGGCGATTGGGATAAGCTCGTCATAGCCCTTTGAATCGATATTTTCCTGTAGAACCAAAGGTATAAAGTCAGGTGTCCACCCTTGAATCGGATGCGGCTCGAACGCGCTGTGGCTGGCTGCGGGTGAGCCGCCATCGCCGCGTTTCTGGGGCTCGTTGCTTCCAACCAGCTGGGCGTTTGCAGGCTCTGTCAGGATGATCTTCGTTTCAGGACGTTCCTTGCGCAGAACGCGCGAAACCCCTGTCACGGTGCCGCCAGTTCCGTAGCCGGTCACAAAATAATCCAGACGCTCACCTTTGAAATCAGCAATAATTTCGCGCCCAGTGGTCGACTCGTGGATATCGGCATTTGCAGTTGTTTCAAATTGGCGGGCCAAAAACCAACCATTTGCTTCAGCCAGTTCAACCGCCTTTTTGTACATCCCTAAGCCTTTTTCGGCTCTGGGTGTCAGTACGACCTTTGCGCCCAGCATTCGCATAAGCTTGCGCCGTTCAATCGAAAAACTATCAGCCATTGTTACAACGAGCGGATATCCTTTTTGCGCACAGACCATCGCAAGTCCGATACCGGTGTTCCCGCTGGTCGCTTCGACAACGGTCTGGCCCGGTTTTAGCGTTCCGTTCCGTTCGCCTTCTTCAATAATGTTAAGCGCAAGACGGTCTTTAACTGACGCAGCCGGATTGAAAAATTCAGCCTTCACATAAATGGTAACGCCTTCAGGCGCGAGGTTGTTAACCCTCACGCAGGGCGTGTCGCCGACCGTATCCAAAATGCTGTCAAACAGGCGTCCACGCCCGTTCGTCTTTCTGATCTTTGTGTTCTTAGACATTGTTGGTCCCCTCTTCAATACGCCTTTATAGCGCAAATTTTGGGTACCGATGACGGAAAACGTGTTTCAGATAGATTTGTTTTTGTTTCAATTTTGTATCTGAAGTGGAGTGCACGTCGTCCAAAGGCGGGTGCGAAGCAGTTTTGTTTTCCGGAATGCGAAACGCGGCACAACAGTGAGTCGCTTTCGTAAAAAACACCTCTGCAGAAAACTACTGTTTCGTGATCAGCCGAACGTTGGCCCTGCTTCTTGGCGAGCGTTGGCAGGGATTGGCGCTGATAACAAAGGCTTTGGGTCCAAACTGAGCGACAATTTGTGCGGCTGTCGGGGGCTGATCGAACGTGTATTCCAGCTTGTTCACACCATCTAACGTCGTAACGACACTGTAGCCAGTAATGGATTGCAGCGCTTTTTTGCGTCGGCTTCTCGCTAGGCTGCTGTATTGCCGGGTTGCCCTATACCCGAAGCGGTCACTCGACTTCTGCTTAACTGGCAGGTTCATCGCGAATGTCCTCTAAAAAAATCCCTGACCAATTCAAAATTGCAAACCTTCATCGTGCGACCCCGCCATAAATGTATTTTTACCAAGTCAATACTGTGCGTGGCGACTCCAATGTGAAAACCTCCCGCCATTCACCTTCTAAAATACGCGGGTGAGGGTGCAGCACACATCCATCAACACAATGAATAAAGCAACCTTGGGATGTTCAATCACAGAAGGCGGTCGCCTCAGGGACGCTTTTTTGGTGTTTAGTTTGCTTACCTGTTTCGAATCATGCTCAGTACGCTTCGCTGCCAAGTTTAAGGCGATAATGAGGCATAAAATTGGCTATTGTTTTGAATAGCTGACACAAAGATGTTTGATCCCACTTTCAGCTCCTCGACCAAATAAGCCGAAAAAATACTTTAATAACAAAGGATTGTGCCTTGCCGCGCTTTCCTTGTGAAGGTCAAGTAAGCAAATTGCCTCGAAAACCTTGCGTTAGATAAGTGTCAGATAGGAAAATCTGAATGCCCCTCTGGCTGGAGGGCAGTGGTTGTAGAAATCTTTTGGTACGAGTTTTTATGTTTGAGGTGTGTTGTGGGTCAGTTATTTCAAAATCGCGCAGGACGACCGATTAATCCAAACAGTTTTGATGTGTTGGCAACATGGGTTCAGGCACTGCACGGTCAGGGCAAAATCACAAACGCTCTTTTCAGTCTTTTGTCACTTTACAAGTCCGATGCCGCGCTGATTGTCCGCTTTGTTGAGGGCAACTGGCAGCCGAGGAAAGTCGCTGTAGTTGATCAGAAGTCAGATAAATGTATTGCGCGCGGGCATTCTTCATTCGCGGAAATAATGCTTGGCGAGAACCTTGGCGTTTCAAAAACCGGCACCTTGTGGTTGTGGTCCGATTTGATTGAGGATTTTGATGCCGTGGAGAGTTTGCACATTCAACAGCGATTTCTAAGTAGCGGTCTGAGCGATGTTGGACTAATCGGCCTGGAAAATTCAGCCGGGCACTATGATTATCTGGAACTCCACTTTAAATCGAATCTTGGCAAAAAATCGAATCTTGGCAAAGACGATAAAAACCACCTTTCTCTGCTTGCGGCGACCTTGTCAAAAACATGGGAGCAGCGTTTGCCGGGTACTGTACAAAAGTTGCTGGCACAATCGCGCGTTCAAAAGACGCTTGATCAACCAGGGCTGCCCTCAAAACTGATACTGGACATCAACAACCCGTATGAGCTTAGTCGGTGCGAATACAGAATTTGCACGATGGTTAAAGAGGGCATGCTTGTAAAAGACATTGCATCCGGTCTTTCCATTCGTGAAGTCACGGTCAGGTCCCATCTTTGCTCAATCTACGCCAAGACTGATACCTCTGGGCAAATAGAGCTGTTGCATCGCTTGACCATTGGTACAGCGAGCGTTCCGCCGGAAATAATTGGACAGCCAAACCGCAAAATCAGCTGAACAGCGCAAAAGGTTTTTGACTCTGATTTGTCATCCGCCTTACACGCCCTCAGCGAGGTAAAGCAAACTGAAGAATGAGCTTTAACTTTTCTATTCGCTTTTACGTCCCGTCAGTAGCCACGCTTTGGATCGACAATTCTTGTTAGAGTTTCGCCCCTTCGGTACCGCCCGAGGTTCTCCGAAAACATTTCGACAGATTTCAGGTCCCATCCCGCATAAACGGAAGAGCAATGTGGGGTGATGATCACGTTGTCATATGCCCAAAGCTTATGATCGGCTGGCAAAGGTTCGGTCATGAAGACATCAAGGGCTGCACCGCGAATACTGTTTTCATCAAGCGCGCGGATCAACGAACCTTCGTCAATAACGCCACCTCGCGACACATCTATGATGACGGCATCCGGTTTCATTCGCGCGAAGGCATCGGAACTGACAAGCCCCTTTGTGCTGTCCAGCAAAGGCACACAAACGACTATAAAGTCAGCGTGGTGCCACAGGTCTGGCAATGCATCAATGCCGTACACCTCGTCTACATTGTCGGTCGGCTTTGGTTGCGCCCGCACACCGATGGTTTTCTGTCCCATGGGTTTGCAACGCGCCCCCACAGCCTCGCCGGTGTTGCCAAGGCCAATGATCAAAACAGTTTTACCGTCGATCGGTTCAACCTCTGCCGATATCCATTCATGGCGGTTTTGGGCGGCACGAAAAGCAGGAAATCCAAGCGAAAAATGCAACATTGCCCCAAGCGCATACTGCGCCATCATGTCCGCTGCGACACCCGCTGAATTTGTCACGATTAACCGTTTAGTATCCCAAGGGGTTATGTGATTTATACCCGAACCGCCGACCGATACCCATTTGACCGAAGCGCTTTCAACCAGCGTTTCTCGGGGGTAGTCAGGCGTATCCAGGAAGCGCATTGCATAGACCACTTCGGCTTGTGTTTCTTCAATCAGCGCAGGCAGATCTTCGTAGGTATCACAGGCAAAAATTGGTAGATCCGGGTGCTGTTTTGCAACCAGGTCACGCGCGGCTTCGGCGTTTTCTGTGTGAATGATAACGGTGGGGTTAATCATTTACTGGTCCTTGGTTTCAATCTATCCGACATCTTAAATTTAATGCACATGACGTGTTAGCGTGTTGCTCAATCATAGCTTCATTTTCGCATGATCTGCGAACCTAATCTGCCACTTTTATGCAAAGACAGTCTTTGTCCGGCAAGGGAACATAGGCAATAGAACCGATTTTGAGTTTGGTATACTAAAGCCCTATGAAAAATGTACCTCATCTTACCTTTTTGCGATCATTTGAGGCCGCAGCGCGCCATCTGAGTTTCACCAGTGCTGCGGAAGAGCTGAATTGCACCCAATCAGCGGTCAGTAATCACATACGTTCGTTGGAAGAATTTATCGGACGCCCGTTGTTCGTGCGCCATCCGCGGTCATTAACGTTGACCGAAGTCGGAGAGGCCTATTTGCCCTCGATCCGTCACGCCCTGCAAGAGATTGATGTTGCAACGGATTCTCTGATCTCGATCAGCCACAAGCGAGAGGTGGTGGTTTCCTGCCCAATCAGTTTGGCAGAAAGCTGGTTGCCGCAGGTCATGCAGGATTTCAACATTCTGCATCCTGATATCATCCTTACCGTTCATGGAACTGTCTGGACGGATGTGGAACCAAAGATTTCGGACATAAGCATTACTATCAATCATCTGGATGACGTAAATGGAGACGCGGTAAAGCTCTGGAATGAAAAGCTCTCACTCGTTTGCGCGCCATCCTATCAGGTCAGCGGTGTAGCTTTGAGTGATCCCGTGCAACTAGATGACGCCAATCTGATCCATATTCTCGGACGGCCCGTTTATTGGGAACTGATAGCGAAACATTTTGGTTTGGGGGAACTTGGGTTGAAAGCAGGGTTCCAGACAAACATTTCAAATCTCGCGCTGGAAATGGCGGTCAAGAACATTGGTTGTGCGGTGATGCCAAAATCGCTGGTGAAACCCTATCTGGAACGCGGGCTGCTGTACGAGCCATTCGCGTTCGATATTTCAAGCCCCTGGACATATTTCGCAGACTTCAAAGATAAATCGGCGACTCCGTCAGTGAAACTGTTCAAGAACTGGTTGTTAAAGGCTGCCGCAGAGATGGACGTTTGAGAATGCGGACGGAATAATTTTGACAGGAGAGCAGGTTTTTGTGGATTTAATGGGCCGTCCCAAGGGGGGCGGCCCTGTTTCATATCACGCCCGCAGTTTGTCACCATCAGGATCAAAGGGAGGTTTCGCAAGAAGTGTGGCCTTATGTGGTTTGCCTAGAATGAAAATGTGAACAGTGTCCCCGGGTTTTGCGACACCTTCCTTTGCGTATCCAAGCGCAAGGGACTTGCCGACCGAATAGCCGAAAGCGCCGGATGTTACACGGCCTACTGGCGTGCCATCTGGTAGGAAAATGGGCTCACCACCCGAGGCGTCGGCATCGTCTGTTATTTCAACCTCAAAGATTGAAAGCCGCTCACGAGCTACATTATCTTTGACTGACAAATATGCCTCTTTATTCAAGAAATCTTTGTCGAGCTTGATAAGGCGTTCAAGCGAAACCTCTTGCGGCCAGTATTCCGGAGAATACTCACGCCCCCACGAACCGTAGCCTTTTTCAATCCGAAGACTGCCAAGCGCACGGCCGCCAACCGGACCGCCATCAAATTCACGCGCGGCATCCAGCAAAGCGGTGTAAAGCTGC
Source organism: Pseudohalocynthiibacter sp. F2068 (assembly GCF_023015645.1). Classification (NCBI taxonomy): domain Bacteria; kingdom Pseudomonadati; phylum Pseudomonadota; class Alphaproteobacteria; order Rhodobacterales; family Paracoccaceae; genus Pseudohalocynthiibacter; species Pseudohalocynthiibacter sp. F2068. The sequence goes on from NZ_JALKAK010000009.1 coordinate 146,278, forward strand.
ACTTGATCTTTTTCGTCGCAATGCAGCTCCCAACCCAAATCACCGGTAAAGCTGACACGGATCGCCAAACATTCGATACCGGCGACCTCGATGGTTTTTGAACGCATAAAGCGGAACGCAAAATTTGAAAGATCAGCATTGGTAAGCCGTTGCAACATGCTGCGCGACTTTGGCCCAGCCACGTTAAAGCCCGCAATATTGTTTGTTTCGACCTTAAAGGTAGTGCCTTCCGGCAATTCAATCATATTGAAGAATCGCTGGTGATAACGTTCTGCCATGCCAGAGCCGACCATCATGTATTTGTCATCCGCGACTTTCGTGATGGTGAAATCCCCGGCGACACCGCCGCGCACCCCGATCAGCGGGGTCAGGCAGGAACGGCCAACCTCGGACGGGACACGGTTGGCGACCAAGGCGTCCAGCCAGTCTTGTGCGCCCGTGCCTTTGATCACGTAATTTGCGAAGTTCGAAATGTCGATCACGCCAACATTGTCCCGCAACATTTTTACTTCACGCCCGACAGGCTCAAACCAGTTTTGTCGCGTGAAACCGATGGTTTCCTCTGCTCCCGGCGCATCAGCAAACCACAATGGATGCTCCCAGCCGCAGTTCAGACCAAAGACAGCGCCCATTCCTTTTTGCATTTCATAAGCCGGGCGCACACGGGCAGGGCGGCCCGCTGAGCGTTCTTCGTTCGGGAAATGAATTTTGAAACGGTGCTGGTACTGGTCACGCACCCGTGCCTTGGTGAATTTCTTGTCGGCCCAGTCGCCAAACCGTGCCAGATCCCAGGCGAACATGTCATATTCGGGCTCGCCTTCGATAATCCATTGGGCGGCCAAAAGGCCGAGACCACCCGACTGGCTGAAGCCCGGGATGATGCCGGTACAGCAGAAATAGTTTTGAAGCTCGGGCACCGTTCCGAACAATGCGTTTGAATCCGGACTCCAGATCATCGGGCCATTGATCACACGTTTCACGCCGGCTGTTGCCGCTGCCGGCACCCGGTCCATCGCGCGCATCACGTTTTCCATGATACGGTCAAGGTCATCGGCAAAAAGTTCGTGTCCAAAACCTTGGGGCGTGCCGTCTTCGGCCCAGAACTTCATGTCTTTTTCGTAGGCACCGATCAGCAATCCGTTGCCTTCCTGACGGAAATAATATTCGCCATCGCGGTCCGCTATAGAGGGCAGGCGCCGCCCGAGATCCGCAACTTCGCTAATGGCTTCGGTTACAAAATACTGGTGTTCAGTCGGCAGTAGCGGCAGTTCTATCCCCGCCATCGCAGCAACCTCGCGGCCCCAAAGACCGCCGGCGTTCACGACCCATTGTGCATGAATGTCGCCCTTCTTGGTGCGGACGATCCAACTGCCATCCGGTTGTTGTTCTGTTCCGATGACCGGGCAAAACCGTTCAACCGTTGCCCCCATCTGGCGCGCACCCGCAGCGTAGGCCATCGTGACGCCCGAAGGGTCAACATTGCCGCCCTCTGGTTCAAACATGATGCAGCGAATATCGTCAAACTGCGCCAGCGGGTGCAATTCCAGCGCTTTTTCCCTGTCGATCTCATAAAAATTGAGGCCGTAGAATTTTGCTTTGGCTTCTTGCAGGCGAAGCTGATGCTCTCGCTCTTCTGTCTGGGCAAGGTATAGCGAGCCGGGCTGAAACACACCGCAGCCCTGTCCGGTTTCCTTTTCCAGCTCTTTGTAGAGGTTCATCGTATAATGCTGGATTCGCGTGATATTGTTGTTGTCGTGAAGACCATGAATATTGGCCGCCGCATGCCAGGTTGAACCACTTGTCAGTTCGTCCCGTTCCAACAGAACAACGTTTGTCCAGCCAAGTTTCGCCAGGTGATAGAGGATCGAGCAGCCAACAAGCCCGCCTCCGATAACAACGACCTGTGCATGTGTCTTCATCTATACGTTCCCTTGCCTGCATTTAACCCAGAAACACGGCCCACAGGCAGGGTCCGCATTTTGCAGAGATTCGACGCGAAGCTAGCCCGAGAATGCGCGATGTACCCACAAATAAATCGGGCTCTCAGGCCCTGGTTTCGTTGTGCATAGTAAACCTTTGATCGCTTCACTCAGCAATGGTTTTCAGTGCTGCAAGAAACTGGGCAACTTCATGCGCGCTGTTGTAGTGGCACATCGATACGCGAACGCAGCTCGCAAGCCCCAAAGGTTTCAGGATATTGCCTGAATAATGGTCGTCTTTGCGCAGATGCGTGCGGATGCCCTGCGCGTTCAGCCTGGCAACCACATCGACCGAGGGCACGCCATCAACATAAAGCGAAACAAGGCCTTCGCGCGCCGGGTTGTCAACGCCGCCAATCAGATGCACCTTTTCCATTTCTGCCAGCCCCTCCAGGTTTCCGGTGCCGTGGATCATTGCGTCGGTCAGCGCTTTTTCCTGCGCATGAATCGCTTCACCCGCCGCAACAAATTTTTCACGGCGATCAGTCGTGTCGCTGACCTGTTCCCCCAGCCATTCAAAATAGGCGGCGACTTCGGACAGGGTGGCATAGGCGCCGGTATCGCGCGTGCCCATTTCCCAATTGTCAGCCGGTCCATCAATCAGGCAGTCATGGGGCAGGGCGCCCATCCGATCAGATATCCAGGCGAACCCGTACCCGTGACGCGAAAACACTTTGTAAGGTGAAATCACGTAGCCATCGATGTCATAGCTAGCGATGTCGATCCGGCCATGAGCAGCGTGCTGAATGCCGTCAACGATGATGAAACAATCCGGTGCAACCTTGCGTATCTCGGCGGCGACGGCGGCCACATCGACGCTCATACCGGTGACAGGAGAAGTGTGCACGATCGTGGCAACCTGCGTGTCTTTTGTAACTTTGGCGGCATAGGCGGCAGGCTCCAGCGTGCCTGTTGCGCCATCATGCTGAACTAAAACATGACTTTGGCGTGCAATCTTTGCCCAGCGGTCACAGGCGCTTCGCGTTGCGGGGTGTTCCAATGTCGAGCCAAGAACAACTCCGCCCTCGGGTGTGCCAAGACAGGCGTTCGAGATCAGGCGAAACAGCAGTTCAGAGCCACTTTCGCCAACAAAGAACTGCCCGCCCGGCGCATTCATAAAGACGCGCATGTCGTCCTTTGCCTTGTTGATGACCCGCACAAGTTCGTGGCTGGCCGGATTGTCACGCCCCTGGTTGTCGGGGATCGAGGCATATAGAGCTGAGCACTCAACCACAGAATTCAGCGTCAAGGCGCCACCAGCATTTTCGAAAAAGACGCGTGGGCCTTGTTGCGGACAATGGTCGACCTGCGCGAACTTTTTTCTGATGTTCACCAGCAGGGTCTGGTCGATCGATTTCATTATTACTCCATCGGTGCTGGAAAGGGCCGCAATGCGGACGGTAGGGCGCATCACCAAAAATGGCACGCGAAATTTCTGGTGCCAAGGGGTAACGAAAGCCGGACTGACGAGGTGGTGAAGAGCGCCAAGCAACATATGGTGTTTGTTACTAATAGTAAAAAACTGAATTTGCTGGCCAGAGTAGCAGCGAAAAATTCACACTTAAACGTTTGCCTCACTCTTTCGTGAAACATTCATATGAACTTTGCCAAACTCAACTAATCAATAAGTAATTGATAATGTATGATTATTTGGCTCCGGCGGTAGGGATCGAACCTACGACCAATTGATTAACAGTCAACTGCTCTACCGCTGAGCTACGCCGGAACACGACGCACGATATAGCGATAGGTTTTTGCGGCGTCCAGAGGGTTTTATCACAAAAGCACCGGAATCTGCTACAATTGTCAAATGAGCGAATAAACTGCGTCAATCGCAAGTTCACCTTTAGTCTTCACAAGTGATCTTTGAGACAAATCAATCAGGTGCGCAAACACGTTCCGTGCTGCAGCACCCAAAAGGGCAGCGGGAACATCTGTGTACATGTCTGCGGTCAGAGCTTTTACACTTTGCGGGCCTTTGGACAGGGCGCGCAGTATTTCCGCTTCCCGGCTGTGGCGGTGGCTGATCAGCCAGTCGATACGCGCCTTTGGCTCTGTAACCGGGGTACCGTGGCCCGGGTAATATATTCTGTCATTTCTTGCTGCCAGACGCGCGCAAGATGCCATAAACGCGGTCAGGTCACCATCTGGCGGAGACACCAGCGAACTGGCCCATCCCATGACGTGATCTCCTGTAAAAACCGCATTCCCCCAGACAAAGCTAAGATGATTTCCAAAATGCCCGGGTGTCCAGAGCGCTCGCAGACTCCATTCGGCGGATTTGATTTCTTGATTGTCTGCGAGCGTCACGTCAGGCGCAAACGCCGGGTCAACGCCTTCTCCGCCTTTGACAAGGCCTGATGCGGCCAGTTTTTCCATCAGTTGCGACCGCCCAGAGCGACTGTCGCCATAGGCCATGACGGGAGCTGCGGTTCTTTCCGACAAAGCCCGCGACAGGGGAGAATGATCCAGATGGCTATGAGTGACCAATATCGCCTCTACCTTTTGGCCATTCACCGCGTTCAGGATGGCTGAGAGATGTGCAGGGCTGTCTGGCCCAGGGTCAATTACCGCAACATGGCTTTCGCCCACCAGATAGGTATTCGTGCCGTGATACGTCATTGGCGATGGGTTTGGCGCAAGAATACGACGCAATCCAGGCTCCAGCATTTCTGCGACGCCGGTCGGCGGTGGAACATTCTCTTTTGCGCTCATAATCCTGCTTTCCGTTTGTCGATGGTATCGCTAGTCTTTTGTCATGTTTTTCGGTTGGCTCAAACGTTTCATGCCACGCAGCCTGTATGGGCGTGCCGCACTTATTCTGATTGTGCCGATTGTCACAATTCAATTGGTTGTGTCCATCGTCTTTATCCAGCGCCATTTTGACCGTGTGACACAGCAGATGACGCAAAACGTTGAGCTGGAACTCGCGTATCTTCTCGATGAGATCGAGGCTGAGGAAAGGCTTGAAGAGGCGCAGGAAGGTTCAAAGGCTCTGGCTGATCCACTGGAAATGACGATCACATTGCCGGGAGCCGGTACCAGTGCGACTGCGGACAAACGTGACTTCGCCGATCTTACAGGCATCACAGTCATTGAAACGCTACGCAGCGGTGGCTTGCCGATATCGGTCATAGATCTGCAAGGTGACAGCGATATCGTGCATTTACAGGTTGAAACGCGCCACGGTAACATGGCGGTAGAATTCTCGCGGTCCCGTGTGTCCGCAACCAATCCGCACCAATTGTTAGTTCTGATGATCGCTGTGAGCTTGTTGATGACCGTGATTGCTTATTTGTTTTTGCGCAACCAGCTGCGCCCCATCAAACGGCTTGCCGTTGCTTCGGAAGCCTTTGGGAAGGGCAGGTCAGTTCCCTATAACCCGTCTGGTGCGCTTGAAGTGCGGGCAGCCGGAAGCTCGTTTCTCGATATGCGGTCGCGTATCGAAAGGCAGATCGAACAGCGTACCCTTATGCTATCTGGTGTCAGCCACGATTTGCGCACCCCGTTGACGCGCCTCAAACTTGGTTTGTCTATGGTGGACGAAAATGAAGATGTTGATGCCATGTTGCAGGACGTCGCAGAAATGGAGCGGCTTCTGGACGGGTTCCTGAACTTTGCCCGGGGTGCCGCTGGGGATGAACTGGTGCTCTCAGATCCAATGGTGATCGCTCGCACGGCCGTTGAAAACGCGGAGCGAGCGGGCAAAGATGTGCAACTCGTTTCCGAAGAGGGGGCTGGGGAGGTCTTGGTGCGGCCTACGGCGATTGGCCGTGCGCTTGATAATCTTATTGGCAATGCCGTGCGCTACGGGACGCGCGCCGAAGTCAGCGTTGCTATTACCGAAAAAGCGGTGCGCATCTCTGTGGAGGATGATGGCCCGGGTATTGCGCCTGAAGACCGAGAAGAAGCGTTAAAGCCGTTTTCGCGTCTAGAACCTGGCCGCAACCAAAACAAAGGCAGCGGTGTTGGTCTTGGACTGTCAATCGCAATTGATATTGCGCGGGGGCATGGTGGCACCCTGCGTCTGAGCGAAAGCGACCGGCTTGGAGGTCTAAAGGTTGATTTGGTTCTGGCACGGTGACGACCGGCTCTGATCCCTTCGCTGTACCGCGATCCCGGCTGTTTTTTTTAACCCTACATGGCCCGAGTGCGGGTGTTGAATGCCATCACGATCCGGTCTGTTTCGCCAGTGTAGGGAAGGGCGCTGTGTAACAGATATGACGGAAAAATCACCAGCCGCCCGTCATGTGGCTGGACGTCCAGAAAGCCGCGTCCGAGATAGGCGTTTCCGTAGTCACGGACCAACCCGCCGCTGCTGAGAGGGCTGTAAAACCGGTTAATGCCATTTGCAGCCACAGCATTGCCGTCTGCACTGACTTCGCCCGCTTCACCGGCGACAAGATAATAGATGCCGCACCAGGAACATGCACCATGTGTATGCGCGTCATGGAAGCCGCCATCATTCGTTATGTGAAACCAGCTCTGCGAGAACTCAAGTTGCAAACGCTCTGGAGGAACCTGATCGCCGTTCACTTTGCTGACTGCAACCTTAACGCTGTTCGATATCCAGTTGACCAGTTTTAGAAGGCTTTCGTTCTTTGTGGTTGTGAACAGGTTCAGCGGGCTTTCTATAAGGCCCTTCGCCGGTTTCGCGGATTTGGCGACACCGCTTGCGATTGGCTCGTTGTAACCAGATGCAAGTTCATTAATATGCGAGACAATGTTTGGAGCATGAGTTGCGTGCTCTGCCCATTCACACAGGAACAGCATGCTGGGCCACGCCGGAGTGATGGAAATCGAATTTTGCTGCATGCGATGGTTTCCTGTTTTTGCGGTTTTTTCCCTGAATACTCTGTTTGACCGACAATTGGCAGGCTTGCAAAGTGAAAGATGCCTTGGCTGTGACGTGCCGCCGCCAAAGTAGCCATCCTTTAGCAAAGAAGTCGATTTCCACCGGCGCGGGTGAACACAAAAAATACAAGAATTTTTGAAGCCGTTTCACAGAGAAATAACAGCCCGTGAAAGCTGGATGGCCGTAAACTCAAAAAAGCTAACGAACGAAAAGAGACAATCATCACGACGATCAAATGGAAAAGCAGAAAGGCACTACGCATGGAAAAATTATTACACAAAAATATCGCGGCTACCGCAGTGGTCGTTGCCAGCACGCTGGCCGGCAGTGGCGTGCAAGCCTTTTCTACCACCGAAGCACAGCTTCACTTTGGTGATGGCTACCGTCTTGGGCGCAACGGGTTAGATGAAACAGCGCGCACACCGATTACGCTGGAACACTTCACAGCATTTGAACATGGTGATGTCTTTTTCTTTGTTGATTTGTTCAGCGATCACGACGGACCCTCAACAAATACCCAGAGCAGTCGTTATGGCGAAATCTACGGGCACCTGAACGGCAGCGCGTTGGGGTTGAGTTTCGGGGAGTCCGGTTTCATCAGTGATATTGGTCCGGATTTTGGCATTAACCAGGGCGATGATTTTCTTGTGGGGCTCTACGGGCTGCGTGCAAGCTTTAATGTGCCCGGTTTCAACGTGTTCACTTTCGGGGTCTACGCTTACGACAATGTTACCGATCCTTTCGATCGCAATCTGGACACGACCTATCAGGCGACTTTCGTGTAGAATGCGCCGTTTTGAGGTTGGAAGCCAGAAGTTCAGCGCTCAAGGGTTTGTCGATTTCATCGGTGATCAGGGGGCAGGTGTGGACGGTCAAATCGTGTTTTCCCCGCAACTGCGCTGGGATATTGGCCATGCTTTTGGCGGTGCGGAAAACAAGTATAATCTGGGGCTGGAATATACCCATTTTATTAACAAATTCGGGGTAACAGGCGTACACGGAAAATTCCGTGCCAGTATTTGTCGCGATGAAATTCTGACAATTTTTCGCAGACCAACATAGGTTTGATGCGAATAGGGCATCCCCGTTCATTCGCCTTGGCCGCTTGGCATTTCTAATGGAAATCCCGGCTTGGGAATAATTTCTTCGCCTGATCCCTTGGGTGGTATGCGCGGGCGGCGGGCTTTTTCGCGGTTCTGCGCGGGGCATCGTCTGCCTGCGGTTGGGTCTGGCCAATGCTGTCTGCATTTGGGTGGCCAAGCAGCGCAAGGCTGTGAGACATATCCTCAATACGCTGCGCGATCAGGTGCACAACAATACCTTCGCGTTGCAGATAGCCGGTGACCCGCAGCAGCCGCCCGCCCATTACCGCACGGCGATAATGCGCGCAGACCTTTGGCCAGACAATCACGTTGCTGACACCTGTTTCATCTTCCAGCGTCAGAAATACGACACCCGAGGCTGTGCCGGGGCGCTGACGGGTAATCACAAGGCCGCAGACGACAGCGCGCCCCAGAGAGGCCGTAGCCAACTCGCCGTGCGGGATAAGGCCGGGCATCGAGGGGCGCAGAAGTTCCATCGGATGGGCGCGCAAGCTAAGGCGCATGGCGACGTAGTCTTCCACAACCTCTTGCCCCAGATGCATGGCGGGCAGGGTGACGGCGGGCTCGTCAATGCCTTCGCCTTCAATCGGGTCATTGAACAGGGGTAGGGGCTGTTGACTGCGAATGGCCTTGATCCGCCAAAGTGCGTTGCGCCGCCCAAGCCCCATGTCGGAAAACGCATCCGCCTCGGCCAGCCGTTCCAGCGCAGCAGGTGTAATGCCGGCCCGCAGCCAAAGCGCCTCTGGGTCCGGATAACCATTGCCGCGTGCCGCCACGATCCAACTCGCGTCATCCTCTCGCAGCCCCTTGATCTGGCGAAATCCCAGCCTGAGGGCAAGTGCGCCGTCCGGGCGGCGTTCCAGCGTGTTGTCCCACAGGCTGTTGTTCACACAGATCGGGCGCACCTCGATCTGATGTTCACGCGCATCGCGCACGATCTGGGCCGGGGCATAAAACCCCATGGGTTGCGCGTTCAGCAAGGCACAGGCAAAGGCCGCAGGATGGTGGCATTTCAGCCAGGCTGAGACATAGGCCAGCATTGCAAAGGCGGCTGCATGGCTTTCGGGAAAGCCGTATTCACCAAAGCCTTCGATCTGGCTGAAACAACGCTCTGCAAAATCGGGGGTGTAATTACGCTCGAGCATGCCATTGATAAACCGGTCACGAAAGGTGCCGATGGTGCCCATCCGCCGAAAGGTGGCAAGCGAACGGCGCAGGCGATCCGCCTCTTCTGCGGTAAATCCAGCCGCGACAACGGCGATTTGCATCGCCTGTTCCTGAAACAGGGGCACACCAAGCGTTTTGCCCAGCACACCGCGCAACGCTTCTGACGGGATTTCCGGTTTCTCGCGCCCTTGGCGGCGGTTGATATAGGGATGCACCATGCCGCCCTGAATGGGGCCGGGCCGCACGATCGCAACTTCGATCACAAGGTCATAAAACTTACGCGGTTTCATCCGGGGTAGGAAATTCATCTGCGCCCGGCTTTCGACCTGAAAGACCCCAACAGCATCAGCCTTGCACAGCATTTCATAGGTTGGGGTGTCGTCCTGCGGCACCGTGGCGATAGAAAGCTGTTCGCCCCCGTGACCGGCAATCAGATCAAAACACTTCCGGATGCAAGTCAACATCCCGAGGCTCAGCACATCGACCTTCAGAATGCCAAGGGCGTCGATGTCATTCTTGTCCCACTCAATAACGGTGCGGTCTTCCATCGCGGCATTCTCAATCGGGCAGAGTTCGTCCAGCCGGCCCTTGGTAATGACAAAGCCGCCCACGTGCTGCGACAGGTGCCGGGGAAAGCCGATCAACTCTCCGATCAGGCGCAGGGTCTGGGCCAGCCGCCGGTCTGCGGGGTCAAGGCCAAGCTCGCGCACCCGGTTTTCATCAACACCGCCGCCCGACATGCCCCAGATCTGCCCTGACAGGCTGGCGGTCACATCCTGGCTTAGCCCCATCACTTTACCCACCTCGCGTATCGCGGCACGGGTGCGAAAATGGATCACTGTGGCGCAAAGCCCGGCGCGGTGGCGGCCATAGCGCTCGTAGATATGTTGGATGACCTCTTCGCGGCGCTCATGTTCAAAGTCGACGTCGATATCAGGTGGCTCGCCCCGGTGTTCGGACATGAAGCGTTCAAACACCATGGTGATGACCTCGGGTCCGACGTCGGTGATACCAAGCGCATAGCAGAGGATGGAGTTTGCAGCAGATCCGCGCCCCTGACAAAGGATGTTCAGACTGCGCGCGTGTTCGACAATGTCATGCACCGTCAGGAAATAGGCGGCAAACCCAAGCTTTTCGACCAGCCTCAGTTCCTTTGCAACAAGCGCGCGCACATGGTCTGTCACCCCGTCAGGGTAGCGGCGCGCGAGCCCCTCGTGCGTCAGGCGCGCAAGCCGGTCCTGCGGGGCTTCGCCATTGCTTATTTCATCGGGGTATTCATAAGACAGCTCCCCCAGATCAAAGGTGCAGCGGGCTGCAATTTCAAGACTGCGGCTGATCGCGGCGGGGTGGTGGCGGAACAGCCGAGCCATGTCGTCTGGTCCTTTCAGCCGGCGTTCCGCATTGGGGAGCGCGCGCGTGCCGATATCCTCGATCATTATATGTTCCCGCATGCAGGTCAGCACATCGGCCAATTGGCGGCGTTTGCCGTGATGCATGATGACATCGCCAACCGCAACCATCGGGGCCGCGCAGCGATGGGCAAGGCGCGCGCAATGGTCAAAATAAGCCTGATCGCGGCCGTCATACCGGGGGGCAGCCCCCAGAAAAACATGACCGGGGAAATGGGTGGCCGTGCGGCGGATATGGATCATGACATCGTGCTGCTCTGGACCTGTTTGTTTTGCTTTTTTCGGGGGCAGGGCAATCAGGATCATCCCCTTGGCACCTTCCAGAAAATCGCTCAGGGTCAGGTGGCATTCCCCTTTTTCGGCTCTGCGTTTTCCAAGGGTCAGCAATCGGGAAAGCCGCGCATAGGCCGCGCGGTTTTTAGGCAGGGCCAGCCAGTCAACCGGGCTGGCGCGCAACACCAGACGACACCCGACAATCAGGCGCGGTAAGGGCCGTTGCGCTGGGCGGGCAAGCATGACGTGATTGCCAATATCCTGCCGACTGCTTGGGTCAATGCGCTGACTTGAACGGATATGGATATCCTCTGTCGATTCACGTTTCAGTTCCTTGAGGGCCGCCCAGGCCCGCACGACACCCGCCAGCGAATTGCGGTCGGTGATGGCAATGGCTGCAAGGCCGAGTTCCGCAGCACGTGTCACAAGCTCTTCGGGGTGCGATGCCCCGGTCAGAAAGGTAAAATTCGAGGTCACGCAAAGTTCGGCATAGCCGCGATTGTACCCATTGTCGTGTGAACGTGGGGCTTGTGGTGCAGTCATGCAAATTCCCCCTGCACATACCAGCCGGGGTTTTGCGGGGTATGGAAAAGCCACAGCCGCCGCCCCTGACGGGTTTCCACCATCCAGTAATCACGCAGGCCGGTGCGCCATGCTTCATCCTCTAGCCACCATTCGGGCGCAATGCGTTCCGGCCCCGTGGCGCGCGCCGTGGACAGCGCCATGCGCCGCCAGCGAAACCCGCGCGGCGGGGTGCGCCCGGATGCGGCGATCTGTTCTGGCGGAAACAGGCGCAACGGGCGGTGATGTAGTACAGGCCATGCGCCGCCGGGCGCGCTATAGGCAGCCGATGCGGTAATATAGCTGCGTTCCGGGATATGGCTGTCGGCGGGCAGGAACCGGATGATATTGTCCAGCCCGATCCGGCTGCCAAGGCGCGTGATCAGGTCATCCAGTTTGTCGTCTGGTCCGCTGCTGGCGTGGCTGATCTGGCGCAAGGGCTGGTCTTCGACCAAGGTGGCCTCAAGACGCAGTTGATCAATACCAAAGCCGGCATCAACGGTTTCGACGCCTTTCTGAAACAAGGGCAGGATGCGGGCCGGATCACGCAGGGGCCGGGCGAGGCGCAGTTCTACCTGCTGGCTGGCCTGATCAACGCGCCGCAATGTGAGTTGCAGGGTGCGCGCACCCTGTTCCCTGTCGGTCAATCGCGCGCAGAGTTGCCCCAGCAACCGTTCAAGCCCTGCCATGACATCGCTGGCAAGGCCGATTGGGTCTGGCAGGCTCAGGCGCGCGCTGTAGCGCGGCGGATCAGGTAGGGGCGAGACATCCTCTGGCTGGTCGCCAAGGGCCTGATCAAGCCGCAGCAGCGGTTCGCGGCCAAAGCGCCGGGTCAGCGTGGCACGGGGCAGGGCGTGCAGATCGGCAATGCTGTTGATGCCCAGACGCTGCAGCGTGTCGCAGACCGACCCGGACAATCGCAAACCAGCAACCGGCAGGGGGGCGATCTTTTCCAGCGTTTTGTCGGGCAGGGCGACCCCTTCACCAAACCGTGCCAGGGCCCATGCGCCACCACGGGTATCGGCCAGCCCGAGCCGTGCCGTCAGCCCCGCCCGCGACAGCCGTGCGCGCATATCTGCAAGCAGTGCAGCCTCGCCCCCAAACAGATGGGCCGAGCCGGTGATGTTCAGAACCAGACCGTCCGTGCCTTCCTGCCCGACCCAGGGGCAATAGCGCGCGGCCCAACGGGCAAGAGCCCGTAGAAACTGGCTGTCAGCACGCGGATCGGCAGGGCAGGTCTGCAAGTCGGGAAAAAGCGCACGCGCATCGGAAAACCCCATGCCGCGTCTAAGACCCAGCTCTTCGGCTTTCATGTTCAGACAATAAAGCCGCTCGGTGTTGTTTTCGCGAAGCGTCAGGGCAAAGGGCGCGTCCATGGTGCGTGCGCGCAAAAAGCGGTCACTCGCCAGCCTCGGAAACCACAATGACACGACGCGCTTCTGCATCCCAGCGGACTCTCCAAACTTTTAATGTTCCCGATTTGTTCTTAATAAGTTCCCACCGCTGAAGAGTCGAGTCCTGCGCGTCAAATTCTGGCGAACACCGCCAGCGGGTTTCTGTTGCGTTGCTGCCCATCCCGTCAGAAATAATGAAGACACCCGTCGTCTTTCCCGCCTCTGCGGCCAATTGCAGGCGCCGCCCGGCCGTCAGGCCTAAGGGTTTGGTCAGTTCCGCAACAACAGTGCTGACCGCACCCGAGCGTAAGGCTTCTTCAGAGGCGGCCAGCACATCGATGGGGCTATCCGCACGCACCAGAACCACCTTTGCAGGATCACAGAAAGGGGCGAGGCCAACAGGGTTGAGCGTTTCCTGCTGCCAGCTTTCCACGATCCACATCGCGCCTTTTCCCCCATGCCCACAGGCGATTGCGGCAAAACTCAGGGCAGTGGGGCCCGTCACCTCATGGGCGCGGGATTTTCGCAGCGGGAAATGGTCTTTGAAACTGTTGTTCATGGCCCGTCGGCTGGTGTGTTTTGCTTACAGTCAGATAGCATGGCCACGCAGACGGGTTTGATCAAGTGTTTTCGTTTGTATCAACAGAGGGACGGACTTCAGTGACAAAGGCCAACCCTACCAAGATATTGAAACCAGCCATTACAATAAGAAGCGCTTTTCAGATATCTTGCCAGAAACATTTTGGAAGAAAGAGATCAGCATCATGCAATATTTGCACATGACTGAGGACGAAAACGGTGTTTCGTACTTCGCGGATGTAGAAATTCCACTGTCATCAGGTGATTTTGCACCACCCGCACCGACAATGCCGATCTCGCAAAAAGAAGACTGCAAGCATCTGTTATATCTTGTTCTTCCCGCGGGATGGGGTGGTGCAAAGCATCCTTCGCCGCGCAGGCAGGTCGGGTTCTGCCTGTCGGGCAGGTTAAGAGTGGAAGCAGGTAGTGGTGAGGTTCGCGAGTTTGGTGCCGGTGCGATATGGCGGATGGAAGATGTTTCGGGATCAGGCCATACCACGACCGTGCTTGGTGACGAGGATGTGCAGCTTTCCATTGTCCAGCTTGAATAGACGCAGTGCAGTGTTACTCCTGTGCAATGTTGAAGTGTACCAGCGGGTCTTTCGTGCTTGAAGGCGGTGCGGCGGAAAGGGCTGACAAAAAGAGCGAAAGTAGCTCTCCTTGCGAGGCAATCTGCAGTTTTGTGTAAACACGCCGACGGTGCACCTTGATGGTCTCGGGGCTGTTATCAAAGGCCCTGGCAATGGCTTTGCTTGAATGCCCCCGCAGGATCATGTGTACAATCTCTCCTTCGCGGGGGCTGAGTATTGTTGAACCAAACGCATTAAATGCGGCGTCAAGATGGGCCGCCAGCCGCCCGGTGCCGTCCGTGCGTTCCGGTGTCAGAACCGTCCAGTATCTTTTGGCAAGTGACACGACGAAGGGCAGTGCCATGCGCAGTTGCGCCGGGCGCGTCCGATGCCCCTTTTGATGAACCCCGAACGAGAAAAACAATGCGGCAGTATCGCTGATATGGATCATCAGGCCGCATTCGTCGCGCAACCCCATCGCCTAGTAGAAAAGCTGGTAATACTCGCTTTTCTTGAAATTATCAGACGCAAAGTCACTGAGGCGAATAACCTCGTCGCCAAGCTTATCCTGAAATCACTTGAAAAAGGGATTCAGAACATAGGCAACATCGTTGTAGAGCTTTAAGGCGGTCCGAGTTTTTTTCATCATCGTGATTTGCGTAAAGGGGAACCGGCTTTTGATGGTCAAAAAAGGCACAAAGATAAACCGCATCGGCCAAACAGAGATCGGCGCAGAGCTGGCTTAGCAATTTGGGAAAGGCCTCAGTCCCGACGGCGTCCACGCAGTTCCCAAAGGTCTTGAAGCTCTCAATTGTCAAAGTCACATGGCTTTTCGATTTTTGAGACATCGTTTTTTACGACTGCCTGTCCAAATCCAGCAACGTGCCAATCTCAGACATTGCACGGCGAATGGCAGGCCTGTCAGGTTTATAAAAAACCCAGTTTTTAATTTGCTTAGAGGTGACCAGTCCAGCATCGGCGAGCTGTTTCATATGTGACGTTACAGTTGGCTGCGAAAGACCGATTTTTTCGGTGATAAATCCGACGCAAACCCCGTCTTCAACAAGATCGCCATCTTGCTGCGGTGGAAAATGCTCCTCCGGAGAGAGGACCCATTCCATGATTTTCAGGCGTTTGTCGTTTGCCAGTGCTTTCAAAACCATAAGAGGTGACATGCTGTCTTTCATATTGGTGAAAATCTATATGATTTATCACCGATGAAATGCCTTTACGCAAGCGCGCTGGGTCACATTTCTTTGAGAAACACCATGCCAAAAAAAATGCTTAGCAGGGGGTGGGTAAACATTTACCCAAGAGGCATTAGTTTGGGCCACACCAAAGGATGGTGTATTCAACGTTCGGCTCCATCTCCTCAGAGAGTAAAAGAAAAACAGAGCCTTGTGTTGTTGATGTGTCCGCAACGATTGAGCCGCTCAATGCGCGGCCGTTTTCAGACATCAGTGCGATCGGGTGAACGTTGTTGCCAACAAACTGGTTTGCACCCACGTCGACAGGTCTGGCCATCGTAATCACGATCTGATTTTCTGAACCGCTAAGAAATGCGGGTTTCGCATTTGCCGAGCTGGCCAATTTCAACGTGTCACCTGCGATAAAATCCTCGACACTCTCTATCTTTTCGCCACTGCAGACGCCGCACGTGATGCGCAGTGCGTTTGCCGAAAAAAGAAAGGCTGGTTCCGCAATCCGGTGTTCGTCGCGAAGGACAAACAGACCAACGTTTTTCAAATTACTTTCAGACGGCGGAAAACGATTCTCCGCATGTCCTGGTTCGTATTGAGAAGCCAGATTCATAATAACCTCTGTCGTCGCCTGTCTGATTTTGCATCAGTTTTATCGTTTGAAGCCTCGCGTTTCTTAGGGTCATTTTTTTGTCCAAAGAAAGATACTTTAAGGCCAATCAATGTTTAGCTTGCCGGAAGAATGTGGACCATGAACGCATGCGCTGACAGATATTGTCGAGATATCGAGGTGAAAATGTAAAAGAATAGTCGTATCCAAGCTGATTTCCATATCGCTAAATTGTAGCGGTGACTAGCGGATTTCCGCCCGCCTGATCGGCCCGACTTGACTGAAATCCAGTTTTCTTGGCAAAGAGTATCACTCTAAAAAAAATAATTGGAACACGGACAGCATATGAAAAGACTTTCCATTACTGGGCGGATCAACTTTTTTGTCTTTATCGCTTTTATAATTTTTCCAGCTATGATCAACTTTAGTGCATCAGCAGCCGAGTGTAACAGCCAGTTAACAAAGCAAATTCCGGCGCGTGCGGCGCGTGCATTGGTGGGGAGTGTCGTTATGGACCGATTGCTTCACCTAAGCGGTTCTGAGCGGGATCAGGTTGTCGCTGAGCAGGTTTTAGATGGAAACATTCCTGCTTTTTTGCGCAAACTTACACCGGTTATATTCGAGGGGGAGTTGTCGGACGGACAAAACGCCCAAGTAACGATCTGCGTTACGCCGGATTATCTTGCAATCGGTCATGATCGTGACTTTGTGCGTGTCCCGATGGGGCTGCCAGCTGCCGCAAGAATTGCGGTGCGGTTTGGATTTTTCCTTCCGACAACGAAAATGGTTGACGCGATCTATTCACAGGCCGCTGTACATTTGGAGCCTAGTCCGATGAGCCCGACCAATCAGATGACGTCGACATCTTATCTGATGCAACACAATTCGACTGTCGACACGATGCGCGCGCGCTCAGGCAGGTCTCTTGATGCGCTGACAGCGGGCCAGAAGAAAGACCTAGTGTTTTCGATGCGGCTGCGTGCGGCACCCGGTAAGGTTGCGATCTATGGCTGGCACCGGACCAATGGCATTCCGATTCAGCCGCTTAGCACTGTGCACGGAGCGCGTTATGCAGATTATAGTCACGGCGTAAGACTTGTGAGCCAGACCGCATTCGTGAATGGCAATGCCCAATCTTTGACAAGCATTATGCAGAACCCGGAATTGGCGCAAATCGTCAGCGAAGAAGGGCCAATTACCAATGCGCAGGATCTATTGATCTCTCTAAGCAACTGATATCATTATTTTTAAATGTTAAGTGATGAATGAACGGGCTGGTTAGTCTATGGTTTTACAACACCTGAATCCCAGATGATAATTCGCGTGACTACCAGAACTCATTACCCGTGAGCCGTGCCAGAACGGGGCCCTCCAGCGGCACCAATCCGGATGGGCGCGATATCTGTCAAATATGAACCAACTGCCTTTCATCTCGGTCACGCCGAGTGTCGTGCTGCCACGGCTGGCCATCTGGCCGGGCGAGAGCGGCAGGTTCATATGCTCGGCTGCGTTTCCGTTCAGATCATAAATACCAAGCGCACTGCGACAATTCGGGAAACTTCCGGTTGGATAGGTATTTGACCCGCAGCTCCGAAATCCACCGCCGCCGCATGTCGCGCTTTTCTGACTCGCGGCGGCACATGTTCCGCGTTCATATTCGGGACCATAGCTCCAGCTTTTGCTGGGCGCGTATCTGGCGTTATGCGCTGCCTGCATGCGCCTTACGGCAGTTCCTGCCGAAACTCCTGCCGCCAGATCAAACCGATAGTCTGGTGGTTCCAGCGCACCTGCACAGGCACCTTCCCATTCATGGGCATCGCAAAGGCGTTTACCCACGGCAGCACAAATCTCTGCGGCTTCAGCCGCTTTTGTCCAGACCAC
Source organism: Pseudohalocynthiibacter sp. F2068 (assembly GCF_023015645.1). Taxonomy (NCBI): domain Bacteria; kingdom Pseudomonadati; phylum Pseudomonadota; class Alphaproteobacteria; order Rhodobacterales; family Paracoccaceae; genus Pseudohalocynthiibacter; species Pseudohalocynthiibacter sp. F2068. The sequence goes on from NZ_JALKAK010000009.1 coordinate 163,857, forward strand.
AGGGTAGGTGCAAGGAATGTTGGGGAACTCAAACTGGTCAATGCAGGCCGTCGCGTCTCTTGGCTGTTGTGTGCGCGGATCATAAAGCGGCGCCATGTAACGGTCGCCACAAACCCTCTCGTTTCTGGCATTGTTATAACCGTTGGTTCCATCCGGTATACGTGCGCGGCACTGTTCAGGTGTAAGCGGATGGTTCGTGATCGCAGGGTTGCCCTGACCGATAAACCCGGAACGTTGAAATATTCGTCTTAGTTGGCTCATTTCAACATCACTTAGGCGATGTACCTGGTTGATTTGCTGAAATAAAAGCTCATTGCGCTGCTGTAGGGTTGTTTGGGCGTCGACGGTTGAGTCGAGGCCGACAAGTAAAAAAACTAATATTATCGCAAGGCCACGCATTGTGATTATTCCTCCCGAAGTGTCAGGTAAAACAGGTCCCGATTGTCAACAAACCCCAAGAATCTTGGAATCAGGCTGCCATCACGCGCTTTTTTGTCAATCAGACGCATTCCCGGAACCAGATGTTCGACGAGCAGGTCTCCTTCATGGCGCACATAGAGCGCAAGATAGGTGTGTTCGAGCGCGTTCATATCGAGCAACATCGCATATTTGCATCCATAGGCCTGAAAGGTTCGCGCCATGGCTGAGGGCGTCGCCGTGGAAAAATATCCGTAGATCAAATATCTTTCCCCTTCAGATTCACGAAGGCACGCACCTGCGCGCAGAGTGCGAAGTTTTGCGTCAGCCGACCCAGACCAATTGCCCGGCCCCCAGCGCGTCACCAATGCCCCGGGGACACCAAGGCCGGTTTCCGGATCGGTTTCTAAAAGGGGTACGCCGTTCTGGCGGGCGAACCTGATCTGCGGCAGCAATACATTGTCGTCTTCCGTCCACGTTTTCATTCCGATCGTGCCATCCGCAAGCACGTAAAGGGTTGAAAGACTAGGTTGTAGTTTGCTCAGGATCGTTCCGTTTTCAATGAACCCATAGTGGGTTCCAAAGTTGATTGATATGTAGTCCCCCCATTTGAAGGCTCCATGCGCACGCTTGAACCCGCCAGTGAAAACAGCGACTGTTCGGTCGGCTAGCGCTGGGTTGACCATTCCGAGGGTCACAAGCGGTCGCGGCGAATTTATACCATCAGGCCCCGGCACTCCGCGTGGCCTTATACGTGACGGTGGCCGGGGCGACCATCCAAGCCCTGGATGATCCGTGCCCAAAGCAAAGTTAAGGTCAAAACGGCCCAGGTCGAAAGCAACCAGATAAGTGATGGCGCGGGCTTCGACCCAATCCAATGCGCTTGTCACACCCGGGCCTTGCGTTACAGCTTCACTGATGGCTTTTGGCTGCATCGCGCTTGCAAAGACACCGGGCAAGCCGATGACGGGATACCAAAGCCCCAAAGTCATCCGATGTCCATCGGTTCCGCTAAGTCCAAGCTCCGTTTGCGTTGCTATGACGGGTCGTTCTTCAAGCGGCGCGTCTATTGCTGCTGCTCCGGGCCCCACGGCAAGTCGCCCGAACCCGGTCGCCTCAAGTTCTTCGCTTGTTTCAAACTGGCTATCCCTGAAGAAACTGTCGCGCACAAAGCGAACGATGGTTTCTCCGCCCCAGAAATGGTCCCGTAAAAATTCTGCCGTTCGCTCCAGACTTGTGCGGGAACCGGATACCTGATTGCGCAGATAAAGCCGACCTCCGCAAAGGGGCGCGAAGGGCAGGCCGGTTTCGCGCGCCTCGTTTAACGCGCTTTGTCCGTCCGCCCATGGCGCACAGAATTCGGTTCCTGTCTCGTCATTCAGGATTAGGGTTGGGTTGGGGCCGGTTTCCAACCTGACGGTTTGCCCGGTCGGATTCGGATTCTCGATATGGTAACTTGTCGGCGCGGTTCTGCTGTCAAATGTACCTATTTGCAATAAGAACCAACCGTTGATTGCGGGATTCATTGAAACCCACCTCAACTCAGTATCCGCATCAGTTAGAACCACCGCTGTCTCATGCCTGAATGGCTGCAGTTCAAGAATAGTCTTAGCGCGAACTTCGTCATATTGTACGCGCTGCTGCTCCAGAACCTCATCAGACTGCGCCCATGCTGCATGGCAGAACAGACCCAGAAAAATGGTTAAAGAAACAGTCTGAAACACCCTTTTCAGCAGAGTGTTCGTCATCATTCGCGTGTCAAAATACATAGCGAGCCACCTGCAATGCTCCCCTTTTCCAAGGGACACGATGTGTCACGCCAGTCGCATTAGCAATTCGGTCGTGGTTGGCGACATACCAATCGAAATTTCGAATTAATGCCTCTTCGTTTGAGTACTTCGGGGTAAATTCGAAACGGTCAACGAGCTTGTCTATGCCGACAAAGCTCTCTTTCCCGGCTGTTTCATAAATCCATTGGTATAACGGTGAGAGATGTAGCGCTTCCAGCACCCGTAGCGTCCAGATTGCCGGTGTCAGTGGCAAACCAATTATACGCTTGCCATGGCCCGCCCGATCAAGCACCGCCTGAAAACTTTGGCGCAACGTTCCAAAGCGCGCGGCCCCCACATTGAATACATCGTTGACAGCACTTTGGTCTTTATTTGCACAAAGCTGAACCACCTCACACAAATCTTCGACATCAAGCAACTGATATCGATTGTCGCCTGATCCAAGAACCGGAAAATTGTGGCGGTTATAGGCAAAGTCATAAAGCAGTTCGAATGCACCAAGGCGTTCCGGACCGATAAAGGATTTTGGACGCAAAACAGGAATGCAAAGTCCTTTATCGCGAAACTCAGTGCACACCTGCTCAGCTAAAATCTTGGCCTCTCCGTATGGGCCGACGCCGATCAAACTGTCATCTTCAAACAACGGATGATGGTCCGGAACGCCGTAAACAGCGGTGGACGAAATATGGATGAACCGGTCAATCTTCTCCTTTTCGGCAGTGTCCAAAAGTCTGCGTGTACCTTCGACATCTGTCGACATGATCTCTTCTCGGCTACAGAGCGGCAGAGCCGCTGCGCAGTGAACGACGATGTCCACGCCCTCAAAGGCCTGCTGATGTATTGAACGATCCCTGATGTCGCCCTGAAGAACGGAGATCTCGTTTGCCTCCGGGTAATCGAACGGGGCTATATCGTAGCTCCGAACCTGATGTCCGCGCGCAAGCAGGTACCGGATGAGGTTTATGCCCATAAACCCGGCGCCGCCTGTTATCAGGTAGTTCAAGGTCGCCTCCGTCATTTCATACCGGGCCATGCCCGTCTGTGCCGATCTCTGCTAAGTTCCCGCAATGCGGAAGCTTATCTCAATTGCACCTTAGAATGGTGCTAGGTCTCGGCACTTGACGCAAATCAAAACATGCAAGGTATTGATCACGAAATGAAGATACCGGGCTTACTGGTTTCATTTTTCGTGAATTGAAACTTAAACGCCAATTCAGTGACCGGAGCTATCCTGAAACACGTATCGGCGGTCCAGATTGTACTTAACGACATAGCCAACGATCAGGCCAAGAATTGCACCAACCTCGCGCATAGCATCGGTTTTCCAGATCATCCAAAAAGCGGTTTCAGCACCCCAGAAAATTAAGGTTGTTGAAATTCCCATCACTGTGTAAAGCGTAAATTTTTTCGCATGGGTTGCCGTTCCGCTGGTTGTGTCAAAAAATATCCAGCGCTTGTCGAGAATATATTTCAGGATAAGCCCAACAATGGTCCCAACACCAATCGCGAGTGCGAGCCGGAGGTCAGCAGTCACCGTTTTCAGAACAAGCCGTTGCGCCGCAAGGTTTGCCACCGTGGCCATAGCAGCAAAAACCGCATAGCGAAGTATCAGTTGCCATTTTCCCAATGCTGCTTTCCCTCAAAACTTCTCATACGTTAGAACAAAATCTACCTAGACCCGCCAGCAAGTTGGATTTTGACCGATATCAATACAGCAGCGTTGCTGCTTCACCATAGTTCACACGAATAGCAATGGCAGGAAGCTGATGAATTTTTACCATTGGGGCAGGGCGTTTTAACTTTTACAGGCGAATTTCCGCGAGATCAGCCTCGTAGCTCATCGGGCAAAACATCCACACTTGGCCATATGCCCGATAACAGAGAGTCATGATATCCCTGCGTCAGCCCAGCTGCGACCATCGCTTCAGATTCTGCCTTTGCATCATATTGTAACCGTTTAAAGAACACGCCGTCTTCACGGAGCACGACATACCGCGTGTCTTGCTGACCGTCGTGAGGGGGCATGCCAATAACCCCCGCGTTTATCCAGAGAAACCCGTCGATCTCGTGTCTGAAGGGTATTCCTGAATGTCCGCTTATGATGACGTCCACTGGTCCTGCGGCGGCCGCTACTGCACTGCATTCTTCGCGAAAAACCTCCTCTGGCGAAGTGGACCAGATGAAACGGGAGATATTGGTAAGGCCGCCATGAATAACTGCATATCGGCAGCCAAAATGTTCGAACACGATTAAATCTGGCAATGCGTTCATCCATGCGCGCGCATCCGCGTTCACGGTGTTGTTTGCGTGTGCGTACCAGCCTGCGGCCAACAGATCACATGTGGTTCCCTCGTCAAAGCCACAGCCGCAGTCGAGCGCGCTGTTTCCAAGTTGTTTTTCGCAGTTCCCGGCGATGACAGGGCATCCAAATTTCCTGATTTCGGATACGGTTTCATTCGCGTTTGCGCAATACGCAACGATATCGCCTGTGCAAATGCATCGTTGCGCCGGAATGCCGAGCGCCTTCGCTTTGGCAATCAACGCGCGCGTGGCGCCTAAATTTGAATAGGGGCCACCAAACAACAGAACGTCGCCATCCAAGACCCCAAGATCCTGCACTTTAATCATGCTTGCCTCCGCGATAACGCAACCCTGCGATCTGCTAACCAGTAAGGTCGGCCCTAAATGTTAGAGCATGATTGGATCGTATTCCATGATGATTTTTTTCAGCCATGCCTTTGGGTGGTTGGATCGCTTTACAAGGAACCTAATACGTGAAACGTCAAACCCAGCCGAAGGTCATGCTGGCAAGATCAGGACAAACGGATTAGGCTTGTCGGCATTCAGTAATTGGGCGAAATGGTCATGCGAAAACTACAGACCCAAGGCGTACATCACATCACCATCGTTGGCGCAGATCGACAAACTTCGATCGATTTCTGGGAAGGTGTATTGGGCATGCCCTTCATCTTTGATCAGCCAAACCTGGATAACCCGAATGAGGGCCATCTCTACTTTGACCCCGGTGACGGGCGGTTGATCACTGTTTTCACAAACGAAAACCGCAAGCCAGACTCAACACGAACGTCAACCGACCCGGGGGCTGTCCATCATCTGGCATTCGCGATCAGTCAAGCTACATTCAAGCAGGCGGTGACGCGTCTTGACGAACGCGGCATCAAACATTCCGGTCCGAAAGACCGTGGGTTTATGGATTCAATATATTTCAAAGATCCACTTGGTCTTTTGATTGAGCTAGCCTCTTACAGGTTTGAGCCGCCAATGGGCTGCAGCTATGCCGATGTAATGATCCAGGCGCATAAGCTTCGTGTTGAACGCGGCGATTACAATATCCAGGAAGAGCATTTGGCCGACGCGATCGAACTGCTAGTAGAACGCAGACAGGCATCGCTTTCTGACGACAGGACGCCCAAGAACCCATATTAATAGGGATTCATGTTTTGGCACTTGGTGCCGGACCGGGCCTTTTTCAAAACTTTCCTTGGACCACCTCGTCGGGCGTTGTCCCAAGATCAACGTTATTGGAAGGTTAAATCAACTCGCAGGGTAGGGGAGGTGCCATTGAAGCTCATTTTCTGAAGTGTCTTTGTTAGCCAATCAATTCTTCTGGAAGAGTTTTCAAAAACCGCTTGAAGGGCTGTGTCGATCCCGTGCCACGGGAAAGGACCAGGCTGCCATGCAAGAGCATCACCGCACGTTCTGCTCTTTGGCGGGCTTCATCCTGCTCAAGCCCGTGTTCGCACAACAGGTTCGCGAGAGTTCTGATCAAGGAATCGAACAAATCTTTGATCGGTTTAACGAAAGGCCCTTCCTGAATACGCGCGGATGTCAGCATGTTCAAAAGGCAAGCCTGTTTCCCGCCAGAGTAAAACTCGTCAAGCTTCCGCGTCATGGCCCGAATGCGCGCTTCTGGTTTCCCGTCGCCTCTGAGAGGTGACAGCAAATTTTCCTCGAGCCAACTTGCAGCATCTTCGAGCACCTCGCGGGCCATCTGTTCTTTGCCACCGGGAAATCGGTGGTAAAGGCTGGCTTTTTTCAGCCCGGTCTCTGCGGACAGGGACGTAAGCGTGGCACCTTCATACCCTACATCACGAAACACCCGGCTTAGCCGCGTCATCAGTTCACTTTCTTCAATGGTTGCTTTGCGCCCCATAGCAGAATTACCTCCTGTCACAACTATTTTACCGAACGAACGGTAAAATATATTGACCTCACCTTACCACTCAGGCATTTGTCTTTTACCGTTCGTTCGGTAATTGTCAACTCAACCCAGGAGAATTCTATGTCGAAAACTGCAATCGTCGTTTATTCCGACCCCAAAGCAGGCTCGGAAGAGGCGGTCGGACGGCTCTTCAATGCCATGTTCCTTGCTTATGAGCTCAAAGATAAGAAACAGGAAGTCGAGCTCATCTTTCAGGGTGCAGGCGTCCGGTGGGCCAGCGAACTGGTCAACCCAGAGCACCCAGCCCATGCGCTTTACAATGCTGTTTCAGACACCGTGGCAGGTGCCTGCAAAGGATGCGCTGAAGTTTTCGGCGCAACCGATGATTTGAAATCCGCAGGATTTGAGTTGGTCGGTGACAAAGCCATTCCAGGCACAGCGGGCGTTATCGATCTGTCCCGTTACCTGGATGAAGGTTACCGCATCGTAACGTTCTGATCGGAAAAACAAAGACGGGCGCCACAGGCTGTGTGGCGCCCAATTCGACACTGAAGGAGGCTGATATGTCACAACCATTCCACCGTGGCGAAATCGAAATACAGGAATTAACCGGCGAGCGTGCGATGGCTGCTGCACACGGGCGTCTGATCGCAGGTGCTATTCCGCGCAACGCGTTGATGTTTCTGGCACAACAATTCTACTGCGTGGTCGGGGGCGAAGACAAAGCTGGTTCCGTCTGGGCGGAATTTATTGCGGGGGATAAGGGTTTTGCCATTTCAGACCAGGCTGGCAAGACACTAACGCTGGCGTTGGACGACGCATCGGGCCCCTCAAATAAGGCTTCGTCGTTGTCGGGTCTGCGTCCAGGTGACAATCTCGGTGCTTTGTTCATCGAACTTGCCACGAAACGACGTTTGCGCGTGAATGGCACGGTATCGAACCTCTCATCGAACAAACTCGTTCTTTCGGTGGTCGAGGCGTATCCCAATTGCCCAAAATACATTCAGAGCAGGCATCTTACCCCGGTCAATACAGGCACTGCGCAGCCTTTGGCAGAAACAGGCGAAGCCCTGACAGACGAGATTCGTAAGTGGATAAAAGATGCCGACACTTTCTTTGTGGCAAGCGCATATCCCGGTGGCCGCGCTGACGTTTCGCATCGCGGCGGCAAACCGGGGTTTATCAGGCTTCAAAACGATACGCTGAGCATTCCAGACTATCCCGGAAATTCAATGTTCGGCACTTTAGGGAATTTTGCAGCAAACCCTCGTGCGGGCATCGTGTTTCTGGACTTCGAAGGCAATCGCCAGTTGCGGCTTAGCGGGGAGGTCGTCCTTGATCTAAAATCCGGCGCAGATCTAGCTGCGACAGCCAATACAGGCAGATGGTGGACATTCCGGCCGACCCACTGGACGATTTCGCCACTGAACCGCACCTTCGAGAGTCTGTACCTCGATGCGTCACCTTTCAATCCATGAGGGGTAGGTCATGGATCTGATCGTCAGAGAAAAAAAGTTGATTGCAGCAGAGACTGTCAGGCTTCGTCTGGAATGTGCAGACGGCAGGCCACTACCAGAGTTTGAACCCGGTGCACATGTCGAGCTTTTGTTCAACGGTCTGTCTAGGCGTTATTCGCTGACGTCCGATCTTTCAGATCGGCAAGGCTATGAGATCTGTGTGCTCAGAACCGATCCCAGCCGGGGTGGGTCAGCTTTCGTACACGATGAATTGCAGGTTGGCAGCGGTGTAACTTTATTTGGGCCGTTCAATGCGTTTAAGCTGGATGTTGATGCGGCACATAGTGTAATCATTGCAGGTGGTATTGGCGTGACGCCCTTCTATTCAATGATCGAAAAGCTTACCAAACTCGGTAAATCGTTCGAGGTGCACTATGCGGCGCGCAACCTTGAAAGGTTGTTGCCATTAACGGGGCGTGAAGGGTCCATATCTCTCTACACGGACGATGGCGCAAAGCCCGCGCTGAACCTTGAGAATGTGTTGCGCAAAACACCAAAGGAGTCTGCGGTTTACGTGTGTGGACCGCGCCCCTTGATTGAAGCAACAATCGAAAAGGCGGGGGAGCTTGGGTGGGCTTTCGAAAATATCCACTTCGAAAGTTTCGGAGCGACCCAAAAACCCGATGATGCACCGGTCACAGTGAAATTGGCGCAAACAGGTATGAAATTCACCGTTGTGCCGGGAACCACGATTTTGGAAGCTCTCGAAGAGAACGGAATCTGGGCCTCTTATGAATGTCGCCGTGGGGAGTGTGGCTCTTGCGCGACGGCATTTGTTTCAGGCACCCCTGACCACAGAGATGTTTGCCTTACACCGGAACAGCGCGGCAAAGTGATGTGCCCCTGCGTGTCCTGGGTTAAGGGCAGCGAAATCACGCTTGATATCTGATTGGTTGTGGGTGACCGAACCCACAACCAACTTAACAGAGGTGTTGTTACACTTCTTTGTCAGCATCCCATTTACAGAAAACTGTAGAGGCATTTACGCCGCCAAAACCAAAGGCATTTGAGAGCGCATATGTCATGTCTTTCTTCTCGGCGTGAGGCCCAATGAGATTGAGGCCTTCGGCGTTTTCGTCTGGATTTTCGAGGTTTAGGGTCGGTGGAACGGTTCCGGATCTAAGGGCCATAATGGTGAAAATCGCTTCAACCGCACCGGCAGCGCCAAGTGTATGCCCTGTTGCGGATTTGGTTGAAGATATTGCCCCCTGATAGTCTTTCCCGAACACGGATTTAATGGCAGCTATTTCAGCAGCATCGCCGACAGGCGTCGATGTTGCATGCGCGTTGATGTGATCAATTTGCTGAGGTTCAATGCCTGCCTGCCTGAGCGCGAGTTTCATCGCCTGCGCTGCACCATGTCCATCGGGCGGGCCCGAAGTAATGTGGTATGCGTCGGCACTTGTGCCATAGCCTGCAATTTCAGCCAGCGGTGTGGCGCCGCGCTTCATGGCATGATCGAGTGTTTCAAGGATCAGCGTGCCTGCACCTTCGCTCATGACAAACCCGCTGCGGTCACGGTCAAAAGGCCGCGATGCGCTGGTGGGGTTTTCGTTGTACCCGCTCGCCAGCGCACGCGCTGCGGCAAACCCGGTCAGGGCAACCCGGTCGAGCCCTGCTTCCGAGCCACCACAGACAGCGACCTCGGCTTCGCCCGCTCTAATCATTCGTGCTCCGTCGCCGATGGACTGAGCGCTCGCAGCACATGCTGTCACCGGAGCGCCAATTGGCCCCGTGAACCCGTGCCTGATTGACACATGCCCGGCCGCCAGATTTACCAGAAAAGAGGGGATGAGGAACGGCGAAATTCTTTTTGCGCCACTGATTTCAACCTGACGGGTGGCGTCTGCCATTGCCGGAAAACCCCCGACTCCTGACGCAATGATCGTCGCAGTTCGCGCCTTTTCACTGTCGCTTTCCGGTCTCCAGTCGGCTTGTGTTACAGCCTCTTCAGTTGCGGCGATGGTAAACTGAATGAACCTGTCCATTTTCCGCAAATCTTTTGCAGTGAGGCAATCAAGCGGATCAAAGCCGCAAGAATCCTCGGCCGCATCCAGCACGACACCAATGACCTGGGATGCAATATCTGGTGCGAGGTCCGGGGGGGTTGCGCGTATTCCTGATGCGCCCGCAATAATGCGGTTCCAAACGTTTTCGACACCAACGCCCAGCGGTGTTACCAGTCCCATACCAGTCACGACAATTCGCGTCATATTTTGTCCTTTACAGTAAGAAAGCTTCGACCTGATCCCAGAGATCCTTGGTTTGAAGGATGATCCCTCGTCATGACGTGATTGTTAAATACTTTAACGAACGAACGGTAAAGAAACAAGAGCGATAAATTCCACAATGGCAATGCTTTGTGTTGCTGAAGTCTCTGACAGACGGAAAGCGGTTCTATTGTGACGCGGCGCCAGAGATAGGATTAATCGTCAAGCGGGTACTGAATTTCTCGGTTTGCAAATGCCGCTGTAAGAAACGTCTTAATCCACGATGTCCAGAAACCCCGAGAGTTGATCAATCTCGTCTGTCACATTTGCAACCTCAAGAACGCGAACAATGTCCTGCGCGAATTCATGAAAATGGTCCATGTACGCAAAACCACGTTCATTGCTTCCAATGAAAAGAAGGCTTGCGACAACCCCGTCTTTTCGGAGTGCGACATTGCAAGAGAAAGACCAACCTTCATCAATCCTGGATTCGCCGCCGCAGGTCACTAGGTGCTTTGGTACATTCGGGAAATTTGGGTTGTCCCCAGGAAAATAAATGTATACCGCGCCGCCAGGACGCCCGTTTGAACCTCTTATCTCGGATTCATACGCCTGGTAAACAGCGTCGCCAAAGGTACGAGTCCCGACATGCGGGTCAAGCCGAGCCCTGAAAGCGTACCAATCACCATCTCTTGTGTCTTCACGAAGCCTGAGGTTGCTTGGCGAGTGTTGCGACATCAGATCGGGAACCAACGCCGGATTTATGCTCAGGATAAGCTGGCGCCAATCTCCATTATCAGTCCACGGGCGACAAATCCGGTAGTATTGCCCACTCAGCTTCAGGATGAGCCCATGCGGCGCATAGGGCTCTGTGTCCAGACAATATTGTTTGGTTTCAGCGTGCACTGGCCTCACGAGAGCCGCGCAGAGGACAAGTGCAAAAATAGAAGCAAATTTAAATTTCAGATTGATCCTTTTTGATTTTCAATCAACCAATAGTAGAATCTGATAGGAAAATTATATGTCATAAATTTTGTTACCGGAGCAAGTTCTTCAGTTAAAAGTACCTGAAAATGTAAGAAATTATGCAATAATGTACGTAATCAACGCGAACCCTGATGCAAATGGTGTTTTGGATGAACTGATGGTGCGGGATATTCTTAAAGTAGAAAATGTCTCGACCTACGTAACTCAAAGGAACGCAGAGTGAATCCGCGAGTTTGCAGCCTTTGGAAGATTGTTGAAGAGCACGAACTAGGGCAAGTCGGTTGTCTATCTGAGGATAGAGTTGCCGAACAAGCGGGTATAGTTTGGCCGCGTTTCTTTAGTTGCGATAAAATTGAATAGCCGGAGGGATAGGCCATGATGATTCAAGAACTGGTAGAATTTAGGCGATGTGTTCTTCAAGCACTCCTTTCATTCGGAGGTTAAAACTTTGAAAAAGCAAACTATATTTTTCTCGCGGGCGCTTGTTATTGCTCTATGTGTGCCAGTTTCTTTATTGGCAGCTGAAGCTGATATTGGCCAAAACCCAATTGGTTTTGAGATCGCCTGCGAAGGAACCGAGTTTAAACCACCTTTAGAAATTGTTCACTGGATGGAAAACGATAACTTCTTCAACATTAACTATACGGAGTTTGGCTGGCTTGATTGGGTTCCCAAGCTAGAAGAAGATCTTGGTTTACGACGAACTGCAGGCCCTAGGTTGAGTGGTGCCGTCCCAGTCTTGGGTTTTCACGACATCCTTTATGACCAACTGGCGTGGATAGAAGCAGACATAAATGCCGACGAAATACCTGACAGAGTGGTTGTGACTACATTCTTGCAAGGAGCTAGCTATAACCACCACACACTATATGCGTTTTGCGGAGAACCGACAAGGGACGAGTCGAACGGTGCGTTTAGCTTTTGCGGTGCGATAAGTTATGGCCTGGAAGCTTCTGTTCCTAGCCAAGCACCAAACTCCGATGGATCTGTCTCCACACGTAGGAATGAGGCGGTAGCACGCCATTCAAGTCGAGTTTTCGTTTTGCTCAGACCCGTGGATGGCAAGAGTGCCATTGCAGTTGTGAGCTCTGTAAAGGATGAGACGGGTCATCGAACCTATTTTGGCGATGTCTGGAGATTTTACGAAACGGGTTTCGCATATTCAAGGCTATGTAAATAAACATTAAAACCGTTATATAGGGGACTATCCGATGGCTATCACAAATATTCATGGGCTTT